>DATBOZ010000023.1:0-4960 GCA_036561585.1 Candidatus Eremiobacteraceae bacterium | reverse complement strand
TCGACAAGAATCTGCGGCCCGGCCTTGCGTTCATGACGTTTCACTTCGACGTCCCCTCCAATTTCTTGACGATCGAAGCGAACGATCCGAAATCCGGCACGGCCGAATTCAAGGCGACCGCCGTTCGCATCGATAAGCTCTTGCCTGTCGCAAACGTCGCCGGAGATTGATCGTTGGACGTCCACTACACCACGCCTGAGCCGACCGATGAGGAACGCGAGGCGGTGGATGCGCTACTGGGGCCGGCTGCGTCGGGATGGACCGGCGGTCGGCAGCGGACAGTGGCAGATCGCCATTTCGCTTCGGGCGGGCGCGCGGCGCGCGAGCAGCGGCATCTCTTGTTGCCCGCATTGCATGCGCTTGCGGATCGCGTTGGGTGGATCAGCGAGGGCGCGCTCAATCACGTCTGCCGGCGGCTGACCATTCCGCCTGCAGAGGCGTATGGCGTCGCGAGTTTCTACGCGCTGTTCTCCCTGAAGCCGCGGCCGGCCACGGTCGTCCACGTGTGCGACGATCTCGCGTGTCTCGTCAACGCCGATTTGTGCGGCGAGGTGGAACGAAGTGAAGGTGCGCCCGGCGGCGTCGACCGGCGAAGCGGCGCGACTTGGTTGCGCAGCCCTTGTCTCGGATTGTGCGAGCGCGCACCTGCGGCCATGCTCTCAGTTGCCGGCGCCGATCATCGCGAGGAAACGATCGCGCCCGCACGTGCGAGCGATATCGTCAAGGCGCTGGATGGGCAACGCGCTGTCCGCGATGTTCCTCGGGCGATGCTGCCGCAATTCGGCGATCCTGGTCTGCGGTTGCTGCGCCGGATCGGGCACGTCAATCCAGCGAGCCTCGACGACTATCGCGCCGCCGGCGGATACGAAAGCATGCGGCGTGCGCTCGCTCGCGGACCGAGCGGCGTCATCCGTGAAGTGCTCGATTCGAAGTTGGTCGGCCGCGGCGGTGCGGCGTTCCCCACCGGCCGGAAATGGGAGGCAGTCGCGCGCGAACCCGACCGAACGCACTACCTCGTATGCAACGCCGACGAATCGGAGCCAGGGACGTTCAAGGATCGCATCCTCATGGAAGAGGATCCGTTCGCCGTGATCGAGGCGATGACGATCGCCGCGTTCGCCGGCGGCTGCGAACGGGGCTTCATCTACATCCGCGGCGAGTATCCGCGCGCGCAAGCCGCGCTCGAACATGCGATCGCCGAGGCACGCGGTCAAGGTCTGCTCGGCTACGAAGCCTTGGACAACGCGATGAATTTCGAAATCGAGATCCGTCGCGGCGCGGGAGCGTACATCTGCGGCGAAGAGACCGCACTATTCAATTCCATCGAAGGCTACCGCGGCGAGCCGCGCAACAAACCGCCATATCCTGCCCAAAAGGGTCTGTTCGGCAAGCCGACGATCGTCAACAACGTGGAGACGTTGGTCAACGTGCTCGACATCGTGGAGCGCGGCGGCCGCGCGTTTGCCGAGATCGGCACCGCCGATTCCACCGGCACGAAATTGTTCTGCGTTTCGGGCCACGCCGCGCGGCCGGGTCTCTATGAAGTGCC
Source organism: Candidatus Eremiobacteraceae bacterium (assembly GCA_036561585.1). Lineage (GTDB taxonomy): Bacteria > Vulcanimicrobiota > Vulcanimicrobiia > Eremiobacterales > Eremiobacteraceae > JABCYQ01. The sequence continues at coordinate 3,411 of DATBOZ010000023.1, read as the reverse complement.
GTTCGGAGTCACTCTGCGTTCGTTGCTCGATCTGGCGGGCGGGGTGCGCGGCGGCAAGCGATTGCAGGCGGTGTTGCTCGGAGGCGCGGCCGGAGCGTTCGTCACTCCCGACGAGCTCGATATCCCCCTCACGTTCGACGGTGTCCGGTCGGTCAAGGCAACGCTCGGCTCCGGCGTGATCATGGTGTTCGACGAGTCGGTCGATCTTCGTGTCGTCGTGCGGCGAATCGCGGCGTTCTTTAAGGATGAATCGTGCGGCCAGTGCGTGCCGTGCCGCGTGGGTACCGTACGCCAGGAAGAGCTGCTGCACCGCCTCGCGGCCGGTGGAAATGGCGGAGCCGCCGCAACGGACCGGCGTCTGCTCGCGGACATCGGCCAGGTCATGCGCGACGCATCGATCTGCGGCCTTGGGCAAACGGCTTCCAGCGCCGTCGAATCGGCATTCGCGAAATTCGATCTTCTCGGGGCATATCGTTCGACATGAGTGTGACGGTGCACATCGACGACGTCGCCGTGACGGTGCCCGATGGCGCCACCATTCTCGACGCCTGTCGCGCGCGGCAGATCGATACGCCGACGCTGTGCTATCTCGAAAATCTCACGCCGGTGAATGTCTGCCGCGTCTGCGTCGTGGAGTTGGAAGGTGCGCGAACGCTTGTGCCGGCGTGCTCGCGCAAATGCGAAAACGGCATGAAGGTGAGGACCGATAGCGAGCGCGTCCGGCTCAGCCGCCGCATGGTGCTCGAATTCTTGGCCTCGTCGGTGGATGTTTCGCTCGCTGCCGATATGCAGCGACAAATGCAACGCTATGCCGCTGAGCCTTCGCGGTACGGTGCGCAGGCGCGGACGGTCGCGCAACCGGTCAAGGTGGACAACGAACTGTACGTCCGCGACTACTCGAAATGCATCCTTTGCTACAAGTGCGTCGAAGCGTGCGGCACCGACGCCCAGAACACATTTGCGATCGCGACCGCCGGCCGTGGCTTCGACGCGCACATCGCGACGGAGTTCGAAGTGCCGCTGCCCGATTCCGCATGCGTGTATTGCGGGAACTGCATCGGCGTTTGCCCGACCGGCGCGCTCATGTTCACCTCCGAACACGAGATGCGCGCCGCCGGCACGTGGGACGAATCACGTCAGCTGAAGACCGATACCATCTGCGGCTATTGCGGCGTCGGCTGCACGCTGACCGTGCACGCGCAGGACGGCGAGATCGTCAAAGTCACGTCCCCGATGGATCACGAGGTGACGAACGGCCACCTGTGCATCAAGGGCCGCTTCGGCTGGCAATTCGTCAAACCCAAAGGTTAATTGTGGGGCCGACCTAGACCAATTCTGTGGGGCCGACCTTTACGGTCGGCCGGAAAAATGGAGCCACACGGTGCAACTCATCAGTTGGTTTCTCAATCCACCAGCTGTCTCGGTCGTTCCCACCGAAGCGCTCGTCGCGATTGCGAGCGTTGCGGTCGTCATCTGGACCGGTGGATTCATCGTGCGCGGATGGATGAAGTCGACCGCTGTCGCCCTAATGGCCGGCATGAACTATCTGCAATTCGCGTACTTCGCATCGCTCTTGGCATTGCTTTCGAACGCGTTGACGTTGCGCTGGATGGCGGTCGGCTTCTTATTCTATTACGGATCCTTCTTTGTACACCATTCAGCGCGTTTACGCAAACGCGAACCCGAAGTGGAACTTTTCTTGCCGTACCTTGATCAAGTCCGCGTGAAGGGCGCGCAGTTCTGGCTGACGCTGCAAGTCATCCAACTGTTGCCGATCGCGATCACGATCGTTTGGCCATCTCCTCAAGTGCTTGCGTGGTGCTGTGCGGCGATGACATTTCTCGGCTATCAGATCATCCTTGCGTTCGTCTACAGCGATTTGTTTGAACAGCGGAAGCAAGATACGCTGAACTTACCAAATGTGACGTAGGGCGGGTATTGCTCGCCCGAAAAAAAAAGGGTGAGCGTTGCTCACCCACCACATAAAGGCCGGTACGACGTTTACTTCTTTTCGAAATAGTCCGCGTTGATCTTGGTGAAATTTTGCCACTCGGCCGGCACTTCGCTCTCGGCGTAGATGGCCGTCACCGGGCACGCGGCGACGCACGCCCCGCAGTCGATACACGTGCTGGGATCGATGTAGAGCTGTTCGTCTTCGTCGCCGCCATGGATGCAGTCGACCGGACAGACGTCGACGCACGACTTGTCTTTCACGGTGATGCACGGCTGGCAGATAACGTAGGTCACCTTGGGGCCTCCTGATAAAGCAAGTCGCTATTCGCGTGGGCCCGAACCCGGCCCTACCGCCGTTTCGACGTGTGTCTCACGCATGCGGCGCGACAGCGCGATCCCGCCGAAGATGTCCTGTACGAAGTGTCCGATCATGCACGGCACGATGGAACCCGTGAGCAAAAAGACGGCAGCGTAAAGTGCGCCGGTGATCGTCGTGCCCACCACGCCCATCCTGCCTTGATAGATGTGCGCGAGACCAAAGGCAGCGCTCGATAGAAATACGCCTGCGGCGAGGCTTCCGGTGAGCGCGCCGATCTCGGTCAGAGCATAGCCTCGGTAGAGGAATTCTTCACAGAGCCCGGCGGTCGCAGACAGCGGCACGAACCAGATCCAGTCGGATGCGTCGATGGGAATCACCCGGCCGACTTTTCGCAGATAGTCCTGGGAGATGTTCTGGCGGCCGCCGCCGACGAAGACGAAAAGCGCGGGAACGATGAGCCCCGCGCCATACTCCCACGGTTCGTTCGGCGCTCGCACACCGACATCTGCCGGACCAAGTCCGTAGAGGCGCAACGCGTAGAGCGCGAGCGCGGTGATCGCCCACAAGATGACCATCGTGCGCGAGTAGCGCGCGTGTTTGACGCGCCGCTCTTGTGCTCGATCTGGATCGTCCGCGCGCGCACGCCAGATCGCGACCACGGGGATTGCGACGAGCACCACAGCGAGCATCGCGAACACGGCGAATGTCGAAGGCCGCACCTCTGACGCGAGCGAAATCATGATCATTCGCGCCCCAATGCCACGCGCTGAATGTGCGAACCTCTAACGCGAGTGAGCGGTGGGGGATGGGCAAGCGATGCTTGCCCTCATACTAAAAGGAAATGGCACAAGTGACCATCGGAAAGCGGCAAGCGGTGCTCGCGATCATCGCCGAGCACCCCGACCGGCGATCGCCGTCCGCTCTCGCGACGCAGATCGGCACAGCCGCCGACGCACGCCTCGCGCGTGCCATCATCGAAGACGTAGCCGACCGTTTTGGCAAAGCGGAAGCCGCGTGTTCGCTCATGTGGTGCGTGCCGCCGCAAGACGCTACTGATTTTGCCGATGTGACGGGTGGCGCCGGCGAGATCATCGGCGTCGCTGGTGCGGATATGGGCGCCCGATGGAATGGGAGTGCGC
>DATBOZ010000022.1:0-12133 GCA_036561585.1 Candidatus Eremiobacteraceae bacterium | reverse complement strand
CGCAGCGGGTTTGGCGTATCTCTACATCTTACTGCGCACGCAAGCGTTCCTTCCGTTAAACCCGCAAAAGTTCGGAAACTTGGCGCCCGATCTCGCCTGGAACACCGCGGTCAGTTTCGTCACCAACACGAATTGGCAATTTTACGCGGGTGAGAGTACACTGAGCTACCTTTCGCAGATGGCCGGCTTGGCGTGGCACAACTTCACGTCCGCCGCCGTCGGTATCGCGCTCGCGATCGCGTTCATACGCGGCATCGCGCGCACGGATCTCAAAACGCTCGGGAATTTTTGGGCCGATCTCGTACGTTGCTGCCTGTACGTCTTACTGCCGATCTCGTTCGTCGGAACGCTGATACTCGTCTTCACGGGCGTTCCACAGAACTTCCACGCGTACGCGCCGGTCACGTCGATCGAGGGCTTCGCCCAATCCATCACGGGCGGCCCGATGGCTTCGCAGGAAGTCATCAAGGAGCTCGGTACGAACGGCGGCGGCTTCATCGGGCAGAATTCTGCGGTGCCAAACGAAAATCCAAACGCGTTCAGCAATCTGTTCGAGTTGTGGCTGCTGCTCGTGATTGCAGCGTCCCTCACCTACACGTTTGGTCGGATGGTCAAGGACCAGCGCCAAGGGTGGGCGTTGTTGATCGCGATGTCGATCTTGTTCTTCGTCGACCTCACGGTCTCGTATAGTTCCGAGGCAGCAGGCAATCCGCTGATCCACCAGCTCGGTGTTGCCGGCGGCAACATGGAGGGCAAAGAGACCCGTTACGGCGTTGCCGCGTCCGCTCTGTGGGCAGTGGCGACCACCGCCACTTCGTGCGGCGCCGTCAACGCCATGCACGACTCATTCACCCCGCTGGGCGGTCTCATACCGCTGCTCAACATCCAACTCGGCGAGATCATCTTCGGCGGCGTGGGCAGCGGCTTGTATGGAAAGTTGATCTTCGTCATCCTGACCGTGTTCGTCGCCGGGTTGATGGTCGGGCGTACGCCGGAGTATCTTGGCAAGAAGATCGAGCGCCGTGAGGTGCAGCTCGCGATTCTCTTCATCCTCGTGACACCGCTCTTCACGCTGGTGCCGACCGCGATAGCGTCCATAGTGCCTGCAGGCACCGCCACGTTGACCAACGCCGGACCGCACGGATTCTCCGAGATCCTCTATGCCTTCACATCCGCGACCGGCAATAACGGCAGTGCGTTCGCCGGCCTCGGCCCTAATCTGTTCTATAACGTGGCGATGGGCATCGCGATGTTCTTCGGCCGCTTTGCAGAATTCGTGCCGCTGCTTGCGCTGGCGGGCGTACTCGCCGGCAAACGAGCCGTCGCCGCATCGTCGGGTACGTTCACCACGCATTCGCCGATCTTCATCGCGCTGCTCATCGGCACCATCGTCATCATCGGCGCACTGACGTTCTTCCCGGCCGACGCGCTTGGGCCGATCGTGGAACATCTGCTCATGCTCCAAGGAAAGACATTCTAGCCGTGGCTACCCGCACATTGCGCCGGCCGAAAGCACGCTCGCTCTTCGATAGCGAGATCCTCGGCCGCGCCGTTCTCGAATCGTTCCGCAAGCTCGATCCGCGCTGGCAGTACCGGAATCCGGTGATGTTCGTCTGCGAGGTCGGCGCACTGGTCACGCTTCTGTTCTTCGTGCGCGACTTGCGGACGCAAGGACCGGCGGGCTTCGATTTCGCCATCTCCATCTGGCTGTGGTTCACAGTGGTCTTCGCCAATTTCGCTGAGGCGGTCGCCGAAGGCAGAGGCAAGGCACAAGCAGAGTTCTTGCGCCGGACGAAGACCGACACGCAGGCGCGACGCGTCGTGGGCGGCCGCGAAGAAATCGTCTCTGCAACGGCGTTGCGCAAAGGCGATACCCTCCGCGTGAGCGCCGGCGAGCTCATCCCCGCGGATGGCGACGTCGTGCAGGGAGCGGCGTCGGTGGACGAGTCGGCGATCACCGGCGAGTCCGCGCCCGTGATCCGCGAAGCCGGCGGCGACCGCAGCTCGGTGACCGGCGGCACGCGCGTCCTCTCCGACGAGATCCTCGTGCAAGTCACATCGAATCCCGGTGAAACCTTTTTGGACCGCATGATCGCGCTTGTCGAAGGCGCGACGCGGCAGAAGACGCCGAACGAGATCGCCCTTTCGATCCTGCTTGCCGGACTGACCATCATCTTCGTCATCGCGGTCGCGACGATATCGCCGTTCTCCATGTACGCCGGTACCGTGCAATCGGTGACCGTGCTCATCGCACTCCTCGTCTGCCTCATCCCTACGACGATCGGCGGCTTGTTGTCCGCGATCGGCATCGCCGGCATGGACCGCGTGCTGCAGCGCAACGTGCTTGCCATGAGCGGCCGCGCCGTGGAAGCGGCGGGTGACGTGGACACGCTCCTGCTCGACAAGACCGGCACGATCACGCTCGGCAATCGCCAGGCAGTAGACATCATTTTGGCCGACGGTGTCGATGAAGCGACTGCCGCGCGCGCAGCCTATCTCTCTTCAATACCGGACGAAACGCCCGAAGGCCGGTCCATCGTGCTCCTCTCGCAGGCGAAAGCCGCGATGGAAGGCGGCGTGCCGGACGGATCCACCTTTGTGGCGTTCAGCGCGTACACGCGCATGAGCGGCCTCGACCTCGCGGGCGGCAGTTCGATCCGCAAAGGCGCGCCGGACTCCGTGCGCGCGTGGGTGCGCGAGCGCGGTGGTGACGGCGCGACGGTGTTGGCAGACGCGGTGACAAAAATCGCACGCAGCGGCGGCACGCCACTGCTCTTGGCGGTCGACGGGAAGATCCTCGGCGCCATCCATCTCAAGGACATCTTGAAGCCGAACATGACCGAACGGTTCGGCCGTTTGCGCGCGATGGGCATCCGCACGATCATGATCACCGGGGACAATCCGTTGACCGCGGCGACGATCGCCCGCGAGTCGGGCGTGGACGATTTCTTGGCCGAAGCCACTCCCGAAACGAAGATGGCGCTGATCAAGCGCGAGCAAGACTCCGGCCGGCTCGTCGCGATGACCGGCGACGGCACAAACGATGCGCCGGCGCTCGCCCAAGCGGATGTCGGCGTCGCCATGAACTCGGGCACGCAAGCCGCCAAAGAAGCTGCGAACATGGTGGACTTGGACTCCGATCCGACCAAGCTCATCGAAGTCGTCGAGATCGGCAAGCAATTGCTGATGACGCGCGGCGCGCTCACGACGTTCTCGATCGCCAACGACGTCGCGAAATATTTCGCCATCCTGCCCGCGATGTTCGCCATCGCGTATCCGGCGATGAGCATGCTCAACATCATGCGGCTGTCCACGCCCGAAAGCGCGATCTTGTCCGCCGTCATCTTCAACGCGCTTATCATCATCGCGCTCATCCCGCTCGCCCTCAAGGGCGTGGCGTACAAACCCGCGGGCGCGAACGCGGTGTTGCGAACGAATGTGCTGATCTACGGCGTCGGCGGCATCATCGCGCCATTCCTCGGAATCAAACTCATCGATATGCTGCTCGCCGTCTTCCATCTCACGTAGGATGTCGCACATGAACGCACCGCAACCGATCAAAGACAACACGCTGCGCCACATGGTGCCGGCGATCTTGATGACGCTCGTCACGGTCGTCCTCTTCGGCATCGTCTATCCGGTGGTGATGACGTTGGTTTCCGAGCTCGTTCTCCCCGCGCAAGCCAACGGCTCGCTGGTCTACGTCGGTGGCCATGCGGTTGGGTCGTCGATCATCGGTCAGATGTGGAAAAAGCCGCAATACTTCCACGGACGGCCGTCGGCGGCCGGCAACGGCTACGATCCGACGTCAACGGGTGCTACGAATCTCGGACCGACGTCGAAAAAACTCGTGGACACAACGCGCGCCGCGATCAAAGCGCTTCAGAAGGAAAATCCGGACGCCGTGGGCGACGTGCCGATGGACTTGGTGACCACGAGCGCAAGTGGACTCGATCCGGACATCAGTCCTGAAGGCGCATACTATCAAGCACCGCGCGTCGCGATGGCCCGTCACCTGAGCGTCGACGCCGTACGCGCGGTTATCGCATCGCAGATCGTGCAGCGCACGCTGGGAATACTGGGAGAACCGCACGTCAACGTCATGCAACTCAATCTCGCTTTGGATGGACAGAAGTGAACAACAAACAAGGATGTTATCTGGCGGCTGCCGCCGTCGCCTTCAGTGTGATCTGCGCCGCGGGCACCGCACAAGCTGATCCAACGCCGTCGGCGACCGCGGTTCCGTCGCCGCTCGCGTCGCCGTCACCGCCGGTCGTGCTGCATGCGGTGCTGAGCGAATCGCTCGCGTTGACCAGCGGTGTCAATGCGACCGGCAGCTTCGATTCGGGAGACGGCCACGACCGCTCGACGCGGGCCAACGTGAGCAACGCGTTCGTGCTCCTGTCGCGGACGCAGGGTACGTTCCAATACGCGTTGCAAGGCGGCGCCTATAGCATTCCCGTCGTCGGCTTGGCCGGCAACAAGACGATCCAATCCGGCGCGAACACAGATCTGTATGGAGCACTGCCGCTGGCGTATATCGAGTACGTTCCCTCCGGCAATTTCAACGTCAGCGCCGGCGTGCTCGCGACGCTGACCGGTGCCGAATCCACTTACTCGTATCTGAATTGGAACATCCAGCGCGGTGCGGTGTGGAATGTGGAGAATGCGGTGAGCCGCGGTTTCCGGGCTTCGTTCACCAGTGGCAAACTCACGACGACGCTTGGCGCCAACGACGGATTCTACTCGGGCCGCTTCGGGGCAGCAGAGGGATCGCTGACGTTCGCGCCCGACTCATCCAATTCTGTCTTGTTCGTCGCGTTAATGCCGAATTCCAAAACGCCGGGCAATCCCACGGCGTCGGTGGCGAACAAGGAACTGTTGAACGTGGTCTTCACACACACGCGCGGCAATCTTCAAATCGCGCCCTACATCTTGTACGCGCGCTCGCCGGCTGCAGCGAACCTCGGCTACAGAGGACCGGAAAGCGCCTTCGGCGGCGCGTTCTTGGCGAACTGGACGCTGAGCAACCACTTCACCACGGCATTCCGTTACGAGACGCTGCACAACTCGAGCACGATCAATGATACGAGCGCGAATGCGGATCTCGTCGGCTACGGGCCGGGCAGCGGCATCAATACCTACACTGTAACCCCGGGCTGGTCGAACGGCCACGCGTTCGCCCGCATGGACCTGTCCACCGTCCGGGTGACGAGCCCCGCCCCGGGCCTCGCATTCGGCGATCATGGCGCGCAGCGCAATCAATTCCGTACGATGTTCGAAATCGGCGTTCAGTTGTAGTCTCTGGGGCCGACCACTTCTGTGGGGCCGAACCTTCACGGTCGGCCAACAAGGGACCCGGTTGGTCCAATTTCATAAAGCGAGAATATATCGATCCTTCGGCGCTTACTTGCCCACCGACGTGGTCAAGCGCCCTAATGCGGCAAAACGTCGCAAGGCGTACGCGCTTTCTCGCAGAAACACACGAGCCGGCGAATTGACTCCTGCGTCAATCGCTCGTGCACTTTCCTATTCTCGCCACGGCGTTGGCCAGGTGACATCGTGGATAATCATCATTCCGAACCGGCCGTCAATCTCGAAAGCGTGACCAAGAGCGTCGCGGAGACCGACCGGCGGCGCGCGCTCGTCGAAGAAGAATTGAACCAGGCCCAATCCGTCGTCGAGTCGCTCAAGGCGCATAGTCTTTCGCTGCGCGATTCCGTGCTGGATCTGCAACGCCAGCTCGATGCGACGAAAAAGGAGAAGGCGGAAGAAGACGCCTCGCTGCGTCAGGTCGTGGAAAACCGCCGCCGCGCCATCGGCGACCTTCAATCGCTGACGACGCTGGTCGACGAACTCCGCGTCGCGAGCGAACGTCAGGCCGCCGCGATCGGCGCCAATCTCGACAATGCGAGAACCCAACTCGACGGCGCGGAATCGAGCGTTGCGAAGGCGACCTCGGAAGCCGGATTGGTGGAAGGCACGCTCGGCCAACTCCGCGAGAACATCGCCGCCGCGCGCGGCCATGCCGACGCGCTGGAGCACCAACTGTCGACCGTTGAGGAAACGACTTCATCCGTCACCGCTGTCGCCAACGAGACCCATGGTCATCTCGAAGAGGCGCGCGCCGCGCTCGACATCGCGATCGGACGCAAGCGCGAGACCGACGCGGCCTGCAAGGCGCTCGAGTCCATTGGAATCACGCTCCACGAAAAGACGCGCGAAGCGATCGCGGCGATGAATGCCATGGACGGATTGTTGGCGGATCAAAAGCGACAGACTGCGGAGCTTGGCGAACGTGTGGCGGCGGTTGAAAAATTGGTGGGCCACACAACGGAAAAACGCAACGGTGCCGCATCGCCCGAGGTCATCTCGCCGCCGCAAAGCGGTCAGAGCGACGAGCGCTTCGCCGACGCGGTACGGGCGGTCGCGCTGCTTGCGAGCGAGCGCCTGATCCCGGCCGACGAAGCGGAGCGGATCACGACCGCGCTGCGTTCAGGCGCCGGCGAATCGGTGCTTCGGCAGACATGGGCGCACACCGTGGGCAACCCCACGCCGGTCGCCCACCGGTTGATCTTCGCCGAGGTGCTCCAAGCGGTCGGCGACATCAAAGCCGCAGTCGTGTATTACGAACAGGCCGCGATGGCAAAGACGTCGCCGCCCGTCGTCCGTTACCTCGCATCGCTCGCGTATCTCAAGATGGATCTGCTCGAACGATCGACGCGCGTCGCGCAATTGTTGTCTCGAGACCGCAACGGGCGCTTGCTGGGCAAGATCATCGATGCGCTTCGATTGGAGCAGACGGACCGTCCGGACGATGCGGTCAACGCGTTAACCACGGCGATCGCGGGCCGCGGATTCTTGAAATGGGAATACGACGAAGCGTTGTTCCAGCTCGGGCGATTGCACGAGCGGCGAAGGGACGTGCACGCCGCACTCGCCTGCTACGAGAAACTCAGCGGCGAGGGCCCCGCGCGATTCGATGTGATGGAAAGGATCCGGTCGCTCCAGAATCAGCCGGTGTAACCCAGTTTGGCCTTCGCCGGAAGCTTAGGGATCGACGGCGATTCCGGTCGCGCTGCCCGAGATATTGCCGAATACAGTTCCGACAAGAGTCCCGCTCGGGTACGCGTATTCAGCGGCGTTGTTGTGGACGACGTCCGTCGTGAACCAATGACGGCCTTTCGAATCGATCGCCATTCCGAAAGGCCCGCCGGCAATTGGAAAAGTCGACGGGGACGGATTTGGTAACTCGAACGTGTCGGCTGATATATTGAGCAAGTCGTTGGCGAGCAGATCGTCGTCTTCGTCAAACGTCAGGCCCGCGACAACGCCCTTCGCTGCAGCTACCTCTGTTTCGACGCCGCAGGTCCCGGCAGGGCACGAAACGCGCCAAATCGTACCGACGCCCGACGTCGAGTCAAAGTCATCGTAGTATAGTATGCCGTTTCGTCGCGCCGTTACGAACCCACCCCCAGAGTCGTTGGTCATCGCATAGTTGCCGACGAACGAACCACCGTGTGGCCCGCTGATCCAAGTCGAGAGGGAACCTGCTTCTGTTTGAGCCACGTTGGATCTGTTGCTCGCGACAACGACATCGCGTATGTCGACAACAACATCCAGGGGGTATTGAGTTCCAGGGTCGGCGTAGACGTTGTACGGCGCCGTCGTTCCCCTGTGATAGACAAGAATGTTGAAGGCGTTCGTGTTCGCCACGTAAAGATCGTGCGAGCGGGTTTCGACGAAGAGCCCCGCGGGGTGGTTCAACCCAGTGGTTATCCGCCCACAAGGAGCTTGGCTCGCGAACTTTCCGGCGTACACGTCGATGACACTGTTGAGGAAATCTGAGACGTACTCGATTGAACCGGTCGCCGGGCACGCGAAGTAACTAGCATAATGCCGAACCGAATGATGCGAGCCGCTCTGTGTATGCGTCGGCGGCATCTCGACCGTCGAGGATGCAACGCCGGAGCAGCCTGCGGCCAACGCGATCGCAGCCGTCACGCCTACGACGCGAAGTGGATTGAAAATGCGCATACGATCGCTTTCCATGAAAACCTAAGCACATGAATCGATGCCGGCAGGGCGAAGCCACTCCGGTCACTTTATGTGATTACCCCCAAAGAGATCGGTTCCCTAGGCGCTCGAATCTGCGAACGTCGAATCGCATCCAAAGGCGTGTGCTGTTGATGGCTACTGTACCCGCCTCATATTACGTATACGAACGCTCGCGGCGAGAATCAAAAGGAGACTACAAAAGTCAGTCGCAGCGGAAGGCGAAGCGCCGAACCTAGATAAAAAGAAGGCTTCCCACGCATGGGCAGGTGGCCGAGTGGTTAATGGCAGCAGACTGTAAATCTGCCGCGCTCAGCGCTACGTAGGTTCGAATCCTACCCTGCCCACCATTGCACGAAGGCAGGTTGGCCGCTCCGCGGTACATAAGTTGGATGACGAGCGGGCGGGAGTAGCTCAATTGGTAGAGCGCTAGCCTTCCAAGCTGGATGTTGCGGGTTCGAGACCCGTCTCCCGCTCCACGAAGATCCGCGTCGGGCCCCTGCTTAGGCGGGTTTTTTTCGTTTCAGCGATGTGCTCGATTCGCACGCATCAATATCGCTCGGCGCGTCCATGGCTGATTCCTTAGTCGGAGCGATTTGATCGGCCATGTGCAGCAGTTGACGGCGAGCACATTCGGTGCAGATCACAGGCACGGCGAAGTGGATTTCCGGAGCCTTATCCTCACAGCAGACGATGCATTTCATAGCACGGTCCTCGCGAAGCGCATTGTTATAGCACGCCAGTGCGGGGCTAGGAATATGACGGCGCCCTCATCACTCCTGCCATCTACCATTTTTTCATAAATCCACCGAAATAGGCCCAGATTCTCGTCATTCATCCCGCACTATGGTACGACCTGGCCTATGGAAGCGCGCGCGTCGGCGGCGGTCACGTGCGCAGAATGCCGATGACACAAGAAAGCACAGAATCGACATCTGCCTGCTATAGCGAGGAACCTTGCCCAAACACCGGTCGTCTATTGCGGCCCTCCGTTCATTCGACGCGCGGCCACCTACCGTTGGCATCGACGACGAGCACTCGCTGCTCATCGCCACGTTGGATGCGACGGCCGACGGCATTCTCGTCGTCGATCTCAACGGCAAGATCAGACGATTCAACAAGCGCTTCGTCCAGCTGTGGCGCATTCCGCGACAGATCCTCGAAGCCGGTGACGACGACGCGGCGATCGCATTCGTCTTGAGTCAACTCCGCTATCCGGACGCATTTGTCTCCAAGATCCGCGAGCTCTATGCGAAACCAGAAGCTGAGAGTTTCGACATTCTGGATTTCAACGACGGGCGAGTGTTCGAGCGTTACTCCATTCCGCAGCTCGCGGGCGATGCGGCTGTCGGCCGCGTCTGGAGTTTCCGCGACGTCACCGACCGCACGGTCGAACAACGGGCGCGCGATGTTGCCGAGGCGCGTGCCAGCCGGCGTCTCGACCGGCTCGATTCGTTGTGGCGGCTGCAGACGATCGGCGACCAACATCGCGACGGGCTCGTCCGCCGAATTTTAGGCGAGGGGCGGCGCGCGCTGCAGATGGACTTTGCGATCATCGTCGACGCGCACGGCACGCCCACAACGGACGGCAGCGGCGAAGCGCTGGACGAGGAGACGAAGAAGATCGTCGAGTGTCTCGCTTCGTTGAGCACGCCTGAGACTTCAGTTCGCGGAACGATCGTCATCGATGCCGACACCAATCAGCGGTCGGAAGTCGCGGCGAAGATCCACGACGCCGGGATTCGCAGCGCTATCGCTACACCGTTGCAACTCGGGGCGACGACGCAAACGCTTGCGTTCGGCAGCCGCAGCTTGCGCGCCGAACCGTCGACGCATGAAGATCTCGAATACATCGAATTGCTCGCATCCTATCTCGGCCGCGTCCTGAGCGATCTCGAACAGCGCAGTCAAATCGCCTATCTCGCGTATCACGACTCGCTCACCGGTCTTGAGAACCGCGCGCGGTTTCTCGAGCGGCTTGGCGAAGCGGTCGGGACCGCGGTGCGTTCGGCCCGCCGCCTCGGCGTGCTGTACATCGATCTCGATCGCTTCAAAGACGTCAACGACTCGCTGGGCCACGCAACGGGTGATCGCGTGCTGCTCGAAGCTGCGCGTCGTTTGCGTAGCACGGTTCGCCAGGCGGACGCCTGCGCGCGCTTCGGCGGAGACGAATTCGCGCTGCTCGTGCCCGAAGTGGAGTCGATCGCCGATCTGGAAGTGCTCGCGACGCGCATCGGCCGCGTGCTGGCCCATCCATATCCCGTCGATGATAACGACATCCATCTCTCCGCGAGCATCGGCGTCGTGGTGTATCCCGAAGACGGCGACGCGCCCGACATGCTGCTGCGCCATGCGGACGCGGCGATGTACCGGGCCAAAGAAGAAGGCCGCAATCGGCATTTCTTCTATAGCGGCGAAATCGCGGCGCGCCTGCTGCGGCGCCGAGAGATTCAAGCCGGTGTCCGGGAAGCGCTGGAGCACGGCGCCCTCGAGCTATACTATCAGCCGATCGTCGAGTTGAAGACCGGCCGGACGCACGCGGTCGAGACGCTCCTGCGCTGGCACAGGCCCGGGCACGGCATCGTGGCTGCGGCGCAATTCATCGCGGAAGTCGAAGAGTCGGGGCTGATGTTAGCGGTGGGCGAGTGGGTCATCCGCGGCGCAATCGAGCAAGTCGGCAAGTGGGTTCGCGGCGGGTTGGACATGCGCGTCGCGATCAATATTTCGGCGCTGCAATTGCAAGAACCGGGTCTGACGTCGATCCTCAAGGGCGCGCTGAAGGAGCAAAACGTCGACCCTTCGCGCATCGAATTGGAAGTCACCGAAACTGCGGCGCTCCGGAATGCAGAAGCCGCAGAGGCTGTGCTGCAGGAGTGCCGCTCGATGGGCATCGTCGTGGCGCTCGACGACTTCGGCACGCAGTACGCGTCGCTGTCGTATCTCAAGAAATTGACGGTCGACGTCATCAAGATCGACCGGTCCTTCGTCGACGGCTTACCGCATTCGGTCGAAGATGCTGCGATCGTGCGTTCCGTGCTCGCGCTTGGTCGCTCGCTCGGACGAATGATCGTGGCCGAGGGCGTCGAGCGCGCCGAACAGGCAGAGTGGCTGGCCGCCGAAGGCTGCTGTTTTGCGCAAGGCTACTCGCTCGGTCTGCCGATGCCGGTCACCGAATTCGAAGCGTGGCACGCTTCGCGTAATGCGACCGTGGTGGGGTTGCACCCGCACGGGGATTTGGGCTAGTATAAGGGGCGTGCTCGGACGGGCAATGGAAGCGCCCTTGTAGCTCAGTGGTAGAGCGCGTCCTTGGTAAGGACGAGGCCGCGGGTTCAATCCCCGCCGAGGGCTGAAGAATATCGCGCGCGCCCGTAGCTCAACTGGATAGAGCAATGGACTCCTAAGCCGTAGGTTGGAGGTTCGAATCCTCTCGGGCGCGAACTCTTTTTCTTTGCCGCCCCGGTATCCGGGGTGTGCGTAAGCACGGCCGGACGACGCTAGCTCATACGTCGGGACACGAACACTACAAGTCAATCGAGGGAGAGAATGGCCAAGCAGAAATTCGAGCGTTCGAAGCCGCACGTGAACATCGGCACGATCGGTCACGTGGACCACGGCAAGACGACGCTGACGGCGGCGATCACCAAGGTGTTGGCGGCGTCGGGGACCGGGACCAAGGCGTTGATCGTGGATCAGATCGACAACGCGCCCGAAGAGAAAGAACGCGGGATCACGATTTCGCTGTACCACGCGGAGTACGAGACCAAAGCTCGTCACTACAGCCACGTGGACGCGCCCGGTCACGCGGACTACATCAAGAACATGATCACCGGTGCAGCCCAGATGGACGGCGCGATCATCGTGGTGAGCGCTGCCGATGGCCCGATGCCGCAGACGCGCGAGCACATCTTGCTTGCGGGCCAGGTCGGGGTGCCGCACCTGGTGGTGTTCTTGAACAAGATCGACATGGTGGACGATCCCGAGCTGATCGACTTGGTGGAGATGGAAGTCCGCGAACTGCTGACCAAGTACAAATTCCCCGGCGAAGAGGTCCCGGTGATCCGCGGTTCTGCTTTGAAGG
>DATBOZ010000021.1:0-9079 GCA_036561585.1 Candidatus Eremiobacteraceae bacterium | reverse complement strand
TCAACGATTCGCATTCCAAGATGCGTAATATCTTGACGCATCGCGTCGACCCGCGCGCGACGTTCGTCTCCGGCCGCCTCAAACCGCTCTTCATGCTCGAGGGCATCCGATCCGATCACGCGGCCGCTTTTTTCGTCGGCTACCACGGCGCGATCGGCGACGCGGAAGCGGTGATGGGCCACACGTACAGTCCGCGCGTCATCTTCGAGTGCCGGATCGGCGGCAAACCGGTCGGGGAGCTTACGATCAACGCGGCGCTTGCGGGCGCGTTCGGCGTGCCGGTCACGCTCGTGTCGGGAGATCGCACCACGCTCGCCGAAGCCGAAGCGCTTCTCCCGTGGTCGCAACTCGTCGAAACGAAGCAGAGCATCAGCTATCATGCCGCGCGATGCCTGTCCCCGAAAACCGTCATCACCGCCTTACGCGAAGCCGCGGCACGAGCGTGCGCCGTGCGCGATGCGAAACCGTTCGAGCTTGCGAGTCCGGTGACCATGGAGATCGATACCTACACGACCGCGCAAGCCGACCACCTTGAATTGATCCCGAACATCGACCGTCTTGGACCACGCACGATCGCGTGCACGGCCATGGACTTCCGCTCGATCTATCGTGCGCTGCAGGCAGTGATCTATCTTGGTGCGGCGGCGACGGCGTGACGGAACGCGCGCGTGCCGCGATCGTCGTCGGCAGCATCGTCGCCGTGGTCGTCCTCGGGTATCTGCTCTTCCTCCGGCCGTGGCTGCCGCAGTACGATGCGGTTCGCCAAGTCCAGAACGAGAACAGCACGTGGACGGTGACCATGCAGTGCTACTACACTTCGGGTGCGATCGAATCGGAGACGTACCGCATCGCCAACGACAACGGCAAGACGTCACTGCTCTACTCGGCGACCGAACGCGGCGGACTTGTGACCAAACAATTCGACGTGCCGCTCGCCGGTCCAGAAGGCACATTCCTTTTCGAACAGCTTCGCGCGGATGGTATCTGGGATGTGGACGATAAACCGGCTCGGCCCAACGTCAAAGAATCGTATGTGATCGAGGTGGGTCAGGTGCTCGGCGATGAAGGTGGCAGCCGCGCGTTCACCTTCACCGATCCGACCTACTGGTCGACGACGAATTCGCTCGAATACAAAGTTGCTATGCCCACGATAGGTCCGTCGGCCGGTCCGATCGACGTCGGTGCGGGCGTGGCGCGGCGCGACGATCGATACAGCAAACTCGTCCAGGAGATCCGATCCTTCGGACCGCCAAGCGTTCTCGCCGCAGAGAGCCGGATTCGCCTCGATTTCGTCAAGAGTGAGGCGGCGCGCTCGCGCCGCGGCCGAGGTTGACCCTGCGCCGCGTCGCGATCGTCATCGTTATCGTCGCAGCAGTCGCGGCCGGTGCATGGTACTTCCTCGAAGCGCCATTCAATCAGATGTTCGGAAGCACGGTCACGCAAGTGCCGATGCAGCAGAAGGTGGTGGCGCTGACCTTCGACGACGGACCGAATCCACCGTTCACCGATGAGATCGTGCGGTATCTGCATGGGGTGCATGTGACCGCCACATTCTTCGTGGTCGGCAAGGCGGTACAGGCGCATCCCGAGAGTGTGCAGTTGGAAGTGCGTGATGGTGATGCGGTCGGCAACCACACCTGGGACCACGCGCACCTCGTCCTCCTCTCGAAAGCGCACGTTGAGCGCGAGCTCGATGACGCCGAGACGGCGATCTTTCGGGCGACCGGCGTCCATACGACGCTCTTCCGGCCGCCGTTCGGCGCGCGCGACTTTCTGGTGCTGCAAGTCGCGCGCGAACGCGGCTATCGCGTCATCATGTGGTCGGTGCCGCTGCCCTCGGACTGGACAAATCCGGCGCCGGCGGTCATCGCGTCGCGCGTCCTGAAAAATGTCAAGAACGGGAGCATCATCGTGCTCCATGACGGGAATAAAGGCGGCTACGGCAATCGTGCCAACACCGTCGCCGCGACGAAGCTCATCGTCAAAGCGCTACTCGACCAAGGTTTCCGCTTTGTCACGGTTCCCGAGCTTATGCGGCTCGGCTACGATCATGAATCGGTGCCGCCGGGTCCCCGCGAAGGCGAGAGCATGCCATGAGCATTCACGCGTAGCGCATCCCGTTCCATTCGATCCAGCCACCTTGATGCCAGCCGGGACCAGGACAGTGGTGCGTGTCGTGCACGATTGCGCCGCTTCGCGTGGGGATGAGTTGCCCGGCGACGACGAGGGTGTCGCCTTCGTGGACCGCGACCGGCGGCGCGAGCGACACGTTATCGACCACGCGCAGGTGCAATCCGTGTTCCGTGACGATATCGAAGGTCTCGTGTCGCGCATGCGTCTGTTTGCCGACGAAAAATGTGGGCTCGTCTGCGACGGTGCCCGCCACCACGACATCGGCGACGCATTGCGCGGCGACGGCGGCGCAGGCCTGGTTGTCGGAGTAGCGGGCGAAGACATCGGGAATCGTGCTAGCAGTCATGCGCCCGTTTTCCGGCGCCGAGGAGATGACGTCAAGTCTCGTTCGGCGCAACCAGCCGAGCTCGATCAGTCTTCCTCGTCTGCGGGCGCGGCCGGTGGCTGTTCGAGGCGTCCACAGATCTCTCGAAAATTGCAGCGCCTGCACAGCGAGCGGTCCTCGGTCATAGGAAACTGTCCGATGTCGCCCGCCGTGTTGCTCGCCACGTCTGCGAGCCGCGCGCGCACGTCCATCGTGTAAGTCGAAATCATCCGGCGAGCCTCTGCGACGCCTTCGCGCAAGTTGCCGTGGAGCTCGACCGCACCGCCCCTAAGGTAGACCAAATGCGCTGTGATGCGATCGATGGGTGCGCCGAGTTTCTCGGAAACGTAAAGGCCGTACACAGCGAGCTGCGCGATGTTGGCCTTGCCGGGCCGGCCCGTTTTCCAGTCGATGATGTGGAGCGTCCCATGCTTGTCTTCTGCCACGAGGTCCGGCGCTGCGTAAACAGCGACGCCGTCAACCGTCATCTTCTTGTCGTCGAATGAAACCGGGTCGATGATGCGCAGGCGTCGCTTCGGGACCTCAAAGGATCGCCGCCCATATGGGCTCGCGGCGAGCCCTTGCGCGCACGCAGCGATTTGCTGAAGGGCGGCATCGCTCATGCCCTCGTTGACGCCCGGACCGTAATAGTCTTCGAAGAGCATCGCGTATTTCTTCGGTTGCGCGAAGCGCTCCCAATCGCGATGACGCGATTCGCGCAGGCGTTTGAGCAGCCGGCGTTCGACTTCTTCGCGGATCTGGGCGACCGGCACGGGTGCGGGCGCATCGGACCGCATCCGCAGCCGCTCGCCGAGCACTTCGTGAAACAAGTCGCCCACGAGCATAGCGACGCTCTTGAGCTGCTTGAGCCGGTACGCGAGCGCCGCGTCTTTCGGCGCCGCTGCATCCCATCCGCCCCACGATCCGTAGTATTGCCAGTAGATCTTGCGGGCGCATTGATAGAGCATCTGGTGACGCGACCACGACCATGCGAATTCATTGGTGATCTCGGCCACGTACTTCAGTGTCCTTCGTCTTCCCAGAGGTCGTATTCGTCGGCGAGCATATCGAGCGCGCGTTCGGCGTCTTTCGCCGGCACGCACACGAGCGTTTCACCGCCGAAGATCGAGCCGCCCGAACCGGGGCCGAGCGTGTCGAACGCAAGATCGCCCATGACCGGAAACGGTTTGGCGTCGATCCCATTCGCGCGGAGAAAGTCGATCGCCATCGAATCGCCGAGATCGGTCTGTGCGAAGACCGCGACGTATGTGCCTTCGACGTGTTTGGGCGGGTCGATGAGGTGGCCCATCAGGCCGTCGTTCGATTGAAGAACGGCACGTTCACGTCGTCGGGCCGGAACGCAAAATACCGGCGGCCCAAATCGCCGCGCAGCGCCGCGGAAACGGGGATGGCCAGGACATCAGCCTCAAGCAAGCCGGCCGCCGCGTCGACAGGCACAAAACGCACGTCGACGACGGCCGGATCGCGCGCTCGCGGCGGTTGGGGGCCACCGACTTCTTCGACGAAAAACGTGCAATTCACGACGTGGTAGCCGATCGATGGATCGAGGGACTCGCTGACATACGCCAGCTCAATCGGACGGATGCGCAGCGATGTCTCTTCGTCGAACTCGCGCACCACGGTTTCTTCGATCGTCTCGCCTGGCTCTTGGCGGCCGCCGGGCAGTACCCAAAGCGGCTGCGTCTGACCGGGGTAGGTGCATCGCACCAGGAGCAGCTTGTTTTCGCGGATCAGCAAGCCGCTGCAGAGTTGCACGTTCGTGAGGACCGCCACGTCTGCACCGTTCACGGCGTGCAATGCGAGTCCCCGCGCGGCGGCGCAGCCGCTGCGGGCTATTGGGCGATGATGACCGTCCGCATGCCGTTGCTGTCGTAGTGATAGAAGCACCCGAACATGTAGAAACCCGGCGGCGGCGTGAGGTATTTGAGCGACTTCTTGTTGCCGTCGATCGGTCCGGTGCTGAACATCGGGGTGTTGATCACCGTGCCGGCCGGTGATTGAGAGCCGGACCCGTTGAACGGCGACGGCCACGGCGCATTATTCTGGGTGGCATCGCCGAGAAAACTCGCCGTGTGTTGAATGCCGACGAAATCAAAGTTCTTGAACGTGACCACTGCTCCGGCCGGAACGACGACGACCTGCGACTGCAAATTGAGCGTGCCGTTGGACGAGAAGTATCCCAGCACTTGGCCGTAGTTTGGATCGATGGTCGGCAACTGCCCGGGATTGCCGTTGAAGAGGTTCACCCCGATCAGCTGGGGCGAGGGGGTCGGCGTCGGTGAGGGGGTCGGCGTCGGCGAGGGCGTCGGCGTCGGCGACGGGATTGGCGTTGGGCTTGGCGACGGTCCGGGAGACGGCGAGTGCGATGGACTGATCGAAGGACTCGGGGACGCCTTGACGATGTGCCGGCTCAGGACCGCTTCCGTTCCGGCGCAGGACGCATTCGCGGCGCAAAAGACGGCGACGGCGAGAAATGCGATGGCGCGGACTTGGGAAAACCGCATCGGTGATTCTCCTAGCGACTGCTTCCGTGCTGAGGCCGGAAAGCGCGAAGACCAGGATAACGCAGCGTGCGTAAAAATTTCATGAAACGGGAAATTTTTGTAGAATGGGACGAGGCCTGCCTATTGCAGAACCCAGTGGCGCCACTCCCAGCCGACGGCGGTCGCCACCGGCGACAAGAGCAGCCCGAGAGAGACGGCTATCGACATCTGCACGGCATTCGTCAAGAATCTTTTCATGGCACGGGACCCCACCGGTCGGGCGAAAATTGTTCTTGGTCATTCGCTGTGACTGCGATCACCCCGCTGGGTCCCACGTCTCATTTTGCGCCGGCCCCGCGACATCGTGCACCAAGCATATAGACCTAAGCCGGACCTAATTCTCGCCAAATCCCGACCGGATCATCGCGACGGGTATCGACCCGAACGACAAGAGTTTGTCGTGAAATTCCCGCAAGCGAAATGCGTCGCCGAGCCGCACTCGCTCCTGTTCGCGTAAGTCCATGATCTGCTGTTTGCCGGTGAGGTACGACATCGGTTGGGTCGGGGATTGCGTATAGCGCTTGACTTCGCCGACTGCGTTCGGCCGTTCCAGATGCGCGACATCCACGAGCATCGCAACGGCTTCATCGAACGTCATGCGGCTCGTGTGGAGCTTCACATCGATGACGACGCGACATGCCCTCCAAAGCTGATCTTTCAATTGGAAGAGGCGAACGCGCGGGTCGTCGGTCATGCCTTCATCGAGCACCAGCTGCTCGCAGTACAGCGCCCATCCTTCGCAAAACACATCGCTGTCGAAGAGCCTGCGGATCTCCGACGCCACGTTGTTGGCGCAAACCAATTGGAGGTGGTGCCCTGGATATGCTTCGTGTACGTTGGTCAGCAGCATCGCGTAGCGGTTGTGGCCCAGGAGCGCCTCAGCGCGCTCGGCCGCCGATAATTGTCCGCTGACCGGCGTGACGTAGTAGAGCCCTTCTTGACGTGCATCAAAAGCGCCCGGCGCCATATATGCGGCGTACGGTACGGTGGGGCACAAGAACGCGGGCGTGTCGACGATTTCCAGCGCTTCGCCGGCGGGTATCGTGACCAAGCCGCGTTCGGCCACAAAGCCGCGCGCGTCGGTCACGCCTTTGCGATATTCGGCGAGCAGATGCTTTTCGGGTGGGTGATCGACGCGCAGCGTTTCGACGAGGTCCACCCACGACTTCTCGGGATCGATTTGTCGGGCGAGCGCTTCAAGCGCCGCGATCGTAGACCGTACCGCGCCCTCGCCGAATGCGAGAAGCGTTTCGCAATCGTACGGCAGCAGGTGTTCGTCGCGCAACTTGAACTCGAAGTGCTCTTTCCCCACCGCGAACGGCATCCCGTCGCGCCGCGCGTGCGTGTCCTTCAGAAACGATTCGAAGCCAGCGCACGCTGACAGCGCGCGTTCGAGCGGCGCACGCAACATGGGCCGCTCAGCAGCAAGCCGCCCGACGACGTCGCGCAAGAACTCCGCGGCGCCTTGCGACTCTTCGATGGCGATCTCCGTCCAGATCGACGGCGATCGCTCGAGATTCGCGATGCCTGCGCTCAGAGCGGCCGGTATTTTTTCGAGTCGGGATTGCACGGCCGGCATCCGGTCGGCGAGCGGCGCGAAATCGCGTGCGAGCAATGCGTACACGCCATTGACGGCGGCGTCTGCATAGATGGACGGGTCGTGCCGGTGCGGTGCGATCGCCTCGAACTCGCGCGCTTCGGTCTCAAAGCGTGCGACCAGCAGGCGGTGATCGATTCGTTCTTCCGGCGTCAGCCGGCTTATATCCCAGGCCGCGAGCGCGCGGATATTCTCGCGCGCCCGGCGCGCGTTCTCGGCAAATCCGTCGGCGCTGAGGTCGGGCATGTCGCCGTCGTAATCGTGCAGGCCGGCCCAGGTGGCGTCGATCGGATTGTGGCGCAGCTCCTCAAGCATCATCGTGCGGGCGGTCTGTGCGAACGTGTTGCCGGGGTCGGCGGTTGGATTATGTGGTCGCATCGTTGGCCGTCGTTCTTCGAGGTCGTCGTGCGGGCCTCGGCTCGCGAATCCCGTCATGCGGAACCGAAATAGGGCCTTGCAATCGAACATACGTTCGACTATACTGACTTCCCCAGGTATCGCAATGCGTCGTTTTTTGGGTTATTCCGTGCATAGCACATCGGTCGCCGACCTCCGCTCGCTCATCGAACGTCGATGGCACGGTGCCGTCGCGCGCGTCGGTGCGGCCCCGGCGCCCGGCGCGTTCACGGGCGATCACGATCTCGATGCTGCGCTCGGTTCGAGCGGTGTTCCACGCGGGCGCATGGCCGAGCTGTTCGGGGCGCCATCCTCCGGCAAGACCACGCTGGCGTTCGCCTTTCTCGCCGCCTGCACGCGGGCGGGCGCGATCGCGGCTTGGGTGGATTCATCGCGCGCATTTTTCGCGCCGTCGGCCGCGGCCGCGGGCATCGATCTGCGGCGTTTGCTGGTCGTGCAGCCTGCCGGCGCCGCTGCGATGCGGCGCGCTGTGGACGCGCTCGTGCGCGGCGGCGCGTGTGCCATGGTCGCGTTGGATTGCACCGGGTTGCGCGATTCGCTGCTCGCCCATCATTGCGCGCGTCTCGTGGCGCAAGCGGAAAAGACGGGCACCGTGCTCTTGGTGTTGTCCGGCGGCGACGTGCCCGCGGTCGCATCATTCGCCAGCGTGCGCTTGCGCGCGGAAGGACTCGCGCCGCGCTGGCAGACGGGCAGCGCGGGCTCCGGCCGGCTCGCGGGCTGCGCCGTTTCCATCACGGTGGCGAAATCGCGCACCGCCGCGCCTGGGAAACGCGTGCGCGTTGAGGCGCGCATGCCCGACGTCGCCGGCACGTTCCTCGTCGAGACGCCCGGCCCGCTCTTGGGCGAAACGGTTGCTCCGCTCCACGCCGATGAAATGGACGCACAGCATGATCGCTCCTTCGTCACCGCATGAACGTGCGGCGCGCATGGCGTGCCTCATCATCCCGCGCTTTTCGATCGACGTCTGCCTGCACCGTCATCCAAGTCTGCGAGATAAACCGGTCGCCGTCGCCGAAGGCGAACAGCGGCGCGAAATCGTCTGCGCGTCGGCCGATGCCATCGGCGTGCGTGGCGGCATGACGCCGAAACAAGCGCGCGCCGCGTGTCCGAACCTCGCGGTCATCGCGCGCGATTTCGCGGCAGAACGTGCGGCGGGTGAAGAGCTGCTCGACGCTTTGGAGACGTGCAGCCCAGACGTGGAAGGCGCCGCGCCCGGCCTCTACTTTTTCGACGCGAGCGGCCTGCCGGCAGGCGAAACAGCTGCGCTGGGTGCGGCGGTCGCATTGGCCGGCGCCCTCGGCTACGCAGGCGCCGCGGCCGCTGCAGCGGACGGCAAGTTCGCCGCGCGCTGCGCCGCGCTCGTCGCCGGTGCCGGCGTCAGCGTCGTGCCGCCCGGCGGCAACGCCGCATTTTTGGCGGCGCTGCCCGTTTCGCTGCTGCCGCTCGCGCCCGGCGATGCCGAGCGCTTCGATCTTCTCGGCCTGCGCACGCTCGGCAGTATCGCCGCGCTGCCCACCGCACCGTTGGCCGCACGCTTCGGCGAACGCGCACGCGCATACGCCCGTCTCGCGCGCGGCGCCGACCGCGAATCGCTTCGCCCGCGCCGCGTGCAAGCACCGTACGAAGAACGCATCGCATTCGACGGCTTGGTCGATCGTCTCGAAGCACTGTTCTTCGCGCTGCGCGGATGCATCGCCGCCGTCGCAACACGCTTAGCAGGCGCAGCCCAAGTCTGCGACCACGTCGACATCGTGCTGGAACTCGACACCTCGTCGTCGCATTCGGCGATGTCTGCGCCGAACGTTCGCACGGCATGCGCCGGGGACGCTCCTTCGCTCGCATCCGGCTCGCTCAATCGCTCGACTTCCTCGTCGCTCTCGCCATCCATGGCTCCGCTCCTCGTCAGACGCCCCGTCGCACGCCATGCGGCCGCTCCGGACGCAACACCGGCGATGCCGAAAGCCGGGGCGTCTGAGGCGGTGAGAGCCGCCGAAGTCGAGCGGC
>DATBOZ010000020.1:0-1559 GCA_036561585.1 Candidatus Eremiobacteraceae bacterium | reverse complement strand
CGACGGGGGCATTGCGCTGCTTATGGTCGGACGGCTCGACGAAGCGCGGAAAGTCATGGAGGATGTGAGCCTGGAGTTCGAGTTATTGGGGTATGGCCGGGGGACGACGGTCTCGCTCACAAACCTTAGCGCGATAGACGTACTGCTCGGCGCGTTTGCGCAGGCGAAGACGACCGGCATCGAGGCACTCGCATCGGCGCGCTCGATGGGTCTCCGATTCGAGGAAGTCTTGGCGCTCCAGAATATCTCCGCAGCGTGCACACGTTTAGGCGAGACCGAGGAGGCGCTGCGCTATTCTGCGGAGTGCGTCACGCTTGCCCGCGCATTGGAGCTCGCTTCGGAGATCGCCCCATCCCTTGAGTCCGCCGCCCTCGCGCTCTTGTCCGCGAAGCGCTATGCCGAAGCCAGGATCGTCATCGACGAGTGCGTCGGTATCGTCCGGCGTGACCAGACTGCGGTCCGAGATCCATCAACCGGCTTCTGGGCCGCCGCACAGATCTACCGAAAGCTCCGAAATCACCGCCAGGCAAGAGCGTTCTTGTCCGAGGCCGCCGACACGCTGCGCAAACAGTTGGCGGACATGCCCGACGATGAATGCCGCGACGCGTATCGCCGAATGCCGTTCTCCCTCGAGATCGAGGCAGCGGCCGAGCGCGACCAATGGCCGACGTGGTGACGGCGCGGGGACGCGCAAGTGCTATGGTGAGCAGAGAAAGGGATCGCCGTGATCCGCTGAGAGGCCGAGATGACCGATGCTGCGTGCCGCCGCGAAGACATGTTCGTCGTCAGGATTTGGCGCGAATCCCAGCCAAGTGGGGCGGCGGCGTGGCGCGGGTGTTCCGAGCATGTCACCTCCGGCCAGCGATTTTATTTCGCGAGCTTCGCCGACCTGATCGACTTCATCCGGCTCCGGCTCGATAGCGACGCCGAAACATCGGAAAGGAACCGTGCCTAGGCTCCATCTGATCATCCACGGTCGCGTGCAAGGCATCTTTTTCCGCGGCTCCGCCCTCGAACGCGCGCGCGAGCTCGGTTTGACCGGTTGGGTGCGCAACCGTCTCGACGGCAGCGTCGAACTCGTCGCCGAAGGCGATACTGCGGGCCTCACCGCGATGAAGGAATGGTGCGCGAAGGGACCGCGCGGCGCGGTCGTGCGCAAGATCGATTCGATCGACGAGGCGGAGAGCGGCGAATTCAGCGCGTTCGGCGTGCGCGGCGAGGCGTAGCCGGCTTCGGGCGGTCGCGTAAGCGGTAGACGAACTTCAAGCCGGACCAATCGGCGTCGATCGCGCACACTTTCACATCGACCAATCCGGCGGCCAGGCCGAATCCGCGCACGACATTGTCGTCCAGGTCGTTCTTGAGCTCTGACGACTTTTTGGGCCAACAAATCCAAAGCATGCCGGCGGGCGTCATCGCACGCTTTGCGCTGGCAATCCGGCGCGCCAATTCTGCGTTGCGGCCAGCAAAAAGTACGATGACATCGATCGCACCGCGAAGTTCTCGCGCGCGACGCACGCCAGGCGGCAATTTCCCGAGCGTCGCGGCAAATCCGGATG
>DATBOZ010000019.1:0-20310 GCA_036561585.1 Candidatus Eremiobacteraceae bacterium | reverse complement strand
GCGCACGTTTGGCGTTTCGGCAGCCGACGCGGTCGGCACGCAATTCGTCGAATCGCCGGCGGTACCGGTCGACCGCCGCGACGACGTCCGCGAAACGCTCTCCAGACTTTCGCGCGGCGAGCGCGCGCGCTCGATCGAGCTCGTCACGCGCAATCGAAGTGGTCAAGCGATCGAGATCTTCGTCGCGCCGGTTCCGGTTGGCGACGTGGGCGGGGACGGCGTCGGGCTCATCGCATATGGTCGCGACGGCTCCGCAGCACGGAACCGCGTCGAATCGCTGCTGCGGCAGAACCACGCCTTGAGCGTGATGCGCGACGTCGCGCGTTCGTTCGGCCGAGAAGCCGGTCTCACGGCGATCGCGCAAAAAGGCCTCGACAAGATCCTCGAAGTCCTTGCCCTTGAAGCCGGACGCGTCTATCTCTACGATGGATCAGCACGCCATCTGCTTCCCGTCGCGGAGCGTGGCTTCGTCGGCGAGTCGGCGAAAGCGATCACGGTGCCGGTCAGCGCGACGGGGGAAGAAGGGCCTGCGAGCTGCTGCGTGTTGTTCCGGCAGACCATTGTTCTCGGCCACACCGACGCACGCCGCGTCGAGTACCCGGCTTTTATCGACCGCGATGTCGCGTCGGTGTCGCTCGTCATGAGCAAGCCGCTCTTGGTGGGCGACACGATGGTCGGCGTGATCCAGGTGGTCGGATTCGACGGCCGGTCGATGAGCTTCGAAGAGCAGAACTTATTGCACGCCGTGGCCGACGAGCTCGCGTATGCCGTTCACAACGCACAGGTGCTCGACGAAGCGTCGCAGATGGCCATTTCCGATCCGCTGACAGGGTTGTACAACTACCGCTTCACGCAAGACTTCTTGAAAAAACGTCTGAGTGAGGCCCGTAGGCGCAAGCGGCCCTTCTCGGTCATCATGGCGGACGTCGACGGGCTGCAGCTTGTGAACGAACAGAAGGGCCGTGCCGTCGGCGATGACGTGCTCAAACAAGTGGGCAGTTGTCTGTCCGCGTGCGTGCGCGGATCAGACGTCGTCGCCCGTTACGGCGGCGACGAATTCATCCTGGTGCTTCCGGAGACCCAGCTCGGCGACGCGCTGATGCTTGCGGACCGGCTTACGGCGGCCATCGCCGACGCCGAGTGGCCGGCGCCGATCGCAGAGTCCCCGGTGACCGTCTCCATGGGCTGCGCATCGTTTCCGGAGGCGGGGTCGCAGGTCAATATGTTATTGCGCGCCGCCGACGCAGCGCTTTTCCAGGCGAAAAAAGTCGGCGGTTCCGGGATTCACCCGCGCTTCGACTGACGGCGGCGGACGCGCGATCGGCCGCAGCCAAGGTCGACCGCCACCGTCAACGCGAACCTCGCCTCTATGAAATCTGTCGTCGATCCGCTGCTCAAGTACCGATCAGAATTTCCAATACTCTCCACCTGCACGTACCTCGTCTCCAATTCACTCGGCGCGATGCCGGCCGGAACGCGCGCGCGACTCTCTGAATTCGCCGATGACTGGGCAGGTCAAGGCGTCGTGGCGTGGGAGAAGTGGCTGCCGCTTGTCACCTCGGTGGGCGACGTCATCGGCAAGATCATCAACGCCCCGCCGGGCAGCATCACGATGCTCCAGAACGTTTCGATCGCAGAGTCGATCCTGATCTCGTGCTTGGATTTCTCCGGCCCACGCAACAAGGTCGTCTACAGCGAGCTCAATTTCCCCACCGTCCACTACAACTGGTGGGCGCAGCGCGCACGCGGCGCGGTCGTCGAAATCGTCAAGAGCGCCGACGGCGTGACGATCGACACGCAAGCGATGTGCGACGCCATCGACGAGCGGACGCTGGCGGTACCCATCTCCCACGTCATCTTCAAGTCTTCGTATATCCAAGACGTGCGCGCGATCGTCGAGAAGGCGCACAAAGTCGGCGCGCTGGTCATCTTGGACACCTACCAATCGGCGGGCGCCGTGCCGGTGGACGCCATCGGATGGAACGTGGACGCAGTGGTGGGCGGCGGCGTGAAATGGCTGTGTGGCGGTCCCGGTGCGGCGTACCTCTACGTCAGGCCGGATCTGGTCAAAGACTTGGTGCCGACCGCGCTGGGCTGGTTCGGCCAGAAGCGGCCGTTCGATTTCTCATTCGACATCGATCTCGCCGACGATGTCTGGCGTTATGCCGGCGGCACGCCGAATCCCGCAGCGCTGTACGCCGCGCTCACCGGCTACTCGATGATCGCAGAACTCGGCGTCGACGCGATTCGTGCGCGCAGCATGGAGCTGACGGCACGTGCCGTCGAGCGGGCACTCGAAGCCGGCCTCACCGTGAATTCTCCGCGCGATCCCGCCAAACGCGGTGGCCACGTCAGCGTGGATTTTCCGGGCGCGCAAGCAGCATGCGCGGAGTTGATCAAGCGCAAGTTCATCGTGGACTTCCGGCCGGGAGCGGGAATCCGGATCGGCGCGCATTTCTACAACACGATCGAAGAGGTCGACGCCGTCGTCGCCGAGATCCGCGCCATTCGCGATGGCCGCTGACGTCATCGTCGTCGGCGCCGGCCCGGCGGGCGCGGCGGCCGCGCATACGTTGGCGCGCGCGGGCGTCGACGTGCTGCTGCTCGAACGCGGCAGCTTTCCTCGCGACAAGACGTGCGGTGACGGCGTGGCCCCCCACGCCGTAGACATACTCCGCGACATGGGCGTGACGTTCGACCAATTCGGCGGGCGCGCGCGAAAGACGTACGGCGGTCTTATCTCGGGTCCCGGCGGCGGCTGGTTCTCCGCCGAACCGCCGCGCGGGTCGGGCGGCGCGCGACTGGAGTCGTGGATCGTTCCCCGCATGGTGTTGGACGAGCGCGTCGCGCGCGCCGCAGTCGGAGCAGGCGCCGTGCTGCGCGAAGGGTCGACGGTTACCGGACTGCTGCGCGATTGCGGATCGATCGCCGGCGTTGAAGTTTCGGACGGCGTCCGCGTGCGGCAGATCCGCGCTCGCGTCGTGATCGGCGCTGACGGTGCGCACTCCGGTGTCGCGCGAGCGCTCGGCTTGCGCGAGAACGGTCCGCGTCATATCGGCTACGCGTTGCGCGGCTACTACGATGGCGTGACCGGTCTTCGCGACGACATGGAACTGCACTATTTCGACGGGCGGCTGCTGCCAGGTTACGGCTGGGTATTCCCGACCGGCGAACGCACTGCCAACGTCGGCGTCGGCATTTACTTCGGCGAACTGCGGCGCGATAAGCGAAAATTGCGTGAGATCCTCGACGATTTCGTGAAGGGGACGCCGAGCGTGGCCGAACGCTTTCGCGGAGCGACCCAAGTCGGGCGCACCGCAGGGTGGCCGTTGCCGGTGGCGAGTGCGCGCCGTCGCACGGTCTTCGACGGCGCCATGTTGACCGGCGACGCGGCGTCGCTCGTCGATCCGCTTACCGGCGAGGGGATCTACACCGCGCTCGTCTCGGGGCGCAGCGCCGCACGCGCGGCGGTCGCCGGACTTCGCGCCGGCGATGTGTCCAAGGCCGCATTGCGACCGCACGAGACCGAGTGGCGAAGCACGGTCGGCGGATACCTCGGCGCGGGGCGCGTGCTCAAGAATCTCGCGAAGAGCGCGTGGCTCTTCGACATCGTCGTGCGGCGTGCGCGCGAGAATCCAGGACAGGCGAGCAGGGCGATCGGCTACGGCATCGGCACCATCGATCGCAACGTCGCATTGCACGGCGTGGCCCGACGCTTTCTCCTGCAGCCGAGTTTCTTTCGCGCGTGAGCGCACGAGATCCGAGAGCCCGCTAGTGCAGGCCCTCCGCTGCGAGGAATTTCTTCGCGCTCGGACAGAGCGCGCGTAACGGACACCTGACGCACTCCGGCCGGCGCGCGTGGCAGATCTCGCGACCGTGATGGATCAGCCAGTGGTGTGCATCCGACCATTCCGATTCAGGTATGACTTTCATCAGCTGCGCTTCGGTCTGCAGCGGATTCTTCGCTTTCGTGAGACCGAGCCGGTTCGCGACCCTGAAGACATGCGTGTCCACCGCGATCGCCGCTCGATCAAACGCGACCGAAAGGACCACGTTTGCGGTCTTGCGCCCCACGCCCGGCAGCGCGGTGAGCTCCGCCATGGTCTGCGGTACGCGTCCGCCATGGCGTTCGACGAGCAGGCGGCTTGCCGCCACGACATTCTTCGCTTTGGACCGGAATAGCCCACACGTCTTGATGAACGGTTCGAGTTCTTCCGGTGCAAGCGTCGCTATCGACGCGGCGTCCGGGTGGGCGCGGAACAATGCCGGCGTCACCAGGTTGACTCGCGCGTCCGTGCATTGCGCGGACAGCATCACGGCGACCAACAGTTGGAATTCGTTCCGATAGTGCAGCGCCGTGCGCGCGTGCGCGTACGTCGACCGCAGGACCGCGAGGATGGCGTTGCGTCTTACGGCAGCGCCGCTCGGTCGTGTCGCGCGTCCAGCGTGATCAGTCCTTCGCGTTCGAGATCGGCGAGCAGCGTGCGCAACCACGGCAGGTCGGTTGTCGCAAAGCCGTCCTTTACCTGCTCGCCAAGCGCGCGAAGGCGGAGCGATGCGGCGCCGGCCAACGCGCGAACGATTCGGCCGCGATAGTAGCGGCGCGAGCCGACGAACTTCTCGCAGCGCTTCGGCTTTCGTGCAACGGCCGGCGCTTCGTTGCGTGTGCCATACGCACACGTCCGGCGCGCCGGGCACGCCGTACAGTCGGGCACGCGCCGGCAGAAGCGCGCGCCGATGTCCATGAGCGCCTGACTCCACGCACTCGCGCCGTCGCGCGGCAACGCAGCTGCGGCCAGCGACCACGCCATCGAATCGTCACTGGATTCGCGGCCGAGGAGCAATCGTGAGAGCACGCGTCGCACATTAACGTCGACCACCGCCTCGCGCGCACCGAAGGCAAACGATGCGACGGCGCTTGCAGTGTAGCGGCCGATCCCGGGCAGCGCGCGAAGCGTTTGGATATCGGACGGCACGCGCGACCCATGGTCGGATACGATGAGCTTTGCACATTCCCACAAGCGTTTTGCGCGCGCGTTGTAGCCGAGGCCAGACCAGGCTCGAAGCACGTCCCCGAGCGGGGACTCCGCGAGCGCGCGCAACGTGGGGAATCGGGCGAGAAACGCACGGTACTTCGGTGCGACGCGATCCACCTGCGTTTGCTGCAGCATGAACTCCGACACGAGAATGCGATACGGATCGCTGGTGCGTCGCCACGGCAGATCGCGAGCGTTCGTCCGGTACCAACGGCGGATCGCGCGCACGGAAGATGTCGACACGGGAGAAGCAATTCCAAGGGCGGGCGGCAAATCCCGGCGGCGTGGACGCGCGCATCTGGTTTGGAACCCAAGGCTGGCAATACGCCGATTGGGTCGGCAATTTCTATCCGCCCGGAACGCAGGCAAAGGATATGCTCACCGAATACGGCCGCGCGCTCGATACCGTCGAAATCGATTCGACGTATTATGCGACGCCCGCCGCGAAGACGTTCGACGGCTGGCGGCGGCGGTCACCGGAGGGCTTCCGGTTCGCGCTGAAAACGCCGTCGGAGATCACGCACGTGCGCAGGCTGCGCGACGCCGAAGGACCGTTCGCCGAATTCGTCGAGCGCGCCAAGTCGCTCGGTCCGAAACTCGGCGCGCTGCTCGTGCAATGCCCGCCCGACTTCGATCCCACCCCGGAAAACCGCGAGGCGCTCTTCGGCTTCATGGAATCGCAACTACCGCGTGACTGTCCTGTCGCGCTGGAACTGCGCGACGAACGTTGGTACGATGACGACTTGTTCGCCCTCGCGCGCCGGAACACGTTCGCGCTCGCGATGGCCGAAGGCTCGCACTCGTCGCTCGCGCTTGCGAGCCGGATCGCCGATGAACTGGTGCGCGATCCGCCCACGGACTTCGCCTATGTACGTTGGCTCGGCGATCGGCAGCTGACCGTGTACGATCGCGTCCAAATAGATCGCACGCGATCCATGGACGTCTGGGAACGGCTCATCCGCCATCTTCGCGGCACCGTCCGCAATATCTACGGATACGCGAATAATCACTACGAAGGCCATTCGCCGGCGACCGTGCGCAGTCTCGCGGCGAGACTCGGGGAAGAGGTGCCGCCGGACACGACGGCGCCGCGGCTTTTCTAGGGGCTCGGACTCGGCGCGGGTTGGCTTTGACCGGCCGGCGTGCCGTCGGATTCTTGGACGCATGTGGTCACCACGCGCGTCGCAGCGCTTGCTGCCTTTGTCTCGGCCGTACCGATGATCGACTTCTGGCGGTCGTATTGCAAAACGTCTTGCGCCGTCGTCTGATTCTTCGGCGGCGCGCTTCTCGTCAAGAGCGGGCCATCGCCGGGTTGAGGCACCGGGTTATCGCCGGGATTGAGATTGAACGTCTGACCGGGCAGAAGCCCGATTGAGATTCTCGTTGCGAACGTGTCCTCCGAGCCGTGCTTATCCATGAGGACGTGCACGACGTTGGAGAGATCGTATGCGAGCGAGCGCTGCCGGTCGACCGATTTTTGGAGTTGCGAAGCGCTCTCTTGCAGCGCTGCCTGTCGCGTCGGACTCTTCGTCTGCTTGGCTTGCGCGAGCAGGTCGTTGATCGCTCCCTGTTCGGCCGGAATGGTTTTGAGCATTTGCGACACATTGTCGATGAGCGTGAGCCGATGATCGTAGGCACGTAGCGCGCCGTCGCGGCGATAGTAGTCGTCTGCGATCTGGTTGAGCGCGGTATCGACCGAAACGATGCGCGCGTCATTGGCCGTCATCAGTGTTGCGGCGACATTGTAGTGGTCGACGAATCGGATACACGACGCACTCGCGATGATGTGACCGAGCAAGCGCGGATATGGGCCGGTGGACGTGGGATCGGGAGTCGCGTTCAAATTCAGCGGCGTGAGCGGTGAAACCGGAGCCGGGGAAACTTGCGGCGTGGCCACAACGGCGGTGCTCGAAGCCGGCGCCGGTGCAGGCGTCGGATCTTGGCCGAACGCGGGAGCGTGCGCCACGGCCGCGAAAGCGACAACGGCAGCAAGCAAGGCAAGCGGCGATCTCGCGTTCATAGTCGCACGGTCTTCGGTGCGCACGTCGCGTCCTACTTGTGGGATCGGCTGAAAATTGATCGATTTTGAAGTCGCGATCGTCGGCGGCGGGGTCGCAGGTCTCTCATGCGCGCTCTTCTTGGCGCGCGCCGGTGTCCGGACGATCCTCTTCGACTCGGGCGAATCCAGTCTGCGGCGTGTCTCCGTCGTCAACAACTATCTCGGCTTTCCGGAAGGTATCGGCGGCGAAGCATTGCTCGAACAGGGTCGCAAGCAAGTGGAGCGCTACGGCGTCATAGTGCGCTCGGAACGCGTCGATGCCGTGAACGCGGGCGGCGCCGGTTTTGCGCTGGACGCGGCGGGCGCGCAGGTGTCATGCCGGTATTTGGTGCTCGCGTCGAACAAGCGCACCGATCTTGCGATTGCGATCGGTCTCCAGCTCGGTGGGTTCGGTGACAAGTTCGTCGCGGTCGACCCGGACGGGATGACCGCCATTTCCGATTGTTTCGCCGTCGGCCGAATCACCGGATTGCCGAGCCAGGCGGCTATCTCATCCGGGGACGGCGCGCGCGTCGCGATCGCAATCGTGCAGCGCATCAGAGGTGGCTACTACGTGGATCACGATACGTGACCGGTCGCGCGCAAGGACCGCTGCGTGCCGCAGACCAACCGGGTCGTAGACGCCCCACAAGGACGGAGAAGACGTTGACGAGCGACCAAGCCCGGGAAGCGGGCCAAAATTGAGGACGCGCGGTCGATTCTCGCGCGCGCTGCGCACCGTATCGAAGATCGTCGCAGCAGTCGTATTGTTGGTGGTGCTTGCGATTCTCTCGGTCGCGGTCTGGTGGGTTCGTTCCGCACTTCCGAAAATCGAAGGGCGTACCGAAGTTTCGGGGGTGGACAGTCCGGTCACCATTCGTCGAGACGAGCGCGGCATCGCTCACGTCAGCGCGAGCACAGAGACCGCGCTGTTCTTCGGCAATGGGTACGCGTGCGCGCAAGATCGTTTGTGGGAAATGGACCTCCTACGCCGCGAGGCGCAAGCGCGTCTGTCGGAAGTCGTCGGCCCGGCGGCGCTGCCGCTTGACCGCTATTATGCGACGTTGGGTCTCACGGCCGCCGCCCGCCGCGATGCGTCCACGCTTGGCCCGCGAGAGCGCGCCGATTGGGGCGCGTACGCCGCCGGTGTGAACGCCTATGCGCAGAGCCAATCGCCACCGCTTGAGTTTCGTCTGCTCGGGTATCAGCCGCCGGTCTGGACGATCGTCGACAGCCTCTCCATCGTCAAGCTCATGGAACAGCGCCTCGACGACGAATGGAAGACCGCTGCATTGCGCGACGCACTCGCGCGCCGCATCGGCGCGCCGGCGATGCGCGGGCTCACCACCGATACGGTGCCTGCGATGGAACATTTCATTCCCGGTTATGGCGGCCGCGTCGCCGCCGCCGCGCGCTTGGATGCGCGCGTCAGTGCCGCCGTTGTGGACGGATTTGTGCCGGACGCCGACGCCGATACCGGAGCGGACCACGTGCAAGATTCAGGTTCCAATAACTGGTCTATCTCGGGGCGCCGAACGTCGACGGGCAAACCGGTCCTTTCCAACGATACGCATCTCTCGCATTCAGTGCCGAGCACGTGGTGGATCGTCCAGTTGAAGGGCGCCGGGTTCGACGTCGAAGGCTTCACCATTCCCGGCGTACCAGGTGTGACGCTCGGACACAACGAGCGGATCGCTTTCGGCGTGACGAGCGCGTACGGCTACGCCCAAGACCTCTTCACCGAACATTTTCGGGATGCGAATTCTGATGAGTATCACGTCGGCCGCTCGTGGTTGAAGGCAGGGCACCGGATCGAGAGCATCCCGGTCAAAGGCAAACCTGATGAGCGATTGGACGTGCTCGTCACTATTCACGGACCAGTCGTGCAGCGCCACGGATCGATAGGATACGCGCTCGCGTGGACGGCACTACGCGACGCAGACCACGCCACTGCGTTGCGTGGCCTGGACCTAGCGACGAATTGGACGCAATTCCGCGCGGCGCTCTCGCAGCTCATCGGACCGAATCTCAATTTCGGATATGCGGATGTCGACGGCAATATCGGCTACCAGGATGCCGGCAGATTGCCGCTGCGCGCCGGCTTTGACGGCTGGCTATCGGCCGACGGCACCGATCCGCGGCAGGCGTGGCGAGGCGACATTCCGTTTGATCGCATGCCGCATGCGTTCGATCCGCCGGCCGGAGTCTTGGCGACCGCCAACAACGCGCTTAC
This sequence comes from Candidatus Eremiobacteraceae bacterium, assembly GCA_036561585.1. Lineage (GTDB taxonomy): Bacteria > Vulcanimicrobiota > Vulcanimicrobiia > Eremiobacterales > Eremiobacteraceae > JABCYQ01. Next base: position 11,003 of record DATBOZ010000019.1, on the reverse strand, counting down.
CGCACCGGCGTACAAACCGGCGTTGTCGACCGGCCTCTATGCGCCGCCCTATCGCATCGACCGCATCTACTCGCTGCTCGGACGACAGGCGAAGTGGACACCCGAAGGTGCGGCGGCACTGCAGTCGGATAGCTACGACGTTCCGGATCTGCGGCTCGCGCGGCTGACGGCGCGGGCCCTCGGCGATTCTCCGGACGCCGCGTTACGAAAAGTCGCGGCGCAGCTTTCGACCTGGGATGGTCGCGCTACCATCGATTCGCGAGCGCCGACATTCGTCTCGGTCGAACGCGAGAATCTCACCAAGACGTTGCTCCAACCCCGGCTTGGTGTCGAATACGAGCCGTACCGTGCGCAGTTCCATCCGATCGCGGCGATCGAGCGCGCGCTCGACGGCGATCGATCGATGGCATCGATCGGCGTGACACGGGAAAGCGTCATGGCCGCCATCCCGCGGGCGGCAGCGCAGACCGCGAAAGCGTTTGGCATCGAGGCCGGCGCGGGCATCGACGCCTTGCCCGCGTGGGGAGTTCAGGATGCGGCGCATTTCGATCACCCGCTAGGCGAGGTGTGGCCGCTGAACGCCTTGCTCAATTTCAAGCCGGTCGCTCAGCCCGGAGATCCGTATTCCATCTTTCAAGCCAAGCCGGATTTCGGGCCGTCGATGCGGCTGCTCGCGGACACCGCCGACTGGGATAATTCTTCGATGGTGCTGACGCTGGGAGAGTCGGGGAACTGGAGCGACGCGCACGACGGCGACCAGTTACAGGACTGGGTGTCGAACCGCTACCGCCCGACGCCGTTCACCGATGCCGCCGTCGCCGCCGCCACCCGCGACACGCTCGTCCTCACGCCGAAATAAATACGAACGCCCTACGAATCAAAAAGAGGGGCAAGCGATGCTTGCCCTACGACAATGATTACAAAACCTTGAGCATGTCCACGCGCATCAGAGCGTGGCCGACCGCCGGATCGGGCTGCTCGTCGTCCACGCCGTATCCGAGCCGCTCGTAGTACGGTACGAGGCCGAGCTCTCGATGTGTCTGAAGGTAGACGACTGCGGCTGACCGTTTGCGCGCGTGTTTCTCCACCGCGCCGACCAATTGCGCGCCGATGCCGCGCCGGCGATACGGTTCGAGCACTCCCAACCGGAACAGTTGCATGACGCGGCCGTCGAGCGCGAAAGAAACGGTGCCGCAATCGACGCCGTCGCTTTCGGCCACGAGCGCACCGTTGCCGGCGCGCACAAGAAAAATCTCGACGTCGCTTGCGGTCAGCGCCGGCATTTGTGCGAGCCATGCCGTAGTCGAGTACGCGTCGACTGCGATGCGCATGACGGTCCCGGCTTCGTCCACACCGGCGTGTCGGATCGATGCGAAGTTCGGGGACGGCGAGGCATGATGCATGGGTCTCTCACTCGAAGGCAGCGAGCACGACGTGTGCGCGCATGACATTCGCGCTCATCCGGCGCACATCCTGATGCGAAAGACGCGGTGCATGCTATGCGGGTCCGGCTGCGGCTGCTCCTCACGAGCTTCAATCGGGCGATCGGCGAATACGTCCTCGCCCGGCTCGAACTCGGGCTAGCCAATCCCGATGCGAAATCCGCGCCGGTCATCGCGAGACTCGGCGCGTATCTTCCGCTCGACGACGGCTTTCGCGATGCGTGGCCGCTCGCGAACGAGCAAGTGCGCGCAGCGCTTGCCTACCTTGAAGACGTGGGGCGTGGCGGCATCTCCATTCGCCGCGACGCGGTCTGGGAGCGATTCGCGTTCGCGGTGCGGCAGGCCGCGCAATACGCAAGCGGCATCGATTGGCTGCAAAGCGCGGGCGGCCGCGCAAAACGCGAGGATCCCGCTTCGTGATCAAGGCCTGCGCAGTGCTCGGGTCCGGCGTCATGGGAAACGGCATCGCGCATAGCCTTGCCGCGGGCGGGTTCGATGTCGTCATGATCGACACGTCCGCCGAGGCGGTGGCAGCCGGAATAGCGCGCATCGAGCACAATCTTGCCATCGGGGTCGAGCGAGGAAAGCTGACCGCGGCCGAATCAGCGGCCACGCGAGCCCGGATCACGAGCTCGACAACGCTCGCGGCAGCCTCAGCGGCCGGGCTCATCGTCGAAGCCGTGCCCGAGGTCATGCAGATAAAGCATGCCGTGCTGCGCGAGCTCGAAGCGGTGTGCACTGCAGATGCGGTCTTCGCGACCAACACGTCGGCGTTGTCGATCACGGAGATTGCGGCAGCGGTCGCTCGGCCATCACGCGTGATCGGCATGCATTATTTCAATCCTGCGCACATCATGAAACTGATCGAGATCGTGCGCGGGCTCGAGACCGCCGACGAAGCGTACGACGTGGCGTTGGAAGTGGCGAGGGCTTGTAAGAAGGAGACGGTGCTCGTCAACGAGGCTCCGGGATTCGCCACCAGCCGCATCAACGCGATGATCGGCAATGAAGCGTTTTATATGTTGATGGAAGGCGTCGCATCCGCGCGCGACATCGACAAAGCGATGAAGCTCGGCCTCAACCATCCGATGGGTCCGTTCGAGATGGGCGATCTCGTCGGACTCGACACGCGCCTGAAGATCCTCGAATATCTCCACGCGTCACTCGGCGAGAAATTTCGTCCGTGTCCCTTGCTCGTCAAATACGTCAAGGCGGGCCGTTTGGGGCGCAAGGTGGGGCGCGGCGTCTACGATTATCCCGACCGGTAGCGAATCACACCATCGGCCGTCGTCATCAGCAACTCGTCGCGAAGTCGCAGATACTCGAGATGCGCCGCCACTTCGACCAACGCGAAGCGGACCTCGTGCGCCGAGAGCCGCTCGCCCCAGAAGTGACGCACGACGTCGAATGCGGTGACCCCCGCGCCGTCTCCGTCCGCCACTCGCGACCGAACGCCCGCCAGGCGTTCGTCGTGGTGCGCGCGCAATTCGCCGATCCGCTTCTGGAGATCGGTGTACATATCGCCGTGCGCGGGTAACACGTCGTACGCACCCTCGCGGGCGAATCGTTCGAGCGACCCCAGATAATCGCCGAGCGGATCCGGGCGGCACTCCGGGTAGAGCCCGATATTCGGCGTGATCGCCGGGAGCAGGTGATCGCCGGCAAAGATCAGCTTCGCCGCATCGTCCACCAAGACGTAGTGATGATCGCTGTGGCCCGGCGTCCAGACCACGCGGCACGATCGGTCGCCGACCGGCACGGTATCCCCATCCGAGACGTACGCAAAGACGTCGGGCAGCGTCACGCATTTTCGCAGATCCTCGGCTGCACGCGTGACGCTTTCCGCCGGGCCGGTCTCCATGCCGTGGCGTTCGAGAAAAGCGACCCATGCGTCGAGCGGGGCCGCTCCCCACACGTAGCGTGCGCGCCGCTCTTCGTCGCGCATGATGAACGACGCCGCGCCGGCCAAGGCGTGACGGCCGGCCATACCGATGTGATCGGGGTGCATGTGCGTGACGTACAGACGACGGATCGATTCGCGCCGGACGCCGAGCGCGCCCAATGCGCCATCGTAGATCTCGCGCGCGGCTTGGGTGTCGAGGCCGGCGTCGATCAGTGTATATCCATCCTGGCCGCGCACGAGATAGAGATGAACCGCCCGAAGCCGGAACGGCAACGGCAGCGTGATGCGCCAGATGTCGCGCGCGATCTCCGCGACGGCGTCAAACGTCACGCGTGACCCCGTCGAAGTAGCGCAGCGCGCCGTCCGTCAACATCGAATGATATGATTCGAACAGCTCGCGAGCGCGAAATCCGGGCCAGCCCGCCGGCAACAGCTCGCGCGGCAGATCCGGATCGATGAACGGGTATCGGCGGAAGTCGTGCGTAAGCGCGAAGCGCGACGCGAACGCATCGGCGTCCGCAAGCGTGCCCGAGCGAGCGCGACGGACGTCGCGTCTGCGCTGCGGCTCATAGTGCGCGGCGAATGCGTCGTAGTGTCGTGCGATGACGTTGAGATTCCAGCACTGGCGCACAAGATCGGCGTCGGCGCCCGGACCGGAGAGATGCGCCGTGAAGATCCGGGCAAAACGATCGGCACCGTGCGCGCGGAGCAGCGTCAACGTGCCTTCTACGACGTCGCGTGGGCTCACATACGTTCCACCGCCGAGCGCGCCGAAACCGAGCCACGCCAATTGACGGCGAATTCGATCGCGCGCCGCTCTGCGTGCTTCCGGAATCGAATAGGTCAGCAGCGACCATCGGCCATCCCACGCCTGGCGCCGCGGCTTGTAGATGCGGCGCGTTCCCTCATCGATCAGACGCCGGCCCGCTTCGGTCAGCCGGTACGAGGAGTGGTTGCCGGTCTTGCGCGCCTCAAGCCAATCCTGGCGCGAGAGGCGAGCGACGGCGGACCGCACGGCGGTCGGTCCGATACCAAGGCGCGAGCCGATAGTGACCAGGCCGCGCAACCCGATCGCTTGGCCGCGCGGGTAGGCGTAGTCACCGTATAAGGTAAAAAGCATGGACCGCGGGCGGAGCGGTTCTATGCTGGGGAACTCAGGCGGTAACCGCATCGACTTGCGTCATGCTCCCGGACCTGCTACAATTACGTGCGTCGAAATATGCACGACCGTGCAAATTATAACACACTTCGGTGGAGGCCTCAAGGCGATGGCGCGAATCAAGACGTTTGACGACTGGATCGAAGTCATGCGGGAGTGGCAAAAGGGGATCGACGTCGATCCCGAGATCTTCGAGCGCGTCCTCGGCGGCTATCAGCTCGAGGCCAAATACGGTGATCTGAAGTTCGACGAGATCCAATTCGGCGAGTTCGCGGGCCGCCGCAAGTGGGAGAAGATCCTCGAGATTCCCGATCAGCGCATGCGCGACGCCGTGCTGAACATGATCATCTATCAAGGGGATACGGAATTCGCCTCCAACGAACAGCAGAAGCTCTTGCTTCGCAATGCGCCGTCGGAATACGATCTCTACTCCATCTGCCGCGTGTTCATCGAGGAGACGCGGCACGGCTATCAGATGTGCCATCTCCTCGTCAACCACTTCGGCAACGACGGCCGCATCGAGGCGGAGAAGATGCTCACGCGCCGCGCGGATCAAGGCACGCGTCTTTTGAACGCCTTCAACAACACGGTCAAGCATTGGCTCGACCTGTACGCGTATCAGAACTACATGGACCGCGACGGCAAGTACCAGCTGCAGATGCTCTCGCATTCCGGATTCGCGCCGCTTTCGCGAAGCATGGGACCGATGTTGCGGGAAGAATCGTTCCACCTCGGCACAGGCGTGACGGGATTGAAGCGGGTCGCCAAAGCGGGCGTCATTCCGGTGAAACTCCAGCAGAAATATCACAACAAGTGGTTGTCGGGGTCGCTTGACCTTTTCGGCAACGATCATTCCTCGAGCGCCGTGTGGGCGTATATCTGGGGCATCAAGGGCCGGCCGGTCGAGGACAAAGAGATGGATCCCGCAGACAAGGAACGCCTGAACGTCTACGCGCGCGAATTGTACTACGACGAATGCAAGAAGATCGTCGAGCAGATCAATCTCATCATCCCCGGCGACGAAAAGCTCTACACGCCCGACATCCGCTTCAACCGCACCATCGGAGAATTCGCAGGCAAGTGCTATTCGGTCGACGGCCGCGTGCTCGACAGCGATCAGTACGAGGAGCACCTCCGCGAGGTGCTGCCGACCGAAGCCGATGAATCGACCGTGATGGAATTCTGCAAGACCGGCGACTGGGTGGCCCCAAAAGCCGCTTAGTCAATAACTCATTATATGTAATAGGGCAAGCATCGCTTGCCCAATAGGGCGGACATAACCCGCCCAAATAGGGAGAATCAATGGCAATCGCAGTCGAAAACAAGACCCTTGTCGAGTACCGGGTCGAGGGCGATCACGTCGCCGTCATCACGCTGGTCGATCCGCCGGCGAACACGTACACCCACGAGATGATGCGCCAGATAGACGACGCAATTCTCAAAGCGCGATTTGACAAGAACGTGGAAGTCGTCGTTTTGACCGGCGCGGGCGAGAAATTCTTCTGCGCGGGCGCGAACATCGGGATGCTGCAGACCGTGGACCCGACGTTCAAGTATTATTTCTGCCTGCATGCCAATGAAACGCTGATCCGTTTCGAGCAGACGCCCAAGCTGATCATCGCGGCGCTCAACGGCCACACCGTCGGCGGCGGTTTGGAGATCGCGATGGCCTGCGACATCCGCATCGCGCGCCGTAACGCGGGCAAGATCGGCCTTCCTGAAGTCGCGCTCGGCGTCTTGCCGGGCACCGGCGGCACGCAGCGGCTCGCGCGCATGGTCGGCAAGTCAAAGGCGATCGAGCTGATGGTCACCGGACGCACGTTCTCGTTCGAAGAAGCGCAGGAACTCGGGATCGTCACCGATATCTACGACGGCGACGGCGCTTCGTTCATGAGCGATGTGATCACCTACGCGAAGCAATTCTGCACGCCGAACAAAGCGTCAAAGGCGGTCGGGAACATCAAGCGCTCGGTGCAATCTGGCGCGGAGGTGCCGTTCTCGGAAGCGCTCGCCATCGAACGCGAACTGCAGCAGCTGCTCTTCCAGAGCAAGGACGCGAAGGAAGGCCTCAACGCGTACGTTGAGAAGCGGATGGCGAAATTCACGAACGAATGATCCCACGCCCGAACGCCACGCGTCCTTGACATGAAATCCAAACTCATGTCGATGTCCCAAGCCGTCGGTGAGACCATCGCCGACGGCTCGTCCGTTGCCCTCGGACTTGGTCTCGAGGCGCTCATCCCGTTCGCGGCCGGCCACGAGATTATCCGTCAACGGCGGCGCGACCTCACGCTCATCGGGCCCATCTCGGACATCCTCTTCGATCAGCTCATCGGCGCCGGGTGCGTCGAGCGGATTTGCGCCGCCTGGGCCGGTAACGTCAGCGCTGGGCTCGGCCACTGTTATCGCCGGGCGGCCGAGCGCGGTGAGCCTCGCCGCATCGAAATCCGGGATCATTCCAATTTCACGATGGCGATGGCATTGCTCGCGGGGTCGCTTGGCGCGCCGTTTCTGCCGACGAAGACCCTCTTGGGTTCCGACCTGCCATCGACCAATCCGGCGTTGCGCGTGGGTGCGTCGCCGTTGTCAGGCGAGCGGCTGCTGTTCGTCGACGCTCTCGTACCGGACGTCGCCATCGTGCACGTCCAGCGCGCCGATGAAACCGGCGGCTGCCATGCCTGGGGCAATCTCGGCGTGATGGAAGACGGCGCGCAGGCGGCCGCGCACGTCATCATCGTCGCGGAGGAGATCGTCTCGCGCGAGGTCATATCGAGCGATCCCAATCGCGTCCTCACGCCGCCTCAGAAAGTCAGCGCGGTCGTCCACGAGCCGGGCGGCGCTCATCCTTCGCCAGTTCAAGGTATCTGGGGCCGCGATCATGCGTACTACATGGAGTACCACGCGGCCACCAAGACCGCCGAAGGCTTCGCCGGGTGGCGCGCCGCGTGGATCGACGGCGTCGCAGGCCGCGCCCAATACTTGAGCAGGCTTGGCACCGAGCGCATCGATCGTCTCCGCGTGCGCGGCGAGCGCCTTGCGGCGCCCGTCAACTACAGCGCGTCATGACGAGCTTGCACACACCGGCGGAGTTGATGATCGCTGCGGCGGCGCGCGAGATCCGCGATGGCGAAGTGGTGTTCGTGGGCATGCGTTTGCCGTTGCTTGCGTTCGCGCTCGCGAAGAGGACGCACGCGCCGGACGCGATCGGCCTCTTCGAGAACGGCGTGATCCGCGAGTCGCCGTCGCGCGAATTGCTCTATACGATGGGTGATCCGCCCAATATCGAAGGCGCGCGCATGTGCTGCCGCATGACCACGGTCATGGGCTTGCTGCAGCGCGGCGACGTCGATCTCGGATTTCTCGGCGGCGCTGAAGTCGACACATTCGGGAACATCAACACCTCGTATGTGGGTGACCCGGCGCGCCCGACGGTGAAATTGCCGGGGAGCGGCGGCGCCGGCGACATCGCATCGCTCGCCAAGCGTTTTGTCGTGATCATCGATCACGATGCGCGTCGGCTCCCCGGACGCGTGTCGTACGTGACGTCGCCCGGAAATGGAAGCGGCCGCGATTGGCGGACGCGCGTGGGCCTCCCTCGCGGCGGCCCATCTGCCATCATCACCACCATGGCGGTGCTCCGCTTCGACCACGAATCGGGCGAAGCATATCTCGCGTCCACGCATCCCGGCGTAAGCATCGAAGACGTTTGCGCGAAAACCGGCTGGGCGTTGCGACATGATGCGGTAAAATCGACGCCGCCGCCCACCGCTACCGAACTGCGTATCATCCGCGACTGCGATCCGACGGGGTTTTGGCTGAACTAGCGCTGCGCTATCAGTCCGAGATAGAATGCGCCGGCCGCGCAGAGAAGCGCGAGCAAGATGACTGCACCGCTCAGAGCACCCGGTTTGCCGCGCTTGGTCGAAAGGATCGCCGCCTGCGTCAACAGCGCTGCGGCGAGCCACAGCGCCGGGTGCCAGAGGTTCGGCCGAAATCCTTGGACGATGAGCCACGACCCGGCGATCAACTGCGCCGCGAGAGCCCAAAGCGCGACCCGCCGCCCGAACTGTGTGAACAATCCGACGATGAGCGCCGCGAAGATGACGAGTGCGATCAGATAGTGGATTTGGATTGCGACGAGCATGTGAATCCTTACGACGGTTTGACGAGATGGAAGAGCGGCGTCTTGGCGAGCCCGTTGATCATGAATTGAACGGCGAGCGCGGACAGGATGATGCCGAGCACGCGGGTCACCACTTGGATGCCCGTCCGCCCGGCGAAACGGAGAATGGTCTCGGCGCTGCGCATGCATGCCCACGTGACGAAGAGCGCAAGTCCGAACGCGCCATAGACGGTCGCGAGTTTGACGGTGTCGCCATCGGCGAGCGAGACCAGCAGCAGCACCGTCGCGATGGTGCCGGGTCCGGAGATCATGGGGATGGCGAGCGGAAAGACCGCGACGTTTTCGTGTTCGGCGTCGCGTTCGTCGTCGGGCGATTTCTTCGCGGCGGGCGGCCGCGCGAACAGCATATCGATGGAGACGAGCAAGAGCAGGATGCCGCCTGCGATCGAAAATGCGGGCAAGGTGATGCCGAGGTAGCCGAGCAGCTTTTGTCCCACCGCTGCCATGAAGACGATGATGCACGCCGCGACGATGACGGCGCGATTCATGACGCGCGGCCGCATCGCTGCCGGCATGTTCGCGGTCATCGAGAGCGCGAGGGGCGCCATGCCGACCGGATCGATGATCGTGAATGCAGTCACGATTGCGGTGACGGCGAAATGCGCATCCATGCGGGAATGTTATGGGGGCGAGCCGCCGGGGCCTAGGATGAATCGCGGTAACATTACGTTGCTGTAGTGCCGATCTTTACGGCCGACCAGCTGTAGTGCCGACCTTATGGTCGGCGCTCGAACCAAGAGGTTTACAACGATGCTCCAGCGCGCGATCGTCTCCGTCATCCTCGCCGTCGCGCTTGCGGGCTGCAACGGTGGCCAAAACCAACCGGCCGCAGCGCCGGTCGGCACCCTCACCGGCGTGGTCACCGGCCCGAGCGGACCGGTAAGCGGCGCATCGATCGCAGTCACCGCAGCCGACGGTTCGCAGCGCTCCGCAGCGTCCACGGCCGATGGGTATTTCGAAATCGACCGTGTGCCTGCCGGGACGATTCAACTATCCGTCAACGCGGCCGGTTTTGCTCCTTGGCAGACGAATGCCGTGATCGCACCGAATACCACGCTTACGCAGGACGTTCGTCTCAGTCCCCAGTGAAATATGGAGGAATGCCAGGGTGCGGTTCATCACTTTCCGCGCTCGCCACTACCGGTGATACGGTAGGTACGCGTGGTAAAGGCCGATATTGAAGATAGAGCGGAACAACGATCACAGTTCCGCACGGAGTACACGGACGTGCAGCATCTCGTGAAAACATTCAATGAAGCAGCAGATCATTACAATCTCGCGCGGCTGGAATATGCCTTCGGATTCGCAGGCATGCCGCCGCCGCCGGCACTACGCCTCCCTTCTGACGAGCGCGAGTGGGCTGCGGACCAACGCCCGGTCACGTTTGCCGTCGAGGCCGTAAGAGACTACTTCGAGGCGGTCGCAGACGGCACCATCATCGCGAATATCCGCACTGAATCCTACGGCCGGCTGCGCGACGCATCGCTACAGCTCACGCGCCGCTTCTTCCAGGTCTCGCTCACGCAGCTTGGCATTCCGTGCGACGGCATCATCGCCGAGGAATGACAATGAAGGACCGATGTTCTTAATCGTTCCTTCCGAATAACAATAGTGCTTCACACGAGGCGCGCGAACATCTCCACCATTTCGGGATCGAACTGAAGTCCGGCATAACGCCGCAATTCCGCGAGCGCCGCGTGCTTGGGCATGCCCTTATGATAAGGCCGGTCATCAGTCATCGCCGAATATGCGTCGATGATGCTGACCACTCGAGAGAGCTTCGGAATTTCTTCACCCGCGAGACCGCGCGGATACCCGAGCCCGTCGAAACGTTCGTGATGATGGAGCACCGCGCGCGCGACCTCGCGGAAACCCGGGATGTGCTCGAGCAGCATCGCACCCACTTCGGGATGGCGCTTCACAAGGCGTCGTTCTTCGTGCGTGAGGCCGGACGGCTTGCATAGGACTTGATCCGGGATGGCGATCTTGCCCACGTCGTGCAGCACGCTCGCGAGCAGCAGCACTTCCGTCTCAGCATCGGAAAAGCCGGCGACTTCCGCGTATCGCTCGGCCAGAGAATTGACCTGCTCGAGGTGCGTTCGCGTCGTCGGATCCCGCGCCAAGAGCGCGGCAAGCAGTTCGGAGACCGGTGCGAAGTCGCCCTTGAGATTGATCGGCAGCGCGGCCGGCGAACGCGGTCCGCCGACCGGCACGCCCGAACGTTTGCTTTGATAGAGTGCGGCATCGGCGGTCGCGATGAGATCGCTTGCGGTGCGGCCGTCGCGCGGATACTCGGCCACGCCGATCGATGCCGTC
>DATBOZ010000018.1:0-16042 GCA_036561585.1 Candidatus Eremiobacteraceae bacterium | reverse complement strand
CGGGTTCACCCACGTCGCGTTGATGGCGCTCGATGCGCCGCACGTGCCGAACGACGACATTTACACCGCGCTCGGCCAAGTGGACCAGTACGGGCTCGCGTTCGGCGCCGGCGACCGCGGCACGTTCTACCTCGCCGCAATCCACGAACCAACCGACCTGTTCGCCGACGTCGACTTCGACGGCCCCGATGCGGCCACCGATCTGCTCGTCGCCGCGAGCAAACGCGGTTTGTCGTGCGCGCCGCTCGTCGGCAATTTTTCGGTCCGCGATGCAGCGGACCTCAAGCGGCTCGCCGCGTACTTCGGCCGCCACAAGCGCGTTGATTCGAAACGCACGCAGGCTGCGGTTGCGGAGATTCTGGCAAACGTAACGATTGAGTCGGACCCAGGTTTGGCCGACCATGAAGGTCGGCCCCACAGAGCTCCTGCTGACAGTGCTGCAGATAAAGACTTGGCCGACCATAAAGACTTGGCCGACCATAAAGGTCGGCCCCACAGCGCAGAGCCGAAGCGTTGAAGCGGCGCGCGCTCTCGCTGCTCAGCCTCGGCCATCTCACCGTCGACGTCACCGGTGGTGCGCTCATCGCGATGCTGCCGTACTTGCAGGCGAAGTTCGACCTGTCGTACCTGCTGCTCGCCGCAGTCTCGACCACATATCAGATCACGTCTTCGATCGCACAGCCGGTGTTCGGCGTGATCTCCGACCGCGGAGCAAAGCGTTTCCTTATACCGCTCGGCGTGCTGCTCGCGGCCGGCGGCTTCGCGGTCCTCGGTCTTGCGCCGACATACCCGCTCGTGCTCGCCGCGGTCGCCATCACCGGCATCGGCTCCGCGATCTTCCATCCCGAAGCGACCAAGTCTGCGCGCTACGTCTCCGGCCCCAAACGCGCGACCGGGATGTCGTTCTTCACCATCGGCGGGAATATCGGCGTTGCACTCGGCCCGCTCGTCGTCACCGCCATCGTCGTCTCGGTCGGCCCGACCGGCACGTGGATCTACATGATCCCCGGCGTGCTCGTCACCATCATCATGGCATTCATCGCGCCGGCCATAGAGAGCGCGGAGTCAGCGCACGTCGCGGCGTCGCCAAAGGGCAAGACGCCGTCGCGGCGCGGCGCCATGGCGATGTTGATCGCGGTTGTCGCACTGCGGTCCGTCATCTACAGCGGCATCCTCATCTTCGTGCCGCTGTACGCGGTGCACGTGCTGCATCATCCAGCCTCGTCCACCGGGCCACTGCTCTTCGCAATCTTAGGCGCGGGGGCGGTGAGCACCGTCGCGGGCGGCGCGATCGCGGACCGGCTCGGCAACAAGCGGACAATGCTCGCGAGCCTCGCCTGCGTCCCCGTTCTTCTCGCTGTCTACGTCACGTCGCCCAACGCAGTGGGCGTGGTCGCGATCGCGCTGGCCGGCGCGTGCATCATCTCCACAACGTCGATCAGCGTGGTGATGGCGCAGGACTACATGCCGAGCAGGCTCGCGCTCGCGGCATCGCTCGTCATCGGGTTCACTTCGGGTCTCGGCGGACTCGTCGTCGCGGGCTTGGGCCGGCTCGCCGACATCTCGGGATTGCACACCGTGCTGTGGGCGCTCGTCGGCATCGCGGCGGCCGGAACGTTGTTCACCGCCTTGCTGCCGGGAGAAAGCGAAGGACGCTCACGGTGGCGCGGGGAAACGCGCGCGCTCCCAGACATCGCCAAACCCGCGTGACGCCACCGCGCGTCTGATCGGCAACCCACGTGCCTGACCGAAAACTGCTTCTTCTCGACGTCTACGCGCTCGTCTACCGCGCGTTTTTTGCGTTACCGCCGCTCACCACGTCGAACGGCACGGCCGTCAACGCCGTCTTCGGCTTCGAGCGCATGCTCGCGCGCGTGTTGAGCACGGAGAAGCCGTCGCACGTGGCCGCATGCTTCGATGCGGGGATTCCCGCCGAGCGCCTTGCCGCGATGCCGACCTACAAGGCCCAACGGCCCGACATGCCCGGCGAACTCAGATCCCAGTTCCCGTTGGTCCGCAAAGTGCTCGCGGCATACGGCGTGCCGGCGGTCGAGGTGGAGAGCGAAGAGGCAGACGACTGCATCGCGACGCTCGCAACCCGCGCATCGACGGAATCATTCAAATCGGTCATCGTCTCCGGCGATCTGGATCTGCTGCAGTTGGTCGATGCGCACTGCACCGTGCTCGTACCAAAGCGCGGCATCAGCGATTTGCTGCGCTACGACGAAGCGGCCGTCTTCGAGCGCTTCGGATTGAAGCCGTCGCAACTCGCCGACTATCGCGGTCTCAAAGGCGATCCGTCGGATAATCTCAGCGGCGTGCCCGGCATCGGCGAAAAAACGGCCGCCAAGCTCATCGCACAGTACGGCACGCTCGAGGAAGTGCTGACGCACGCGCGCGACGTGAAACCCGATCGCATCGGCGCGCTGCTGGTGGAGCATGCCGATCTCGCGCGCCGTTGCCGCGACGTGTCGCTGGCGAAGCGAAACCTCGCCATCGCGTTGACGTGGGATGAGTCCGCCTATCGGACGCCCGCGCCCGAGCGTCTTGCCGAGATGTATCGCGAGTTCGAATTTCGCGGGTTGCTCAGCCGGGCGGAAGGACGCGGCGATCTCAAGCCCGAGGAGATCCTCGCGAACTCCCGTGGTATGAGCGCGCGCGCTCCGCAAGCGGAGCGCGGTCGAACGCTGCCGCAGTGGCGGCACGTGCTTGCTGCGACCGGCGCAGAAGCACGCGACGCGCTCGCGCGCGCGTCAGCGCAAGCGCAGATCGCGCTTGCCACGATTGGCGCGCACGGCGCACAGCCTGTCGGATTTGCGATCGCCTGGCAGGGTGGCGATGCGATCGCGATTCCTGCATCCACACTCGGTGAAGATCCGCAAGCGCACGCGGCCTTTCACCATCTGTTGATCGCGGAGACCCCAGCCAAGCTCGTCTTCGGCGCCAAGGAATTGGCGCGCTTCGCCGGTCACGCCGGCATCGAACCGCGTGGCGTGCGCTTTGATGCGAAGCTCGCCTACGCGCTGCTTGATCCGGACCGCGCTGAAACCGACCTTGCGAGCATCGCCGCCGCGTACGGCGCGCCGGATGTCACGCCCTACGATGCGACCGCCGCGCCCATGGAACTTTTCGGAGCAGGCCACGGGCTGACGGCCGGCCATGCCTCGGCAGCCGCTGCGATCGCCGCCGTCTCGGAACCGCTGCACGACGACCTCGCCAACGCCGGCATGTCCGCCATCTTCACCGACGTCGAATTGCCGCTCGCGCCGGTGTTGGCGCAGATGGAGCGCGCGGGCTTTCGCCTCGACGTGGATGAACTCGATCGGATCCGCCGCAAACTCGACGATGGAATCGCGCACACGACCGCCATCATCCACCGGCTCGCCGGCGAAGAGTTCAACATCAACTCGCCCAAGGCGCTCGGCGTCGTGCTCTTCGAAAAGCTGCAGATGCCCGGCGGGTCGAAGAAAAAAACCGCGTGGGCGACCGGCGTGGAAGTGCTCGCCCCGCTCGCGTCCGAGCACGAGATCGCTGCGAAGGTGCTCGAGTTCCGCGAAGTGACGAAGCTCAAGTCCACGTACGTCGACGCGCTGCCCTCGCTCATCGACAAACGCGACGGCATTCTGCATACCACTTTTAACCAGATCGGCGCGGCGACCGGCCGCATGTCGAGCACCAACCCGAATCTGCAGAACATCCCGGTGCGCAGCGAGCTGGGCCGCGAGATCCGCCTCGCGTTTTTGCCGCCGACGCCCGGGCGCGTGCTGCTTGCGGCGGATTACTCGCAGATCGAGCTGCGGCTCTTCGCACATATGTCGGAAGATCCGACGTTGATCGAGGCGTTCAAAAGCGGCGAGGACATCCACGCCTACACCGCACGCGCCGTGTTCGCGGTGCCGGCGGGCGAACAAGTGCCGGCCGAGCTGCGGCGCCGCGCCAAGGCGGTCAACTTCGGTATCCTCTACGGGATGGGCTCGTTCGGCCTCGCACAGAGCGTCGGCTTCTCGCGCACCGAAGCGCGCGAGTTCATCGCCACCTACTTCGCCCGCTTTCCGCAGATCAAGCAATACATCGCCGGCGCGATCGCCAAAGCGCGCGTCGACGGTTTCGTCTCGACGCTCCACGGCCGGCGCCGCCTGTTGCCCGATCTCAAATCGGCGCATCCGGCGATGCGTGCGGCGGCGGAGCGCGTCGCCGTCAATGCGCCGTTGCAAGGCAGCGCCGCAGACCTCATCAAGCTCGCGATGGTGCGCATCGCGCGGCGCATCGCAGAAGCGAAGCTGCCGGCGCAGCTGCTGCTGCAGGTGCACGACGAGCTGATCTTCGAAGTCGATCCACACGCGCTCGACACGTTGCGCGAAGACGCGCGCATGGCGATGGAAGATGCGATGACGTTGCGTGTGCCGCTGGTCGTCGATTTCAAGAGCGGCCCGAGCTGGGGAGCGATGGCGTAGCGCCGATGCCTGAACTGCCTGAGGTCGAAACCATCGCGCGCGGTCTTCATTCATTGGTCCGTGGCAAGCGCATCCGTGACGTCGGCGTCCACTGGCCGCGAACGGTCGATGCGCGCAGCTTGCCGCTTGCCTCGGTGCGCGGCCAACGAATCACCGACGTCGGTCGTGTCGGCAAATACGTGGCAATCTCGATGGAAGATGGCCGGACGCTGACCGTCCACCTTCGTATGACCGGCAGTCTGCTCGTCGAACCTGCAAGGAACGAAGCCGACCGCCATGAGCGGCTGACGGTACGCTTCGACGACGGTCTTGCGATGAAGTTCATCGATCCGCGCAAATTCGGCCGCGTGCGCCTGCTCGAGGGCGACGCGACAAAAATACTCGGAATCGGCATTGATCCGCTCGATCGCACGCTGACCGAGAGCACGTTCACGGCATTGCTCGCGGGACGTCGCACGCCGATCAAGGCCTGGCTGCTCGACCAACGCCGTTTGGCGGGCATCGGTAATATCTATGCGTGCGAGGCACTCTTCTATGCCGGCATCAGGCCGAAGCGGCCGGCCGGCCGTCTCACGGCGTCGGAACGAATCGGTCTGCTCAAGAGTCTGCGCAAGGTGCTGCGCCGCGCCATCAAACTCAAAGGCTCAAGTCTGAACGACTACGTGGATGCGGAAGGAAAGGAAGGCGGCTTTCAGAAGCAGTTTGCGGTCTATGGGCGTCTCGGCTTGCCATGTAAGCAATGCCAGTCCACGGTACGACGCATCCTGCTGGCCCAACGAAGCACCTTCTACTGCTCCGCTTGCCAGCGCTAATGCACGGCTCGGCACTCCTCTGCGCCACGTCAGGCGCGAGATACGCCGTTGCCCCGCCGGTCCGCTCACAAGACGATCGACTGCTCGGCAGCCGAAATTTGAAAAAGCATAGGTGAACTCCCAATAATGTCCGACACAAAAGTCATCGAACCCGCGCAAGAGTCCGACGACGAATTCGCGCTCGAACAACGGCTCTACGAAGAGAGCCTCAAAACACTCGACGAAGGCCAAGTGCTACACGGTCTGATCGTCGCCAAGTCGAACGACGAACTGCTCGTCGATATCGGCGGCAAGTCCGAGGGCGTCGTCACGTCACGCGAGCTCTCGTCCGGCATCTCGATCGCCGACCTCAAGATCGGCGATACGCTCGAAGTGCTCGTCCACCGCATCGACGGCGATGGCGACGGCACGATGTATCTCTCCGAGAAGCGCGCGCGCGCGCTCAAGACGTGGGAGAAAGTTCTCGAAGCGCACGAACGCAACGATGCGATCAATGCGACCGTGACGCAAGTCGTCAAGGGCGGCGTGCTCGTGGATCTCGGCATGCGCGGCTTCGTGCCGGCATCGCAGATCCGGCGTCACCCGGTGGGCAACCTCGACGAGCTCGTGGGCAAAGAGCTGCGTCTCAAAGTGATCGATCTCGATCACAAGCGCCGGCGCGTGGTGCTCTCGCAGCGCGTCGTCCTCGAAGAAGAGCTGAATCAGAAGAAAATGGAGCTGCTCTCCACGTTGCAGGCGGGCCAGATCCGCGAAGGCACGATCGTGCGCCTCGCCGATTTCGGCGCGTTCGTGGATCTCGGCGGCATCGACGGCCTCATCCACAACAGCGAGCTGTCGTGGTCGCGGATCAAGCACCCGAGCGAAGTGGTGCAGATCGGCGACAAGGTCATGGTCGAGGTCATGAAATTCGACGCCGAGGCGAAGAAGGTCAGCCTCTCGGTCAAGCACTCGCTGGAAGATCCGTGGAAGACCGTTCCCGATCAGCTCGTCGAAGGCACGCTCGTTCCCGCGACACTGATCAAAGCCACGCAGAACTATTTGTTGGTGGAACTGTTGCCCGGCGTGACGGGCATGGTGCCCAAGTCGGAGTTCGATGCGGCCGCGCCGCCCGCACAAGGTGAACAGGTGCAAGTGCGGCTGCTCTCCATCAATACCGGCACGCGCCGGATCACGGCGAGCATGAACAAAGTCAGCGGTACATCATCCGAATCGGGCGAGGTGCAAGAGTACCTCGAAGGTCAGGAAGAGCCCGCCGGAAACAGCATCGGCGACGTCGTCGCACGCTTGGAAGAGTCACCGGCGGAAGAACCTCCGGACACCGAATAACGTACGGAACGGATGATCATCGGCCTCACAGGCGGCATCGGCGCGGGCAAGAGCGCCGTTGCCGATTTTTTTTCGCGCAAGGGCGCGACGATCATCGACACGGATCAGATCGCGCGCGAGGTGGTCGCGCCGCCGAGCCCGGTGCTCGACGCATTGGTCGCGGAATTCGGCGCCGGCATCGTGCGCGCCGACGGCACGCTGGACCGCGCCGCGCTTGCCGGCGCCGCGTTCGGCGACCGGATGAGCGAAGCGCGCCTCAACCAGATCACGCACCCCGCGATCCGGGAACGCACGCTGGCTGCGATGCGAGCGCTGCCGGCGTCGGCGATGGTCGTGGTGGTGGTACCGCTGCTCTTGCAATCCGGGTTCGAGACGTATTGCGATCGGGTCGTCTCGGTCGTCGCCCCGCGCGCGCAACGCGTCGAACGCGCGATGCGGCGCGACGGCATCTCTGCAGCACAGGTGGAGAAACGGATGGCCGCGCAACTCAGCGACGAGGAATACGAAAAGCGCGCCGATATCGTGATCCGCAACGACGGAGACTTGGTTGCACTGGAGCGGGCGGTGGGCGAGGCGTGGTCCGAGCTCGAGCGGCGATCGATGTAATTCCAATCGTGTAGTGCCGACCATCCGATGTAGTAGGGTGAGCAACGCTCACCCATTTTTTCGGGCGAGCGATGCTCGCCATACTACATTATTAGGAGGCCGACCATAAAGGTCGGCCCCAGACTACAAGGCGCCGGACGCCAAAAGCTGATCGACCGTCACAAACGAGTAGCCTTGCGCGCGCAGCTTGTCGATGATGACCGGCAGCGCTTCGATCGTGCGATACTGTCCGCTGTGCAAGAGGACGATCCCGCCGGGCCGCGCTTGCGAAAGCACGCGTTGCACTTCGAGCGTGGGGGAGATGTTCTTCGTGTCCTCAGGGCTATCGTTCCAGAACACGGTACGGTAACCCATCGCGGACGCGATCTCGAGCACGCGCTTGTCGTAGCGGCCATGCGGCGGGCGGAATAGATCGATCGGCCGGCCCACAAACGTGGATAAGATCGCGCCACCTTCCATGATCTGCTCGGCGATCTGCTCGTCGCTCAGCCCGTTCAACTTGTAGTGGTTGAACGTGTGATTGCCGATCTCGTCGCCCGACGCGACGATGCGATCCATCAATTCCGGGAATTGCTGCGCCGACCGTCCGACGCAAAAGAATGTTGCGGCCACATGGGACCGCTCGAGGACGTGCAAGAGCAGCGGCGTGTAAAAGGGATACGGCCCGTCGTCAAAGGTCAACGCGATCAAATGCCTGGTCATCGGCACGTGCCAGATCTGATCGTCGGCGTCGTAGATGGACTGCCACGCTTGGACGGCGTGCGGCGCGACGAGCGGACGCGACTTCGGCGCGGGCTGCGCGGCGCCGGCCGACGGTCCCGCGAGCATGGCGACGCTCGCGGCGGCGGCGAGCGCGAAGGACCATGCGCGGATCATCGCGGCGGCACTTGCGGCGCGATCCAGACACGGCCGAAGGCGCCGACGAAGAATTCGTCGGAAAGTGCGCGTTGCCGCACCAGCTGTTCGTAGGTGTCGCGGTCGGCTGAGACCGAGAAGACCGTGCTCTCGATAGCCTTGGTCTGGCTCAGACTCACCGGAATCGTTCCCCAGACGTCCACTTCCTCGACGGCGGGAAAATCGCCGAACGCCGTGCGGATGAGGATGGCGGCCTCGTGCGCGATTTCCGGCGCGGTGAGATCGCGTGCCTGATGGGGAACGCGTGCGGAAAAGCGGATGCCGGCCGATTCGTAGCCGCCGGCGGCGAAAGCATAGACTTTGAGGACGTTGTGTTCCGGCAGCGCGCGATACGTGGCTTCGAAGAGCGCGTTTTCGAGGACCGGGTCGACGCCTTCGACCCATGGTTGGATGCGCATCACCTCAACGACATGCGCGTGCGCCAAGGCAAGCGACGGTGCCGTGCATAGCACCAGCGTCAGGGGTAGCAAAAACCAGCTCGCGGTTCTTACCGGCGTCAGCGCGGTCTTCATCACTCTGATTATACCTTGACCGGCAAGGCGGTCAAGATGCGCAGGACATACGAGGTCTACAGGTCGCGCCCCCGGCGCAACAAACGGCCAGGCCGTGCGCCCGTGATCTTTCCGGCGTGCACCACCGCTTCGCCGTTGACGTAGACGGATCGGATGCCGGCCGGATAATGATGGGGCTCTTCATATGTTGATGTATCGGCTATCGTCAGCGGGTCGAAGAGGACGAGGTCGGCAAAGCAACCTTCGGCAATGCGCCCGCGCTCGCGAATGCCCAGCCGTTCGGCGGCCAGACCTGTGGCGCGCCGCACCGCTTCTTCAAGCGAGAGCAGCTTCGATTCGCGGACGTAGCGCTTGAATATGCGCGGAAAGGTCCCAAACGTGCGTGGGTGCGGCTTGCCGCGGGCGGTGACGCCTTCGGTAGCGCGCGCCGACGAGTCGCTGCCGATGCACGTATTCGCGTACTGCAAGACCGCGCGCAAGTCGTCCTCGCACATGGTGAAGTAGATGGCGGCGACGTCGAGCGATTCATCGCGCAGCAATCCGAGCGCGGCCGCGGCGGGGGCAGCCCCGGTGCGATCGGCGATGGCGGCTACGGTCATGCCTTCAAAGTCGCGGTGGCGCTCGCTGCCCACCGACGCGACGAGCACCTCGTCCCAACGGCCGGCGTATTCGAGGTCGATCCTGCCGGCCGTGAGGGCGAAGTACGCCGGGTCGGCCAAGCGCGCGGCGATCTCGGCCTTGGTTCCAACGTTGACGTCCGCGGGCAGCATCACGTCGAGCCCGGTGGACGACGCTTTGTACGGATATTGGTCGAGCACGACATCCACGCCGCTCGTGCGCGCGCGCTCGATCAGCGCCAACGTGTCGTGCACTTTTCCCCAGTTGCGCCGCCCCGCGGCTTTGTGATGCGAAAGCTGCACCGCGATGCCGGCACGCCTCCCGATGGTCAGCGCTTCTTCCACCGCCTCGACGAGCAGGTCGCCTTCGCTGCGGATGTGTGATGCGTAGAGCGGACTGCCGGCATCGCGTGCTGCGCCGGCGAGACTTTCGAGCTCGGCGAGATCGGCAAAGCTGCCGGGCTGATAGATCAAACCCGACGACACGCCGATGGCGCCGCGTTCGCATGCATCGCGCACGAGCGCGCATTGCCGTTCGAGCGATTCTTTGGCTAGCGGTCCCGGGGTCACCGCGCCGATGGCTTTGCGCGTCTCACCCAGACCGACGAGACAGCAGAAATTGATCGACGACGGCGCGGCGTCGAGGGCGTCGAGAAAACCGGCGAAATCGTTCCACGTCGTGTCGAGGTCGTAGCGCGATCGCAGTTCGTCGCGCCGTTCGGCAAGCGAAGCCGCGGAAAACGGTCCGGGCGATGCGCCGCAATTGCCGCCCACTTCGAGCGTCACGCCTTGCAGGATCT
Organism: Candidatus Eremiobacteraceae bacterium; assembly: GCA_036561585.1. Classification (GTDB taxonomy): domain Bacteria; phylum Vulcanimicrobiota; class Vulcanimicrobiia; order Eremiobacterales; family Eremiobacteraceae; genus JABCYQ01. The sequence goes on along the minus strand of DATBOZ010000018.1, from coordinate 6,000 downwards.
TGCTGTCCGCGGTCGGCAGCGCGAGCAGCGCTTCATCGGAGTGGCCGTGCATGTCGATGAAGCCCGGCGCGACGACGAGCGCGCTGCAATCGATGCGCCGGATCGCATCGCGGTCCGCGCAATCGCCGATGCGCACGATCCGGTCGCCGCGCAACGCGACGTCCGTGCGAAAACTCAGATTGCCCGTCCCATCGACGATGGTCGGTTGTTCCAGCACGACGTCCAGCATCGAAGGTCCTTCATTCCATTTTGCGGATGCGCCTCTAAAGACCGCACGGTCGGCGGTTTAGTATAAGAACAGGCGGGTACAAAACACACGGCACCCTGAGCTTGATAGCGGTGTGCCTCTCTGTTTACTGAAGGCTCGTCGCGAGGAAATTGCATCAGCATGACAGCGAAACAAAAGGACCGCAATGGTGACATGACCGTCCGTGAAGCCGGCAAAAAAGGCGGCGACGCGGTACGCAACAAGTACGGACCATCGTTTTACGAAGCGATCGGGCGCAAGGGCGGCGAGACCACCAAGGAGCGCCATGGTGCCGGGTTCTACGAGAACATCGGTCAAAAGGGCGGCAACGCCGTCAAAGACAAATACGGCCAAGCATTCTACGAAGAGATCGGCCACAAAGGCGGTCAAAAGGTAAAGCGCTTGATCGAGGAAGCGAAGCGTTCCACCGATTGACCCGACTCATCTATAAGAGGTAGCCATGGCGCCGCACGCGCTCAACGATCACGCCCAACTCAAAGCGCACGATCCGAGCGACATGCTCGGAGCCATTCTTGGTTTACCAGAACAATGCGCGGCGGCGAAACGGATCGCCACCGGCGCCGATCTCGGCGCGCTAAACGGCCGGCACTTCTCGTCCGTCGTCATCGCGGGAATGGGCGGGTCGGCGATCGGCGGCGATCTCTTGCGCGCCGCGTTCGAACCGCAGTTGACCTGTCCGGTGACGGTCGTGCGCGACTATCTCTTGCCTGGTTACATCGGTCCTGATACGCTCGTCATCGCGGCGAGCAATTCGGGCAACACCGAAGAGACGCTCAGCACGTACGCGCAAGCGCGTAAAGCGGGTGCGTCCGTTTTGGCGGTCACCACGGGTGGCAAGCTCGATAAACTTGCCGACGCGGACGGCGTGCCGCTCATCAAACTTCCGGTCACGGGTCTGCAACCGCGCGCGGCGGTCGGCTACGCTTTTGTGCCGCTGGTGGTGGCAGCGGCTCGCCTCAAGCTCCTGCCCGATTCGGTGCTGCAAGACATCGATGAAGCGGCCGGCGTGCTGCTCACCATGCGCAGCGCGCTCGGTCCCGATGTGCCGCCTGCGACGAATCAGGCGAAGCAGCTCGCAACCGCGTGGCTCGGCAAGATCCCATTCGTCTACGGCTCGCAAGCGGAGCGCGGCGTCGTCGCATACCGCTGGAAGACGCAGATCAACGAGAATGCCAAGGCGCTTGCGGTTGCAAACGTGTTTCCGGAACTCAATCACAACGAGACGGTGGGCTGGAGCGGAACGCACGGACAAGCCGCGGTGGAGAAATTCCTGAGCGTGGTCATCCTGCGGGATCGCACGGAGCCGGCACACATCGTGCGGCGTGTCGAACTCACCAAGGAGCTTCTTGCGGATCGCAAGGTGCACATCGACGAGGTGTGGTCGAGCGGGACCAGCGCGCTGGCGCGCACGATGTCGCTGGTGTACGCCGGCGATTTTGCGTCGTGTTACCTCGCGCTCGCCTATGGCGAGGATCCCACGCCCGTCAAAGCCATCGATTGGCTCAAGCAGCAACTCGCCAAAACGTAAATGTCTCTGTAGTGCCGACCTTTATGGTCGGCCTACTACGGTTTCTTTTTCTTGTGGTAGCTCAAGGCCGACTGGCCCGTGTGGATCGAACCATCGCGGAAGTTGATATACACATCGCTGCCCGTGTAGCGCGAGCCGGTATACGACACGGTCACCTTGGTCGGGCACGACAATGTCTGCAGCGGCTGGTTCCAGGTCATGTCCTCGGCCCATACGGCGCGCGGCTGCTCACCGGTCACTGCCCAGATGTGCACCCCGCCGGTCGCCGAATAGTTCTGCGATCGCGTGTCTAGGATGACTTGATTCGCCGAGATATGATACGCCGGCTTGCCGTGATCGAAGTAGGTGCCGTCGCGCACGTTGTGATAGGTGGTGAATCCACCGTCGACCGACGTCTCTGAAGAATCCGCGGTGAAACTCCACCCGCGTTTCGCGCCGCGCTGGCCGACCACGCTCAACGCGCGCATGACCACAGTATTCGCATTCATCAGAGGCGGGAGCGGCGGCGCTACTATCGCGCTGATGAACAGATAGAGATACCCGCCAAGCGCGAGCACGCCGACGCCTGCCAGCCAATAGTGCCACATCGGCCGTCCACCGCGATCGCTTGCAATCACGCGGGTCCTCGCGCGGACCGCCAACCGACGGCGCGCGCGCGTCCCTTGACGAGGCCGATCGCCACCCCGATCAGCGCCAGCAGCACCAGCCAGAGCGCGCCGAAGTGAAGATAGGGCGTGTCTATAGGGCGTCCGATGTTGGCGACGAGCAGCCCGAGTTGATCGAGCGGTTGCGATCCGACGATGCTGCCGTGCGGATCGACGACTGCGGAGACGCCGGTCGCCGCGCCGCGCACCACCCAACGTCCGGTCTCGACCGCGTCGAGCACGGCCATGTCCAAGTGCTGGTAGGGTCCGGACGTATCGCCCCACCACGCGTCGTCGGTGACGACGATGAGCGCTTGCGCGCCGGCATTCGCGGTCTGTCGTGCATACGATGAAAAACCTGATTCGTAGCAGACGAGAATGCCGAACGGCACGCCGTCACCCGAGAGCAGACGCGGGCCGGTGCCCGGGAAGAAATCGGACGCCTGATTCATTAGCGGCAGCCGCCGCAGCACGCGATCGAACGGCAGAAATTCGGCGAACGGAACCAGCAAGTGCTTGTCGTACACGCCGTCGAGTTTGCCTTTCGGCGTCAGATCGATCACGGCGTTATGATACCCGCGCGGCGTGAGCTTATCGACCGTGCCGGCGATAAGCCAGACGTGCGCCGACGACGCGATCGCTTCGAGATCGTGCAACAGCCACGGTTCTTGGAGCGGATATGCGGTGACGACGGTCTCGGGCCACACGACGACGCGCGCGCCGCGTTTCGACGCTTGGCGCGTGAGATCGCTGTAGACTTGGATCGTGTGGGTGAAGATCTCCGGGCTCCACTTGACGCGCTGCGAGATGTTGCCTTGCGCGATGGCCACTTTCCACCGCGGCGCGGGTTGCACGACATGCGCCCGCGCGACGTCGCCCGCGATCACGAGCACGGCAAGCGCTCCCAAAATAGCGCACGCCGTCGCCCGTCCGCGCGGCGTACCCCACACGAGTCCCGCCACCGCGCCGTTGATCAGTGCGACGATCGCGCCGATGCCGAAGACACCCGCGTATGCCGCCATCGGCAACAACCACGCGATGTGCGCGGCGACAAGCCCGAGGCTCGCGAACGGCACGCCCAATTCTCCGCGCGTCCGGACGAACTCGCAGATGAACCACGCGGCGGGCGCGGCGTATACCGCAACGCCGCCGAATCCCGGACGGCGAATGAGCGAGATGAGAACGGCGGCTGCTGCAAATGCGAGACCTTGCCAAGCGGCCAACAGAGCGAGCGCAAGAATCGTCCACGCGCCGATAAAGTCGCCGAGCGAATTCGGCACCCAATTGAGCATGAGACCGAAGTAGACCGTGCCGGAAAGCCAGCCCCACCAGAACGCCGATTTCCAGGACGCGTTGCTCCACAGCCAGAACAACGGCGCGAGACTGACGAACGAAAGCAACCACCAATTCGTTTTCGGAAAAGCGAGTGCGAGCGCGACCGGCGCGAGAAACGCGATGGCCGGCTTGATCAATTGCGATAAGGAATCTGACGTGACTCTAGCCATCGGCGCGTACCGCGTCTGGCGCATTCTCGCAGCGGCGCTGGCGATCGCCACCGTCACGATCGCGGCATGCGGCCGCGGTCCGGTGTTTCCGCCGACCGGCGCGAGCGCGGCGGCTTCTCCGGGTACCATCACGTTCAAATTCTACGTGTCGCAGAACGGGAGCATCAACCCGAGCAACGACGCGTACATCATCGCGCTGAACATCAATCAGGGCGCGAATAACGTCTACGGCTCGCCCGAGCAGCCCGGGTATCCCACGTTGGCCGAGGCCCAGCAATTGACGTACGCCCACTGGGACCAGCTCTTGTTCTACGGCGTGTGTCCGCCCAATCAGACGCAGAACTTCTTCTGCATCTCCGGGCTGCCGTCGAACAACTTCTACTACGCCGACAAGTCGTTCGTCGGCGTCGGCCAGACGTTGGTGCGCTGGCAGCGGATCTTCTTGGCTGCCAACCAGTTCACGTTCTTCACCAATGCGAGCTTCGCCGGCGGCAGCAACAACGCGATGTCGATCTCCATCCCGATCTCGGAACTCGATGTGCGCCCCACGCCTTCGCCCAATCCGAGCCCCACCTCGTCGGCCAATCCGCAGCCCACGCCCGATAATATCTTCGTGCAGTTCTTCACCGCCGATCAAAACGGCAACGCGTTGGATCAAATGACCTGCGGGCTCAATTCGCAGGACACGATTCCCAACATCAGCCTGAGCACCAAGAACGTCTACACGTTCACCGCGTGCGGCAACAAGCCGGGCGGCGGGCCATCCGATCCCAACGCGTACATCCTGGGCGGCGAGATCGACGTCGTCCCGATCCCGAGCTCGAGTCCGTAAGGCAAACACGCCGCTCATTGTCCGAAGCTCTGGGCGACGATCGGCCCGTTGCTGTTGATGCCGAAATTCACCGACTGCGTCGGGAACGCGAGCAGGTTCACCGAGAAGTCCACTTCTTTCAGCGGCTGGCGGTAGGCGACGCGGATCTGATAGCAATTCTCAACCGTATGGGTGATGAAGTACGATTGGTTCTGCAGGCCGTGCAATTTGAAATCGTAATTTGACTGCATCTGGAAATAATCGTTTTTGCCGACCGGCGTCGCAAGCGTGATGTTCAGCGGCGAATACCCGGGCCGGTAGATCCCCGCCGCGCCGTGCGGATCGTACGTCGTGCCCAGGCTCAGGCTCGTCAGCGTCGTCGGCTGCCACAAAACATCGTATGCCACCGGGCTCAAGAACCGCTGATGGAAGTCGTAGCTCGTCGTCGCTGAGAAGTGATACTTGCTGCCGTTGTACACGTTGAGCACTTCGCCGAGACTGTCGGTGCCGAACTCCGAATCGAACGACGGCATCGGCGTGTAACCGCGGACGCTCAGCATGTTGTACGAAAACGTGTTGTCGGCGTGCGTGCCGAAGAGCGTGCGGACGCTGATATCCTCGCCGAACGTGCCGAGCAGATCGCCCGTTCCGTACGCGTCTTGGCGGAACGTGGCGGTCGCCGTGACGTCCGACGCCTGGCCGATCGGAAAAAACGCGCTGCCGACCTGCGTGGTGAAATCGAGCCGCGACGTTTTGATGCCGTTGGGCGCGTTGTCGAACTGGTCGTCGTAGATGCCGTCGGTGACCGTCACTTCCACCGGAAGGCGCAGCGACGAGATCTGGAACGGGTGCGCGCGCAGCGTGAGTTCGGGGACTTTCTGAAAGCCGTTGGTGTTCGCGACCACGGCCGTCGGCAAAGGCGACGGGAATGGCGAGGTCAGCGGCGCGGGCTGTGTGATCTGCGTGCCGTGCGAGGTGTCGATCACGAGATCGCCGTCGAACGTCGTGGCTTCGAACCGCGTGTCGCTCGTGAAGTTGATCTGACGCGAGTAGTTCGCCGGGTTGGTGTTGCCCTGGAACTGCAGACCGACGGTCTGGCTGAACGTCGGCGTGAAGTTGATCGTATGGTTGACGCTTGCGCCGATGCTGTTCGACGGCCCGCTGCTCGAGAGATTGCCGACGTACGACGTGGTGCTGTGCGCACCCGCGTGGGTGAGGTTCAGACCCGCGGTCGTCGAGGACGG
>DATBOZ010000017.1:0-17087 GCA_036561585.1 Candidatus Eremiobacteraceae bacterium | reverse complement strand
CCGTGCATCGGTGCTATGACGCGCTTGCCATCGGGCGCTATTTTTTTCGGGCTCTTGAAGCCGCCGGTGCGACGGCCGGCGGCGGACCCTTCGGGTTGAATATTGCCGAGGCCGAATACTTTCACCGTGAAGCGCTTGTCGTTCACCTCGACGGCGATTTCTTCACCGGCGTCCGACGGTGCCCGAACTTGGTCGCGCACCGCTTCGGGATACGCCGCGGCGAGCGCGTCGGCGTTCTGCGACGAAAACCGTTCGACGGTCGGCGTCGCGTAATCCCCGCGTCGAAATTCGTCGCCGTCGATGAGGAGTTGGAAAAACGGGATCGTCGTGTCGACGCCTTCCACGCGAAACTCGGCCAACGCCCGCCGCAGGCGCGCTCGCGCCTCATCCCGATCCTGGCCCCAGACGATGAGCTTCGCGAGCAGCGAGTCGTACTCTTGAGGAATCGTCCAACCTGCAAACGCCGCCGCGTCGACGCGCACACCGGGGCCGCCCGGCTCGACGTAACGCGTGACCGTTCCGGCGCAGGGCCGGAAATCGTGCGCGGGTGATTCGGCGTTGACACGCACTTCGATCGCGTGCCCGCGCGCCGAGAGCTGACCCTGTGAAACCCAGAGCGGTTCGCCCGCAGCGACGCGGATCTGCGCTTTGACGAGATCGAAGCCGTATGTCATCTCGGTGATCGTGTGCTCGACTTGGATGCGCGTGTTCATCTCCAGAAAATAGAACTCGTCGCCTTCGACCAGACACTCGATCGTGCCGGCACTGTCGTAGCCGATCGCTTCGCACAATTTCACCGCTGCGGCGAGCAGCCGGCTGCGAACGGTCGGCAAGATCCGCGCCGGTGTTTCTTCGACAAGTTTTTGGTGACGCCGCTGCATCGAACAATCGCGCTCGCCCAGATGCACGATGTGACCGTGCTTATCGCCGAGCACCTGTACTTCGACGTGCTTCGGCCGTTCCAGGTAGCGCTCGACGTAGAGCGTGTCGTCTTTGAAGTAGGCAGCTGCCTCTTTCGCGGCGACGGAGACCGCCGCGTCGACCTCGTCAGGCGTGCGCGCGATCTTGAGTCCCTTGCCGCCGCCGCCCGCGGCGGCTTTGATCGCGATCGGGTAGCCGACGTGTTCGGCCCAATCGCGGACCGCATCGGGACCGGTGACCGGTTCGATGGTGCCGGGGACGACCGGCACGCCCGCGGCGTGCGCCACTGAACGCGCGGCGATCTTGTTGCCCATGCGGTCGATGGCATCGGGCGAAGGTCCGATGAACGTGACGCCGGCCTTTTCGCAACTGCGCGCGAACGCGGCGTTCTCGGCCATGAATCCGTACCCGGGATGCACGGCGTCGCAGCCGCTCTTCGTCGCGGTTTCCAGCAGCACGTCGGTGTTGAGATACGAGTGCGACGCCGGCGCAGGTCCGATGCGAAACGCTTCGTCGGCCGCGCCGACATGCATCGCGCTGCGATCCGCGTCGGAGTACACCGCGACGCTGGCGATGCCCAACTCGCGGCACGCGCGGATGACGCGAAGCGCGATCTCTCCGCGATTCGCGATGAGGACTTTCTTAAACACGGTCGTCCAGCGCCTCGCGTCGCGCTGCGGCGGCCCACTTCGATCGTTCGATCACGACTGTGGGACGTCGCACGGACTGGCGCTGCAGGATCGTCTCGATCGCGACGATGATCGCCTCGGTTTCTTCGAGCGTGGCGCCGGCGGACACACGCACGTCGGCCATCAAAGCGGGATGTTTCCGTGGCGCCGCGCCGGGCGCGCGACGCGCTTGGTCTTGAGCATTTCGAGCGCGCTGATGAGTGTCGGGCGCGTGTCGGCAGGGTCGATGACATCGTCGAGATAGCCGCGCTCGGCGGCGATGTACGGGTTGGCGAACCGCTCGACGTACTCGTCGACGAGTTCGGTCGCGCGCGCGCCGGGATCGGTCGCCTTTGCGATCTCGTCGCGCGACACGATCTTCACCGCACCGTGCGGCCCCATCACCGCGATCTCGGCCGTCGGCCATGCGAGGTTGAAGTCCGCGCGGATGTGCTTGCTGCACATGACGTCGTACGCGCCGCCGTAGGCCTTGCGTGTGATCACCGTCAGCTTCGGCACGGTGGCTTCGGCGAACGCGTAGAGCAGCTTCGCGCCATGCTTGATGATGCCGCCGAATTCTTGCGTCGTGCCGGGCAAGAATCCCGGCACGTCGACGAAGACGACCAACGGGATATTGAACGCATCGCAGAAGCGGACAAACCGAGCGCCCTTGACCGAAGAGTTGATGTCGAGCACGCCGGCCAGCACTTTCGGCTGGTTCGCCACGACGCCGATGCTGCGGCCGCCGAGCCGGGCAAAGCCCACCACCATCGACGTGCCGAAGAGCGCATGGACTTCAAAGAACTCGCCGCTATCGACGACGCGATGGATGATCTCGACCATGTCATACGGGAGATTCGGCGACGCGGGAATGAGATCGATTAGCCCGGGATCGCGACGGGAAGGATCGTCGTCCGTCGGGCCGCTCGGCGCATCGTCGAGATTATTCGATGGGACGAAGGAGAGCAGGTGGCGGACCTGCTCGAAGGCGTCGTCCTCGTCCGCGCACAGAAATTGCGCCACGCCGCTTTTCGTGTTGTGCGTCGCGGCGCCGCCGAGCTCCTCAAAAGTGACTTCCTCGCCGGTGACGGTCTTGATGATCTCGGGTCCGGTGATGAACATCTGCGAGATCTTGTCCACCATGAAGACGAAATCGGTGATGGCGGGACTGTACACCGCGCCGCCCGCGCACGGTCCGGCGATGATCGAGATCTGGGGGATGACGCCGGACGCCTGCACGTTGCGCCAGAAGATCTCGGCGTAGCCGCCAAGACTGACGACGCCCTCTTGGATGCGCGCGCCGCCGGAGTCGTTGATGCCGACCACCGGGCATCCGACCTTGAGCGCCATGTCCATGACCTTGCAGATCTTCTCGGCATACGCTTCGCCGAGCGATCCGCCCATGACCATGAAGTCTTGCGAGAAGAGGAATATCCGTCGTCCGTCAACGGTGCCGTAGCCCGTGACGACGCCGTCACCGATGAATTTCTTGTCGCCAAGCCCGTACGCGTCGGACCGATGTACGGCGAACGCGTCGGTCTCGACAAAGCTGCCGCGGTCGAGCAGGGCGTGGATTCGCTCGCGTGCGGTGAGCTTTCCACGCGCGTGTTGACGTTCGATGGCCGCTTCGCCGGCCGGCGCCGCCGCCTCGGCACGCTTTTGGAGCAGCAGCTCCATCTTCGCTTCGTGACTCATCCGGCCCCGAGTTCCGCGCCAGGGGCACTCCTACCCGCCGGGCGAAGTGGCGCGCATGTCCACCGTGCTGCTCTTGCAATTCGATACCGACGAGAATTGCGCCGAGCGCCGCGTGCTGATCGAAGATTCGGGCGCGACGCTTGTCGAGGATGAGCCGCGTTGGCCGACATTTTTCCGATCGCTCGTCACTTCGCAACCGGACGCGATCGTCATCTCGTGCGGGAAGCTGCCCGTTCACGGCCGCGAAGCCGCCCGTTACATCAACGACGGATTCAACACGAGAAATATCCCCGTGTTCGTCACCGATGTCGCACCCGGCGACGTCGCCAAGACCAAGATATCGGCGCCGAAATCGGTCGTCGTCGAGCGCAGCGGTCTAACGCGTGCGCTGAAGTCGGTTATCCGCGGCTAAGCGGCTTGTGGGCTTGAGGCGAACGCGGCGCCAGCAACGCGAGCGCGGATTGCATCTGGCGTGCGGGCGTTGCCGCGCGCACATCCGGGTTGACGCCAAGCCCTTCGAGCCGCCGCCCGTCCGGACCGGCGACATCCAGGGTCGCAACGCGTAGGAGGCCGCCGTCTGCGAGCGGCATCTCGACTTCAACACCCATGACTTTGCCGGCGGTGTGCGTGCCGACGATCGTCGCACGGTGGTAGTATTGCAACGCGCGCGCAAGCGTCTCTGCACCGCTCGCGGTTTCGCCGTCGACAAGGACGACGAGCGGACCGCGATAACTGATGCCCGTCGCTCTATCTGCGATGAAGCGGCGCACGCCGAGGAAATGCCATCGTCCCTGCGCGGTGGAGAGCAGCGTTCCGGCGGGCAAAAACGCACCGGCAGTCGCGTCGACGGAGTCGACGATGCCGCCCGGATTGCCGCGCAAATCCAGCACGAGCCCGGCACGCTCGCCCTCGCGTTGCAGCGCCCATCCGATCGCTTCGGCCATGTTGTCGGGGAACGAGCCGATTTTCACGTAGCCGATGTTGGGTGTGAGATCATGCCAGGTCACCGAACTGGAACGGTCGGCATTCGTCAGACTTTTGCGAAGTTCCACGGGCGAGAAGATCGCGGTGTGGCTATCGCCGAGCCGCTCGAGCATGCCGCGCAATAGCGCGTAGCGCTCGGCGGTGGACGGTGCGTTCACGACGAGCGGGCGGTATTCGGCGATCACCGAATTCCATGCGACGCCGCGAAAATTCGCGTCGAAGTACCGGTATGTGATCGTGGACGAGACGGTGTCGAATACTTTTTCGCCGATGGGTTCGGCGGCGAGGCGGGCGCGGATGGTGACGGCGGGCACGAACACAGCGACGGCGATGGCGCATGCGAGCAATCGTTGTCGCAACACGCGCCGCCGGTGTATCGGCCAGTAGGGGACGGCCGAGAGTTCCCAGTTCACGCCACGTCGATCTCCTGATACGTCAATTCGCCTTGGGGGCGGAAACATCCGTCCGGTCGTCGCACTTCTAAGCCATATCAATTGGGAAGGGTAGGGCATGATCAACCATCGTCGCTGGGAGCGGGTTGCCGTGAAGCTCGCCGTCACGATCTCGGACGCGGACGGCAAGAAAGTCGCCGAGGCGACAACGACCGATGCGTGTGAAGCCGGGCTCGGCCTCACAAGCCCGGTCGGACTGCAACCGGGGCTCACCTACGGATTTCTTATCGCCGCGATCTCGCCCGCTCCGTTCAAAGGCCTCGTCCGCTGGAGCACGCCGAACGCCGGCGGCTCCCAATGCGCGTTGGGCGTCGAGTTGACGAGCGAAACGCGCGAGCAATCCGACGCGATGCGCACTGCCGTCGCGCGCTGGCGCCAAGCCCTGTCGAAAGGCCTGACGCCCTCGTAAAATTTGGCCGACCATAAAGGTCGGCCCCACATTTTTGTCATCACCGCAAGGTCACGGATACAGCCATTCTTCCAAGGTGGTGTGACGAACGCCGGGTTCGCCCGCGAGTTCGCGACGCAACTCGCCGAACGTCGCACACGACTCGGCCATCGCGTCGTGCTTGTGAATGCTTTCGTAATTCACTTGACGCGCCGAGACGAAGCCGTCGTCGCCTACGTCGACAAAAGCGTCCGCAGCGAAGCGCAACATCTCGCGCACGACGTCTTCAACGAAGCGCGGCGCGAAATGCGCTTTGTTCACGATGAAGAGCTCGTCCGGCCGCTTGAGCAGATCGTACGTCTCCGACGACATCGATTGTTCGACGATTTCGACGAGCGCGGGTATGTCGGGCGTGCGTTCGGCGCCGATGTAGAGCGTGCCCCGCCCGCGCTGATTGTGCGTCGCGACCGGCACGGTGCGCAAAATATCGGCGATCTCGTCTCCATTCAGGCCCGATCGAACAAGCCGCTCGCGCATTTCTTCAGCCACCATCGCCTGGGCGCAGGGGCACGCCGTGATCCCCTCCGCCTCAACGCCCAGCAGCCGGCGCCGATGTCCCGGCGCGGCCACCGCGCGCGCGACCACCGTATAGAACTCATTGGTCGAATGACCGCTTGCCGGCGTCACGCGTGGCAGCGCAACGTCGGCGCGAGCGAAGACCTCGGCGCGCTCGGCGCGTTGGCTCTGCACGACGCGCTCCGCCAAGGCGAGCGCGAGCTCGTCGACGCCGTGCGCGTCGTCGACTGCCAGCTCGGTCAGTGCATCTTCGAGATCCTGCGAAAATCGCGACATGTGGACGCCGCTGTGATGGGCGTCGAGATCGGCAAATATGTCGAATACCGCAATGGTCGTCCGCTGCTTTCCGTGTGCATCGCCGAGCGATACGAGCGTCCGCACGCCGGTCACGCCGGCGCGGTTGAGCGACAACGCGACTGCGGGTCGCGATTCCTGCACGTCTTTGCGCAATCGCCCGAGCAGGCCGCCGTCGCGGCGCGACACACCGGATGCATCGACCGACGACGCCAGCTCGGCGACGCGCTTGCGGCTGACCGGATGAACGAGTTCGGGCGCGATCTCGGCAAGCGGCACGAGCACGAACGCACGCTCGGTCATACCTGGATGCGGAATCGAAAAGTCCTGATCGGTCCAGACGAGGTCGTCGTAGAGAAGAAGATCGAGATCGATCGCGCGAGGTCCGCGGCTACCGTTTTGTCGCCGTCCCACGAATTTTTCGACGTCTTTGAGCGCGTTGCGCAGATCGCCGGGCGAGAGTGTGGTCGTGCCCACACAAGCGAGGTTGAGGAAGTCGGGCTGATCGCCCACGCCGACGGGCACCGTATCGTAGGTCGACGAGACGTGCGTCAGTGCGACGAACGAACGCAAGCGTGCAAGCGCTGACGCGATGTTGCCTTGACGGTCGCCCAGATTCGACCCAACGGCGATCGCGACTCTGTGCATGTGCGCTGTCATCTCTCGATGCGGAAACTTCGCGTCTCCCGCGGCGCATTCCGGCAATCGCTTGACAACCCATCGACGTCGGCAGTATGATTTTCTCGAGCCTCAAGCGGGGTCGCTCTAAAGCGCACCGATCGGTGAGCGGGCAGGAAATGCCCGCATCCGAGTTGCGTAACCCGGGCGTAGCGATGAGACACTTGTCTTATCGACCGAAAGCCGATACGATTCCCCGTTTTTATCGGGCACCGGTGCAGTACGGACCGGCGTTCGCTTGAGGCCCAAATCCTGCACTCACACGAAGCCGGGAGGGCGCATCGCTCTCCCTTTTCATTCGGTGCGTCCCGAGAGGAAGCACTTTTGCACGAAACTGTCGAATACTACGTATAAGGAGTAGGAGCCGCCGGACGCAGCGTAGCTCGCCGACGCCGGAACCGCTCGAGGAGTCAACAACCGTATGTCCATGTGGGAGCCGTTCACCGAGCGCGCGCGACGGAGCATCGTCCTTGCGCAAGAAGAAGCGCAGCGCCTCGGCAACAACTACATCGGCACCGAGCACATCCTGCTGGGCATCATCAGCGAGGGCGAAAGCCTCGCTGCCAAGGTCCTGGAAACGCTGGGTGTCAACCTTGCCAAAGTACGCGCCGAGGTGGAAGCCATCGTCGGCCGCGGCGGCCAGACCGTGCAACAGGAAATGGTCTTCACCCCGCGCGCAAAACGCGTCATCGAGCTTGCGTTCGAAGAAGCACGCCAGCTCAGCCACAATTACATCGGCACCGAGCACTTGCTGCTCGGTCTCATTCGCGAGGGCGAAGGCGTGGCCGCGCGGGTCCTCACCAATCTCGGCGTGGATCCCGCCAAGGTGCGCGTGCAGACCACGTCGCTGCTCGGCGCGGAGCAGCAGACGCAAGCCGGCCAGGCGAAGGGCAAGAGCAAGACGCCGACCCTTGACGCGTACGGCCGCGATCTTACCCAGCTCGCGCGCGAGGGCAAACTCGATCCCGTTGTCGGGCGTGCGACCGAAATCGAGCGCGTGATCCAGATCCTCTCACGCCGCACGAAGAACAATCCGGCGCTCATCGGCGAGCCCGGCGTGGGCAAGACCGCTATCGCCGAAGGCTTGGCGCAGCGCGTGATCACCGGCGACATTCCCGACCTGCTGCGCGACAAGCGCGTCATCACCTTAGATCTCGCCGGCCTCGTGGCCGGAACGAAATATCGCGGCGAGTTCGAAGAGCGTATGAAGCGCGTCATGGACGAGATCCGCGGCGCGGCCGGCGAAATCATCCTGTTCATCGACGAATTGCACACGCTCGTCGGAGCCGGCGCAGCGGAAGGCGCGATCGACGCCAGCAACATCATCAAACCCGCGTTGGCGCGCGGCGAGCTGCAATGCATCGGCGCCACCACACTCAACGAATTCCGCAAGCATATCGAGAAGGATTCAGCGCTCGAGCGGCGCTTCCAATCGGTCATCGTCGGCGAACCGTCGGTCGATGAGACGATCGAAATCCTCAAGGGCCTGCGCGACCGCTACGAGGCGCACCATCGCGTCAAGATCAGCGACGAAGCGCTCGAGGCCGCAGCACGGCTGTCGGACCGCTACATCACCGATCGCTTCCTGCCCGACAAAGCCGTCGATCTCATGGATGAAGCGGCGTCGCGCGTGCGGTTGCAAGCGACGGCGATGCCGCCCGAGATCCGCGAAGTCGATGCCGAGATCCGCAAAGTGAAGGCGGAAAAAGAAGCCGTCATCAAAGCGCAAGAATTCGAGAAGGCCGCGCAGGTCCGCGATCGCGAGGAAAAACTACGCGAGAAGAAGCGGCTGATGGAGGCCGAGTGGGCCGAGAAGCGCACCGGCAAAGGCGAGGCGGTCAACACCGTCGGACCGGACGAGATCGCGCACATCGTCTCCACCTGGACGCGGATCCCGGTCAGCAAGCTGCGTGAAGAAGAGACCAAGAAACTTCTGCACATGGAAGACGCGCTGCACAAGCGCATCATCGGCCAAGACGAAGCGGTCAAAGTGGTCACGCGTGCTATCAGACGCGCCCGCGCCGGGCTGAAGAGCCCTAAGCGGCCGATCGGATCGTTCATCTTCCTCGGTCCCACCGGCGTCGGCAAGACCGAACTCGCCCGCACTCTTGCGGAATTCATGTTCGACGACTCGGAATCCATGATCCGCATCGACATGTCGGAGTACATGGAGAAATATGCCGTGTCGCGGCTGGTCGGCGCACCGCCCGGGTACGTCGGCTACGAAGAAGGCGGCCAACTCACAGAAGCCGTCCGGCGCCGGCCTTACTCGGTCGTGCTGCTCGACGAAATCGAGAAAGCGCATCCCGATGTCTTCAACTTGCTGCTGCAGGTGCTCGAAGATGGCCGCTTGACCGATTCGCAAGGGCGAGCGGTCGACTTCAAAAATACCGTCATCATCATGACCAGCAACGTCGGTTCGGCAGGCATGCAGAAGACCGCCGATATCGGATTCCGCTCGATCAAGGACGAGGGTTCGGCCACCGTTCGGCACGAGCGTATGAAGAACAAGATCCTCGAGGAAGTCAAGCACCTCTTCCGGCCTGAGTTCCTCAACCGCATCGACGAAGTGGTGGTGTTCCATTCCCTCGATCTGCCGCAGATCAAGGAGATCGTCGGTCTCGAGCTGGCCAAGGTCGTCAAGGAGCTGGAGAATCAGCACATGACGCTCGAAGCCACCGATGCGGCGCGCGAACTACTGGCCAAAGAAGGCTGGGACCCGGCGATGGGTGCGCGGCCACTGCGGCGCGCGATCCAACGCTTCGTCGAAGATCCGCTCTCGGAAGAGCTGTTGCGCGGCACGTTCAAAGTCGGCGACCACATCCTGTTCGATGCCGAAGACGGCAAGGGCGTGTTCCGCAAGTCGGGCGAGCCGCTCAAGCCGCCGGCGCTGGCGCCGATTCAGCCGGAGACCAGCGGGGCCTAACTCCACGGTCGCGAACCTGCGACCCGTGGATCTCGTGGCGTTGAACACCATCTTCGCGGCGCTCACCCTCGTGGTGGTCGCCGCGGCGGCAGTCGCGGCCCTCATCCAGTTGCGCCACCTTCGAGCGAGCAACCAACTGAACGGATTGCTGACCGTGCTCGAAACGTGGCAAAACGCGCAGTTCCAAGAGTGGATGGAATTCGTCCGCGATGAACTGCCCACCAAAATAACGGATTCAGCCTTCATGGACGGCCTTCGAACACGGCCGGTCAATCGTCGTTCACATCCCGAGATGCACGTCTGCGACTGGTACGAACAAGTCGGATCGTACATGAAGAATGGGCTCCTCGAAGAGCGGTCGTTCTTGGACATCATCAGCTCGAACGCAAACGAATACTGGGTGTCACTGTGGCCTGTGATCGCGGTCTTGCGGGAGGGCGGGGGACCATCCGTTTACGAGAACTTCGAATATCTTGCCGCGCGTGGCCGGCTTTGGAGCAAGAAATATCCACTCGGCGCCTATCCGCGCGGAACGCCACGGATCGCAGAAATGGATGATCGCAACGAGGGGCCGGCCGCTGCGCCGTCAGAATCCTGATCCATGCCTACACTTGGAATTCTCGTCGGCGGCGGGCCGGCGCCCGGCATTAACGGCGTCATCGGCGCGGCGGCCATCGAAGCGATCAATGAGGGGTGCAGCGTCGTCGGACTCTACGACGGCTATCGCTGGCTCGCGCGCGGAGACTCGACGCACGCCGTTTCGCTGCGGATCGAGGACGTGAGCCGCATCCATTGGACGGGCGGCTCGATCTTGCGCACCGCGCGGACGAATCCGGCGCAAGACGCGACGACGCTCGCCAATTGCGTCGCCGCTTTGCGCGCTCTGCACATCACGCACCTGCTGTGCATCGGCGGCGACGATACGACATTCGGCGCTGCGAAGATCGCCGAAGCCACCGGCGGCACCGTGCACGTCGCCACCGTGCCGAAGACGATCGACAACGACCTGCCGCTGCCGGATAATATGCCGACCTTTGGTTTTGAAACGGCGCGCGCGGTCGGCGCCGGCATCGTCGAGACACTGATGGAAGACGCGCGGACGACGCAGCGTTGGTATCTCGTGATCAGCATGGGGCGCAAATCGGGTGCGCTTGCGCTCGGCATCACCAAGGCCGCGGGCGCCACCTTGGCGGTGATTCCCGAGCAATTCGAAGGACCGGGCCTCTCGCTCGCGTTGATCGCCGACGTGATCGTCGGGAGCATGATCAAACGGGCGGTGAGCGGCACGAATCACGGCGTCGCGGTGATCGCCGAGGGGATCGCGGAGAGACTTCACGAGAGCGATTTCGCAGGGATGCACGACGCGCCGCGCGATCCGTACGGGCACATCCGCCTCTCCGAAGTCGACGTCGGTTCGGTGTTGAAGCATGCCGTCATGACTCGGCTCAAAGAGCTGCGGCTCGAGATCGACGTCGTCACGAAAGATGTCGGCTACGAATTGCGTTGCGCGAAGCCGTTGCCGTTCGACGTCGAATACACTCGGACACTCGGGTATGGCGCCGTGCGCTATCTACTCGGCGGCGGGTCGGGCGCGATGGTCGCGTTGCGCGGCGGCCACGTCACGCCCGTGCCGTTGCAGGACATGATCGATCCCGAAAGCGGGCGCATCCGGGTGCGCTTGGTCGATACGACGACGGAGGCATACGAAGTGAGCCGCAAGTACACCATCAGGCTCGATGGTGCAGACTTGGAACAGCCGCGGCTGGGTCCGCTCGCGGCAAAGGTGGGCTTGACGCCGAACGAATTCCGCTCCCGCTTCGCGGCCGCAGCGAAAACGCTCTGACTAGGAGACGTGTTCTGAGCGCCGGGTCGTCAGCTTCACCATGCGAACGGTGGTCCCGTTGCGGTCGGTCGTGTAGCTGACCTCATCCATCAGACATCGCATCAAGAAGATGCCGAGACCGCGAACGCCGCGCTCTTCAGGTTGCATCGGGACGCCTTTGCCGGCAAGGTCGAAGCCGCGACCGTAGTCGACGATCTCGATGGCGAGCGCGCGGCCGTCATCGACGCCGCGCACGGTGAACAATCCGCCCGCGCTTTGCGCGTGCTCTGCCGCATTGTTGCACGCTTCGCCCGCCGCGAGCACGACGTCTGACGTCTCCCATGGATTGAGTCCGGCTCGCGCGGCAAAAGCGCGAACGGCTTGTCGCGCATCGGGGACAGCCGAGGGGGCGCTCGGAAATGTGGCTTCAAAGTGTATCATGCGGAGTTCTCGACTATACAATACCCTTGCGCCGATGCGGCTAATCGCATTTCATGCTATGCGACTGCCGATTGTGATAAGCGTCGCAAGATTGACGCCGTAATAGTACCCGAACTCGCGATAGTCCGAGGTAGCAAGTGCCACCAGATCCGCGCGTTTGCCGGGCTCGATGGTGCCGGCTTCGTTCGCCAGGCCAAGTGAAAGCGATGGATTCACCGTCAGCGCGGCGAGCGTCTCCGGAGCGGTCATGCGCAATCTCCGGCGCGCGAGATGCGCGACCGTTTGTAACGAAAAACACGTGCTCGTACCTGGATTGAAGTCGGTAGCAAGCGCGACCGAAACTCCCGCGTCGATCAATGCGCGGGCTGGAGCGTAGCGCTCGAGGCCGAGGTACTCGGTCGTCGCCGGGCACAGCACGGCGGTGCACTTCGCGCGCGCGAGCGCCGCGACATCGTCGTCGTTTGCGAAATTGAGGTGATCGGCCGAGGCGCAGCGCAATTCCGCAGCGAGCGAAGAACCGCCCGAACGCTGCAGCTCGTCGGCATGCACGCGCAACAGCATGCCGCGCGCGGCACAGGCCTGCAAGAATCGTCGGCTCTGCGCGACGCTGAAGAACCCTGTTTCGCAGAACGCGTCGGCGTAGCGCGCGATACCAAGACCGGCGACCGCCGGCAGAATCGTCGCGCAGAGCTCTTCGACGAATGCATCGTAATCGTCGAACTCGGGTGGTAACGCATGCGCGCCGCAAAACGTGGCGATGACATTCGGCAGCCCGGGCTGCGCGTCGAGCGCTTGCATCGCGCGCAACATCGTACCCTCGCCGGACGCCGTGAGCGCGTACCCCGTTTTGACTTCGGCGGTCGTCGTGCCGTGATCGGCCATGAGCGCGAGCCGTCGCTTGCCGATCGCGATCAGTTCGGCTTCGCTGCACTTCCTCGTCTGCTCTACGGTATAGCGGATGCCGAGCAGCGGTTTGGTGCCGGCGGCGATGGCTTCGAAATCCGGTATGCGATCGCCGGCGAACAGCGCGTGCGTGTGCGCATCGACGAAGCCCGGCACGACCAGATTGCCTCGCGCATCGTATTCGGTGAAGTCCGGTCCGCCGTTGCGCCGCGCGTCAGCCAGCGCAGATTTACAGTCCGCTTGCGGGCCGACCGCGACGATGCGTCCGTCGCGCGCGACGATCGCCGCGTTCGCGATGATCCCCAGGTCGGCTTCGGTGGCGCCGCCCCGGCCGCCGGTCTTGACGTGCGCGAGCGTCGCGACCGTCGCGTTCACGATCGCGAAGTCGCGCGTCGGGCTTACCACGTGATCTGAAGCGGATCGAGCTTTTCGACGTTGAGATAGTAGGCCGCCGATTCGGCGACCGCGGCGAGCGGCGCGAGCCCGACAAGCTCGCAGGCGGCCACAGCGACGCCGTGACCCGCAGCTTCGCGACGCACGAGCTCGGTCACGCGGTAGAGCGGGATCGCCCGATAGTCGAGCACGTTCATGGACACCTGCACGAGATCGTCGCCGATCACGAATCCCTTTGCTTGCACGCCGAAGAAACCGCCGCTCATCTGGCGCACGCCGACCGCGATCCGCTCGGCGAGTTTGAGATCGGTCGTGCGCAGATTCACATTGTAGGCGATCAGAAAGTCGCGCGCGCCGATCGCGACCGCACCCGCGCTTGGGTGCAATTCGGGCTCACCGACGTCTGGATGGCGGTCGGGCAGCTTCACCGTCTCGAGCAGTCCTTCGAATTGGCCTTTACGCACGTCGGCGAGCTTACGCCGGTCGGGGCGCGTGGCCGCCGTTGCGTAGAAGAAAGACGGCAGACGGAATTGTTCCCAGACGGCTTGCGCGCACCGGCGAGCCAGAAGCACCGCATCGTCCATGGTCGCTTCGCCGACCGGGATGAAGGGGATGACGTCGACCGCGCCCATGCGCGGGTGTTCTCCGGTATGCGTGCGGAGATCGATCGCTGCGATCGCGGTGCCGGTGAGTCGCACGGCCGCAGCGAGCACGCCGTCGGCGGTGCCGACCATGGTGATCACGGAGCGATTGTGTGCGGCATCGGAACTGACATCGACCACGGTCACGCCTTGGCCGGCCGCGGCGCTCGCGCGCACCGTCTCGATCACGTCCGAACGACGACCTTCCGATATGTTCGGCACGCATTCGAAGATCTTCGCCATGTCGATCATCGCTTGGCCTCCGGCAGGCGGCTCCCCTGGCGCGCGACAATTCTACCGCATGGCAATCATCGAGAGCCGCGCCGACGAATCGTCGCCCGAATTCAACGCAAATCGTGCCCAATTCATCGCGATGTTGGCAGAATTGAATGCCCGCACGGCACAAGTCGCACAAGGCGGCGGCGCAGAGGCGATGGCCAAACACACCGCGCGCGGAAAATTGCCGGCGCGCGAACGGATCGCGCGATTGCTCGACACGGAAACGCCGTTCCTTGAGTTCTCCGCACTCGCCGCTTGGGATATGTACGATGGCGACGCGCCCGGCGCAGGCATCGTCACCGGCATCGGCGTCGTCGAGGGGCGCGAATGCGTCGTCATCGCGAACGATGCCACGGTGAAGGGCGGCACCTACTATCCCATGACGGTGAAGAAGCACTTGCGCGCGCAAGAGATCGCCGAGCAGAACCACCTGCCGTGCATCTATCTCGTCGACTCCGGCGGCGCGTTCTTGCCGCTGCAAGACGAGGTCTTCCCCGACCGCGAACACTTCGGCCGGATCTTCTACAATCAAGCCCGGATGTCGGGCAAGGGCATCCCGCAAATCGCCGCCGTGATGGGTTCGTGCACGGCCGGCGGTGCATATGTCCCTGCGATGTCGGACGAAACGGTCATCGTCAAAGGACAAGGCACGATATTCTTGGCCGGTCCGCCGCTCGTCAAAGCTGCGACGGGCGAGATCGTGAGTGCAGAAGACCTGGGCGGCGCCGACGTCCATACCAAGATCTCGGGTGTCAGCGACCACTACGCGATTTCAGACGAGCACGCTCTTGCGATCGTGCGTGAAGCGATCGCGAACTTGAACTCACGCAAGCGAACACCGTGGCCAGTGCGCGAACCGCGTCCGCCCAAGTACGACCCTGCGGGGTTGTATGGTGTCGTACCGTTCGATCGACGCAAGTCGTACGATGTGCGCGAGGTCATCGCGCGCATCGTCGATGCGTCCGAGTTCCACGAAGTCAAGGCGCTGTATGGGCAGACGCTGGTCTGCGGGTTTGCGCATATCGAGGGGCAACCGGTCGGCATTCTCGCAAATCAGGGGATCTTGTTTTCGGAAAGCGCGCTGAAAGCCACGCACTTCATCGAACTGTGCTGTCAACGCGGCGTGCCGCTCGTCTTCTTGCAGAACATCACCGGATTCATGGTCGGCAAGAAATACGAAGAGGGTGGCATCGCAAAAGACGGTGCGAAGTTGGTGATGGCGGTCGCGAATGCGGAGGTCCCGAAGTTCACCGTGGTGATCGGCGGATCGTTCGGCGCAGGCAACTACGGCATGTGCGGACGCGCGTACTCGCCACGTCAGCTCTGGATGTGGCCGAACGCACGGATCTCGGTGATGGGCGGCGAGCAAGCCGCAAACGTCCTCCTCACCGTCAAGCTCGAACAATTGGAAGAGCAGTCACGCACGATGACCGCCGCCGAACGAGCCGAATTCATGCGCCCGACGCTTGAGAAGTATGAAGTTGAAGGCAATCCGTACCATAGCACCGCGCGTCTTTGGGATGACGGCATCATCGATCCCGCCGACACGCGCTCCGTGCTCGCGCTCGGCATCGCTGCCTCCGCAAACGCACCGCTGCCGCCGACGCGCTTCGGCGTCTTCCGCATGTGACAAATCATTATAGTGCCGACCTTTACGGTCGGCCGTTGTAGTGCCGACCTTTACGGTCGGCGGATGTAGTAGGGCGAGCATCGCTCGCCCAAAAAAGGGTGAGCGTTGCTCACCCTACTACACGGGACGTAAAAGGTGACGACATGCCCGAAACCATCGTGATCGAACGCGCGGAGCACGTGGCGCACGTGCGCATGAACAGGCCCGAGGTGCGCAACGCGCTCGACGGCCGCATGATCGTCGAGCTCACCAATGCGTTCGTCGCAATGGCTGCCGAAGAATCCATCCGCGTCGTCGTGCTCGAAGGCGCAGGGACGATGTTCTCGGGCGGAGCGGACGTCAAGTACATGCGCGCAAGCCTAGAGCTGAGCCAGGATGAAAACTATCGCGATGCCCTGCGGCTCTCGGATATGTTCAAGGCGATCAACGATTGCCCCATGCCGGTCATCGCGCGCGTGCAAGCCGCTGCATTGGGTGGCGGCAGCGGCCTGGTCGCGGTCTGCGACATCGCGATTGCCGATGACAACGCGATCTTCGGTTTCACCGAGGCGAAGCTCGGCATCGTGCCGGCGGTCATCTCCCCTTTTGTGATCGCAAAGATCGGCGCAGGCCACGCCCGCGCCCTCTTCACGACTGCGGAGCGATTCGACGCGGCGCGCGCGCACAGCATCGGCCTCGTGCAGGTCGTGGTTCCGGCCGCCAGCCTCGATGCCGCAGTGCAGCGTACGATCGATGAAGTGATGGCTTGCGGACCGCAAGCGGCGCGCGTCGCGAAAAAAATCGCTCGCACGGTCTCCGGACTTGCGCCGGCCGAAGCGCGCGAATGGACCGCTCGCACCATCGCGGAGCGCCGGACGAGCGCCGAGGGCCAAGAAGGGCTGCGCGCATTTCTCGACAAGCGGACGCCGACGTGGCGTTGACGAAGCCGTTCGAGAAAATTCTCATCGCAAATCGCGGTGAGATCGCGGTACGCATCGGCCGGACCTGCCGCGCGATGGGCGTGCGCACGGTCGCCGTCTATTCGGATGCGGACGAACACGCGCTGCATGTGCGCACGTGCGACGAGGCGGTGCGCATCGGACCTGCACCCGCGCGCGAGTCGTATCTTCGCGCGGACAGGTTGATCGCCGCCGCTGCATCCGCCGGTGTGCGCGCGGTACACCCCGGGTACGGATTTCTTTCGGAGAACGCCGCGTTCGCCGAACGATGTACGGACGCCGGACTCGTGTTTGTCGGTCCACCACCAAGCGCGATTGTGGCGATGGGCGACAAGATCGCCGCGAAGCGGACTGCGGAAGCAGCCGGCGTGCCGACGCTGCCAGGATACCTCGGCGATGACCAATCGTTTGCAGCGTTTGCCGCTGCCGCCGAACGGATCGGTATGCCGGTGCTCGTC
>DATBOZ010000016.1:0-31182 GCA_036561585.1 Candidatus Eremiobacteraceae bacterium | reverse complement strand
CTATTTGCTTTACGATGCCGACAATCTGTACGTCGCATTCCACAGCGAGCAGCAAGGCGCAGATATCCACGCCGCGCAGACGACGAACAATGTCGGCTTTGGCCAAGACGACTTCGTAGGGGTGGGTCTGGACCCGTCGGGCAACGGCAGCCAGGTCTACTATTTCGAAGCGACGCCGCGCGGCTTTCGTTATCAGCAAGCAAGTGAATCGACGAGATTCGATCCCCCGTGGCAGGCGTACGCACAGGTGACCGGCACTTCGTGGAACGCGGTTTTGGTCATACCGCTGAAAGTGCTGCGCGCGAGCGGCGGCCACGACTGGCGATTCAATTTCATCCGTGGCGTGGCCGGCGTGGGAGAACACTACACCTGGTCATTTGACGGTGTCATGCAGGATGGCCAGCCGCCCAACTATCCGCTCTTCACCGATGCACGCTTCTGGCCGGCGCTCACCAACGTCGCGATACAGGCGCGCGCGGCACGGCCCCAGCCGCGCGCCGAGATCTACGGCTTGGAGAGCGCCGGCAGAGATCGGCAGCAGTTCCAACAGGCGAACGGCGCGTTTGCGCGTCAATCGGTGCGCAACTACGGCTTGGACTTCACCTACCCGACCTCCGATACGATCGCGCTGGTCGGAACGCTCAATCCCGATTTCTCCAATGTCGAGGTTGACCAGCAGACGATCGCACCGCAAGAATTCCGTCGAAATCTCAACGAATACCGGCCCTTTTTCGCCCAAGGCGCGCAATATTTCTCGCCGTCACTTTCGCCGGAAGGCGGGCTCTCCGGGCCCGGCTACCAGGTCTTCTACACACCAGGCATCGGCACGTTCGATCGCGGTCTCAAATTGGAGGGCACCTACGGTCTGCAGTCGATTGGACTGCTGAACGTGCGCGGACTTGCGGCCGACGGATCGGCCCTCGACGACAGCGCCTTCGGTTTCAGCCATCAACTCTCCGACCGGACGTTTGGCTACTGGGCTGACGGCGTCTTGGCGCATCACGATATCGGTAACGATTCCACGATCGAGTCCGGGTTCAAAGGCCGGAACCTCGTCAACGGCTTTGTCTACGGTTACAACCAGGCGTTCGAGACGAGCGATTACCTCGGCTTCTCGCAACAATTCGCATACGAGCGCAACGGATTCGTCGACGTCCACAAGCCGAATTACGAATGGCTTTACGGCTACGAAGATATCAGCCCCAATTTTGCGCCGCTCGACGGCATCACGCCATTCAACGACGCGCGCGGGCCGCTCTACATGTTCAACGCGAACTCCACGTGGCCGGGCGTGAAGACCTTCTCGACGTTTCTTGCCGGTGACCGCTTCCTCGCGCGCGACGGCACCGTGCATTCGGCAGATTTCTTCGGCAACGTCGACTTCGTGTTTCCGGACCTGATCCACGTCAACGTCTCACAGGGCACGAGCGAATTCGATGATCCTCTGTTCACCGGCGGCGTCACGCAGCCGTTCAACGCGACGACGCTCGCGCTCGGGTATCGCGACGCCACCCCGTCGCCTATCGACGCCTCATACGGAGCGGGTCCATTCGCGAACTTCTATCTGCAACAGTTCACGTCGTCGACATCGCGTGCCATCGGGTCAAGATTCAATCTGTCGCTGGAATACGACGGCACATTGGAGCGTTTTGATGGCGGGTTCCGCGACGGTCAGCTGTTGCGCCGCATCGGCATCGGCGAGTCGTTTGGTCCGGACACGAACGTGTCGATCGCGCTGCGCTCCGTGAACGGACGCGGCGGCTTCGCGTTGCCGGGCCTCAACCTCGCGGTGGGGCTGCACGAGCGGTTCCACAACAGCAACGAGCTCTTCGTGAACTTCGGCACACCGGCTGCGAACGCGACGCTCGACCGCCTCATCGTCAAGTATGTGCTGCGCATCGGCGGCGGCGCCGGCACCTAGGTCATAATTCAGAATTGTATTAGGGCAAGCAACGCTTGCCCTAAAACGGGGTGAGCGTTGCTCACCCTAATACGAGGACGATAGTGTAGGTCGCCCTCGCGATCACCCCAGCGCTTGGGCGAGGTCCTCGATGAGGTCGTCTGGGTGCTCAAGTCCGACCGAAAGCCGTAAAAGATTGCGGGGAGTCTTCGTATCCGGTCCTTCGACCGAAGCCCGATGCTCGATCAAGCTTTCCGGTCCGCCAAAACTCGTCGCGCGCGTGAACAAACGGGCGCGCGCCGCGACGCGCATCGCCTCCGGTTCGCCGCCGTGCACTTGAAAGGAGAGCACGCCGCTAAATCCGGGGTAGTGAACGGCCTTGACCTGTACGTGCGCGCGCAGGAACGCAGCGAGAGCGAGCGCGTTCGCGGTGTGCACCCGCAGGCGATGCGGCAAGGTGCGGATGCCTCTTTGCACGAGCCAACACTCAAACGGGGAAGGCACAGCGCCGGCCGCATGTTGGATGTGGCGGATCCGCTCGAAAAACCCCGACGACTGCCGCGCCACGACAGCGCCGCCGATGACATCGCTATGTCCGCCCAGATACTTCGTGGTTGCGTGCATGACGAGGTCCACACCGCATTCGAACGGCCGCTGAAAGACCGGGGTGGCCAGCGTGTTGTCGCACGCACACGCGATGCCGGCAGCTTGCGCGAGCGCGGCAAGTTCTGCAAGCGGTGCGACGTCCAACATGGGGTTGCCAGGTGTTTCGATCCAAAGCATCTTCGTCTGCGGCGTGAGGGCGTTCCTCACCGCATCGACATCTGCGATGTCCACGAACGTCGTCCGCAGGCCGAACGGCTCAAGCAAGTCACTGAGAATCACGCGCGTGCCGTAGTACGCATTCGCCGGGGCGACGACATGTGCGCCCGAGCCGAGCGCAGAGAATATCGCGTGGGTCGCAGCAGAGCCTGACGAAAATGCCGCAGCCTCCACACCACCCTCGAGCGATGCCAAGGTCCGCTCGAGCGCCGTACGATTCGGATTGCTACGCCGTGCGTACGAATGCCCATGCGGATAGCCGCCGTCGGCACCACGTTCGTAGATGCTCGAAAGATTGATGGACGGCGTCACGGCGCCGACACCAGGATCGGGTTCGGTCCCGGCGTGAACTGCGATCGTCTCTAGTCGCATCTCGGCTTCAGTTCTTCAGTTCGAGCCCGAAGGACGGCGTCCGCTGCGTGCTGTTGAACAGCGCATTGCGTTCGCCGTAGAACAGGCGCAGGCGGTCGCTCAAGCGCAGGTCTCCGTAGAGATCGAACTTCGGATGTTTGGCGTCATACAACCGCGCGTCGAGAGCGAACAGTCCGTAGGGATCGATGACCGCCTTCACACCAAGCGTGGAATAGAGGATGCCGCCGGAGAGCGTGAAGGCACGCGAGCGCGAGGAATCGATGAGCGCATTATACGTCGTGTTGTAACCGAGATCGTTCGCTCCCAGGGTGACGTGCGTGCCAAGGCCGGGCAGAAGCGTGAGATTGACATCGCTTGCCGGGCCGCCGCCCGCGTTGGTCCACGTCTCTCGAATGGTCGTCTGGACCAGCGCGAGGGATCGTCGGACTTTCCGGTAGCTCGCCGCGCGAGCCGCGGAAATCGTGGAGGTGTCGGCCGTCGGCCCAGGCACCGGAGCCGGTGAAGATGAGGAGGACTGCGGCTGCGATCCGCGATCCTGCGCGCCATGATCGGAATCATTGGCGAAATTGCCCAGCAGATCGTTCGCTCGCGCGATCGCCGCGCTCAGGTTGCCGACCGCGCCTTTGAGGTTCGACTGCACACTCGGATCGCCCGTGATGCTGTGCACGTCGCTCGTGATCGCCCTGATCTGATCAGCCGCCTGCGCGATGCTGGCGGCGGTGGCCAACAGATTCTTCTTCAGCGACGGATCCGCGGTCACCGACGCGATGTTCTCCATCGCGGTCCGCGCGCTGCCGGACGTCGCCGCAAGATTCTCGAGCAACGTGTCGATGCGCTTGTGATTGTGGTTGATCATCGAATTCGTGCTTGCGGTGAGCTCCTGCAGGCTTGTGCCGCTTGTCGTGATCACCTGATTGAGCTCCGCGACGGTGATTTCCAATTGGCCCGAAAGGCGCACAAGCGTGTCGTCTGCGTGCAGCACGAGCCGATCGGTGTGCGTCGCCACGTCGTAGAACGTCTGCGTGATCTTCGGCAGCTCGGTATTGATCTTGCCGATGGTCGCATCGAGCGAATGGAGGCGCGACTCGCCTTCGGTGGCCAGATCGGCGAGCGACGGCGGCAATGTCCCTTCGGGCATGTCGGCTTCAGCCTCGATTTCACGCGGCAGTTTCGTCGCGCCGTTCAGGTCCTTCGGCGGATAGATCTGGACCGAGGACTGGCCCGTCAACGTCGTGGTGATGACGAACTTGGATTGGCGGTAGATGTCGTTCGCGTCGTTGATATTGCAGATCACCACCGCGGTCTGATCCGGCAGCAGCCGGACGTCGCTGACCACGCCCACATCCACGCCAGCCAGCTGCACGGCCGAGCCGGATTGCAGACCCGCGGTGTTCTGGAAGTGCACGCCGATGTCGTAGCCCGCGTGCTTGGAGTGCTCGAGCAGATAGTAGACGGCAATGGCACCCGCAAGAGCGAGTAACGTGAAGATTCCCACGCGTACTTGGCTGGACACTTCAACGACCTCCGCGATCAGATCGGGATGGGGCCAACTTCACTGCCCTCGAGGAATTGCTGTACGATCGGATTCTTCGACGATTTGATCCGCCCTACCGGTCCGTACTCGATGATCGTGCCTTCGAACAACATCGCGATATTATCTGCGATGGCGTAGACGGATGGCATGTCGTGCGAGACGACGACGCACGTCGCCTTCAACTTCGTCTGCATCCCCTTGATGGTGTCGGTGATGACGTGCGTCATGATCGGATCGAGCCCGGTCGTCGGCTCGTCGAACAGGATGATCTCCGGATCGTTGACCACCGCACGCGCAAAGCCGACGCGCTTTTGCATGCCGCCGGACATCTCACCGGGCATCTTCTTATCGACGCCTTCAAGGCCGAGCGCTTCGAGCGTCTGGTCGACGCGCGCGCGGATCTCGTCGCGCCCAAGCGTCGTGTGTTCGTACAATGGATAGGCGACGTTCTCGCCGACGGTCAGGGAGTCGAACAGCGCGGAATACTGAAACGCAAAGCCCATCTTCTTGCGGATCTCATTCATGTCGCGCTCGTTCATGCGCGTGGTCTCGTTGCCGTTGATGAAGACATGACCGCGGTGCACACGGCGCAAGCCGTTGATGACGCGCAGGATGGAGGACTTGCCCGCTCCCGACAAGCCGATCACACAAGTGATCTCGCCGCGTTTGCATTCGATCGAACAATCCGACAGCACGATCTTCTGCCCATAGCGCATCTCCACGCACTGCAAGCTGATCGCGATGTCATCGGCCGGCGGTTGCGCCGGCTTATCGACGTGGCCGTTTTCGTCCAGGCGTATCATGTTCGGCCCATCAGAAGAACAGGAACGACAGCACGAAATTGAATGCGAAGATGAGGATGATCGCGGTGACGACCGCGCTCGTGGTCACCTTGCCGACGCCTTCAGCGCCACCGCGTGCCCGAAGACCTTCGAAACAGGAGACCAGGGCGACGATCAATCCGAAGACGGCCGCTTTGAACATCCCTTTGTAGAAATCGTCCATGACGACCATCTGTTGCACGGAACGCCAATAGATGGTCGCCGAGAGGTGGACCTGCCACTCCGCCATGTACAGACCGCCGAGCACGCCGACGATGTCCGCGAATACGGTCAACATAGGTACGGTGATGATGCACGCGAGCAGTCGCGGCGCGACGAGCACTTTGGCCGGGCTCACGCCCATCGACTGCAACGCCTCGACCTGCTCGGTCACCACCATCGATCCCAGCTGTGCGGTGACCGCCGCGCCGGCACGGCCTGCGAAGACGATGCCGGTGAGCATCGGACCAAGTTCGCGTACTTCTCCCGAAGCGACCGTGCCGCCGATGAACGTCGCAAAACCGTATGCGACCGCCTGAGCCGCCGCCTCGAGCGAGATCACCATGCCGGTGAACAATGACGTCAGGATGATGATGGGCCACGACTGCACGCCGAGGAAATACACCTGGTGCATCACTTCGCTGAACCGGAATCGCAAGGTGAATAGATAGCGGCACGAATCGATCAGGAGCAGCGATAAGCCGCCGGCATAAGCGAAAAACCGCCGGACGCTGTCGACGCCCGGTATCTCCCGCTCATGCACTGCGGTGCTCATAAAGCCTGCTTGCCGCCGTCGCCGTCACCGAGCGCCGAAAGGACGCTGCGCGCGCCTTCAAGCCGCCGCTGCGCGACGCCGCGCTCTGCCTGCAGATTGTACTGGCGCTGGTACAGCTCATCGAGTTTGCGGTCGAGGTCGGCAAGATGGGCCCTAGCTTCGCGCTCGAGCATCCGGAAATAGCGCAACGCGTGGCGCCGGAACTCGGCGTCTGAATCCGGCGACGGTTCGACGCGCAAGCGTTCGCGCGCGCGCAATAGGCTGCGGTCGGTGATGTGAAACGCATCGATCAATGCGGTCAACGCGCCGGCGCTGGATTGGGCCGAGGTCATACCGTGTCCGCTTTCGGCGCCGGCGGTTTTCCGCCGAAGTTCGGCAGTCCGCAATCCGCAAGCGCGCCGCGCTGCGTTTGGATCAAGGTGCCAATGCCGCGGCCGGCGAGAGCGAGCATTCGATCGAGCTCGCTCTTGCTAAACGGCGCATCCTCGGCCGTGCCCTGCACTTCGACGTAGCGGCCATCGCCGGTCATGACCACGTTCATATCGGTTTGCGCCCGTGAATCCTCCTGATAGTCGAGGTCGAGCACGGGCCGGCCATCGACCACACCTACCGACACCGCGGCGAGCCAGTCCACGACCGGCCAACCTCGTAAGGTCCCCGCCACCCGAAGTTTCGCCAATGCAAGACAGAGCGCGACAAACGCGCCGGTGACCGACGCCGTTCGCGTGCCGCCGTCGGCCTGTATCACGTCGCAGTCAAGCGTCACGGTGCGCTCGCCGAGCACGCGCGTGTCGACGACCGATCGCAAACTTCGTCCGATCAAGCGCTGGATCTCGTGCGTGCGGCCGCCGACGCGCCCTTTGGACGATTCGCGCGGCGTGCGCTCTGCGGTGCTCTGCGGCATCAGCGAGTACTCGGCCGTCACCCAGCCGACGCCTTGACCCTTGAGAAAAGGCGGCACGCGGTCCTCGATCGCCGCCGCGCAGAGCACTCTGGTCTCGCCGAAAGAGACCAGCGCGGATCCGGTAGCAAATCGCAGATAGCCGGTTTGAATTTCGATCGGCCGCAGCTCGTCGTCTGCCCGTCCGCCGCCGCGCGCGCTCGCGATCATCACTGCACCGCTATTCCACAGTGACCGTCTTGGCGAGGTTACGCGGTTGATCGACGTCGCAGCCCTTGCGATCCGCGATGTGATAGGCGAGGAGTTGCAATGGCACGACGTTCACGATCGGCGCGATAAGGTGATGGGTCTGCGGGACCGTGAACACGACGTCGGCGGTCTCCAGCACGCCGGAGTCGTCGGCGTTGGCGATGGCGATGATGCGGCTCTCACGCGCCTTGGCCTCGGACATGTTGCTCAAGACCTTTTCCTGGACCGGTCCGCGCGTGGCGATGACGACGCAGGGGACATTCTCGTCCAGCAATGCGATGGGTCCGTGCTTCATCTCGCCGGCGGCATAGCCCTCGGCATGGATGTACGAGATCTCTTTGAGCTTGAGCGCACCTTCGAGTGCGATCGGGAAATTGACGTGGCGGCCGAGGAAGAGCACGCTCTGCGCCTTTGCGTAACGTCGCGCGACGGGAATGACCTCTTCATTGACGTTCAGGGCCTGATCGACGAGCGCGGGAAGCTCGCGCATCGCCGTGCCGATCTCTTTAAGCGCCGCAAGATCCACGGTCCCGCGCAGGCGGGCGAGATGAAGCGCGAAGAGCGCCATCGCGACGCACTGGGCGGTGAACGTCTTGGTGGCGGCGACGCCAATCTCCGGACCTGCGTGCGTGTACAGCACGCCATGTGCGCTTCGCGCCAGCGACGAACCCACACGATTGCAGACGCCGAGCACCGTCGCGCCGCCGGCGCGCGCGATCCGCACCGCCTCGAGGGTATCCGCCGTTTCGCCGCTCTGCGAGACCGCAATCGCCAGACTGTCGGGTTCGACCACCGGATCGGCGTAGCGGAATTCCGAGGCGAGTTCGAGTTCGACGGGCAGCTTGGCTAATTGGCGGATGAGATACATGCCGTACGCGGCGGCATGGTAGGCGGTGCCGCACGCGAACATCGTGATCTTCTTCATCTTCAGCAGATCCCGGTCCGGTATGCCGATATCGCCGATCTGCACGAGACCGGTATCGTCGATTCGCCCGGCAAGCGTATCGCTCACGACTTTCGGCTGCTCGTGGATCTCCTTGAGCATGAAGTGCTTGAAGCCGCCCTTTTCCGCGGCGCGCACGTCCCATGACACATGCGTGATCTCGCGCGCGACCTTCTCGCCGTCGAAGGTGGTGATCTCCGCGCCACCGCGCGTCACCACGACAACTTCGCCTTCTTGGATGACGAGCTGCTTGCGGGTGTAGTGCAGGATCGCCGGGATGTCCGACGCGACGAAGATCTCGCCGTCACCCAGGCCGACGATCAGCGGCGAAGCGCCGTTGCGCGCGAAGACGATTCGTTCCGGATCGTCGGCCGAGAGCACGCCGAGTGCGTATGCGCCCTTCACCACCGCCAGCGTGCGGCGTACGGCCGCGACCAGATCGCCGTCTCGAAATTCCTCCTCGAGGAGATGGGCGAGCACCTCGGTGTCGGTCTCGCTCGCAAACGTGTGCCCCTCGCCGATCAAGTCGGCGCGCAACGCCGCGAAGTTCTCGATGATGCCATTATGGATGACGGCGATGCGTCCGCTGCAATCCATGTGCGGATGTGCGTTCGAATCGGACGGCCTGCCGTGCGTGGCCCAGCGCGTGTGACCGATGCCGATCGTGCCATGGAGTGGGTGACGCGTCAACGCTTCCTCGAGGTTGCCCAATTTGCCCACTCGCTTGCAGCCGACGACCGTGTTGCCGTCGACGAGTGCGACGCCCGCCGAGTCGTAACCGCGGTATTCCAGGCGTCGCAGGCCGTCGAGCAGAACTCCGACCACGTCGCGATCGCCGATATATCCTACGATACCGCACATGTCAGCTGCTCCCGTCCTTGTTCCGCAGACGCGCGACCTTCAATCGCTCGGCCGTCAACACGGCACGCAACTGTTCGAGCGCGGTCGGAAGCGAGTCGTTCACGATGAGGTAGTGATAATCAGTCACGAATCGTTCTTCGGTCTTCGCGATCTCCAAGCGCCGCGCGATATCGGCGGGAGTCTCCGTACTCCGGCGTTCAAGGCGCTTGGCGAGCGCGTCCTCGGACGGGGCCGTCAAGAACACGAGCACCGCTTGAGGAAACGCGCGTTTGATCGCGAGCGCGCCGTTGACTTCCGGCTTCATGATGACGTCGCGTCCTGCCGCGAGCGAGTCCATGACGAAGCGCTTGGGCGTTCCATACAGATTGTTCGCGTACTCACGCGTTTCGATGAAGGCGTTCTCCGCCATCATCCGTTCGAACAACGGCCGTTGGATGAAGAAATAATGCACGCCGTCGACTTCCCCGGGACGCGCAGGCCGAGTCGTGGCAGAGGTCGAGTACGCCAACGTCGGTTCTTTCCGCCGCAATTCTTCGATCAAGCTGTCCTTGCCGACGCCGGACGGTCCGGACACGACCAGAAGCACCGACTCTCGATCCATCGTGGCGGGATTCAGAACGCTTCATCCTCTCGACTATGACGCTTGACGTCTGGCTGGTCGGCCGTCTCGCCCTTGAATTGGACGAGCGCCTGCGTGGCGCCCGCGTCCAGTCGATGCGAAGTGAGCCGCTCGGACTCGTCGTGGCATGTCACCGGCGCGGCGGGCCGGTAGCGCTCATCGCATCGCTTGCGCCCGAAAGTCCGCTGTTGGCGGCAGTCGAAGGCGACGCCGAGGAACACGAAAGCGGCCCCGGAGGCTGGGCGGGCGCGGTGGCCGCGCTTTTGCGCAACGCCACAATCGAAGCCGTCCACGCCGTTCCGGATGACCGCATCATCAACGTGGACATAAGTTCTCGCTCGGCATTTGGCGTGCCTTCACACCACCGTCTGGTGTTCGAATTGGAGCCGCGCAAAGCAAATGCGCTCGTATTGCGACCGATCGACGGCGGCGGTTTCAGTGTGATAGCGGTTGCGAAAGCAATCGTCGGTGCGGACGGCGGGCGAGACGTCGCCGTCGGCAAGGCGTACGAGCCGCCGCCGGTTCGCGCACCTCGCAACAGCGCGATATTCGCGCCGGCGCCCGCTCTCGATGACGAACCGCTGTCGGGTATCGAACCGCGTACGCTCGCGCGCCGATTGAGCGCTGATGATCCCTCGTGTTCGCCTCCACTTGCGCGAGAAGCTGTGCAGCGCGCCATGCTCGACGACGCCACTGCACCTTCACTCGAGCGCGCTCGAGAGGCATGGACCGCGATGCGGCGCGAGGTCGAACGCAACGCTGCGGACGTGACGGCGCCCATCTACGCGTATGCGCGCGGCGGCGTCATCGGTGCGTGCCACTGCATTCCGCTTTCTTGGGCGCCCGGCACGCAAGAGACACATGCCTCGCTCAACGAACTGTGTGCGTCGACGCTCGCGTTCGCCCGGCGCAAACGCAACGCGCCGCTGGCGGCGGCGCTGCGCAAGCGCTTGGGCATCATGCTGGGCCGCTGCGCAGATGAGATGGCGCGGCTGCGCGCGGCGCAAGCCGCTGCGACCGAAGCCGACGCACTGCGCGTGGCGGGTGACGCGATCTATGCAAACCTGTCGGCGATCTCCACAGGCCAGACGCAGTTCGCGACGCCGGAGGGGCTTGTGGTGACGCTCGACCCGCGACTCGAACCAAAAGAAAACGCGCAAGCTTACTTCAAGCGCTTTCGCAAAGCGCGCAGCGGGCTTCCGCGCATCGCAGGGCGTTTGGTCGCGCTCGAGGCGAATCGCGCGCTCTGGGAACAGATGCTGTGGGAAGTCGAACGCGCGGAAGAGAGCGGCGATGCGGGCGTGTTTGAAGAGGTGGCCGAGGCGATCGATCTGCGTCGCTCGCGCCATGCGGCAGCGCAAAAAGTACCCGTGCGCAAGCACAGGACTTTCCCATTGCCGAGCGGCGCGGTCGCGCACGTCGGCCGATCGCCGAAAGACAACGAGCGCGTCACATTCACGGTCGCCGGACCCGACGATCTTTGGTTCCACGCCCGCGGCATACCGGGTGCGCACGTCGTCATCCGGACCAAAGATGGCGCCGTGTCGCCGACCGACGATGATATCGTCGCTGCGGCCGCGCTCGCCGCCGGCCAAAGCCGCGCGGCGGCGGCCGGGAAAGTGGAAGTGGATTACACGCGGCGCAAGTACGTGCGCAAGCAGGGCAAAGGCCGGCCTGGCCTCGTCTGGTACACCGATTTCAAAACCGTCCTCGTCACCCCGCACAAACTGCCACCGGTGTAGTGCCGACCTACGGGGCCGACCGTTATGGTTGGCCGGCAAATCACGAGATCATACATGCTGGCGGGAGAGGCAAACCATGCTCGCCGCTCTTACAACAAAAGATTCGGCCGACCGTAAAGGTCGGCCGCTACGGAGCACGCCGTTCGACGAACATGGCGTCGCCGAAGGAAAAGAAGCGGTATCGTTCGGCGACGGCCGCGCCGTATGCGGCGAGGATTCTCTCGCGTCCTCCGAATGCGCTCACCAGCATCAGCAGCGTGGATCGCGGAAGATGGAAGTTCGTGATCAGCGCGTCGACGACGCGAAACTGGAACGGCGGATAGACGAACAGGTCAGTTGTGCGCACGCCGTCTTCGACCTGACCATCGTCGGCGACCGCGGCTTCCATAGCTCGAAGTGAGGTCGTGCCGACGGCGACAATGCGCCGGCCTTGCGCGCGGGCAGCGTTGATGGCTTGCGCGGTTGCGGCCGGGATCTCATAACGCTCGCGATGCATCACGTGTTCTCGAATGTCGTCTGCGGTGACCGGCGCGAAGGTGCCGGCGCCGACGTCAAGCGTCAAGGTCGTCCATGCGATTCCCGCCGATCGCAACGAAACCAACAACGAATCGGTGAAGTGGAGGCCGGCTGTGGGCGCGGCGACCGACGCGGCATGACGTCCGTACACCGTTTGATACCGTTCGTCAGCATCGGGCGGCGGTTGCGAGATGTACGGAGGCAGTGGAAGCACGCCGAAGCGTGCCATCGCTTCATCCGCGTCAAGCCCGACGAAGCGCACCAACCGCCCGCCGCCCGGCGTGCGGTCGCCGATCGCAATCGCCGCATCTGGGGCAAGGGTCAGTGTATCTCCGGGCCGGATGCGCCGGCCGGGTCGAACGAGTGCTTCCCATGCGTCGTCGTCGCTTGCCGGATGCAGGAGCAAGACTTCGGCTGCGCCGCCGCCTGCCCGCGTTGGCCGCAAGCGCGCACGCAGTACGCGTGCATCGTTCGCTACGAGCAGATCTCCAGGCCGCAAGAAATTGCCGACGTCGGCGAACCGGCGGTGCTGGATGTCGCCCGAGCGAGGGACGATCAGGAGCCGCGAGGCGTCGCGCTGCTCGCTCGGAGTCTGCGCGATCAGTTCTTTCGGTAACGAATAATCGTACGCGTCGGAACGGTACTGGTCTACCGGACCTTCCCCGGCAGTCACGGACCGCTGGTCGAGAGCGGCATGCTGACCGGCGCGTCGGCGATCGTGGTCAGCGCGGAGCCCTTATAATAGAAGCGCAAGATGCCGGCGTAGTCGAAGCTCTGCGCGGCCATCGTGCGCGCGCCCCATTGCGACATCCCCACGCCGTGTCCAAATCCCGTCCCGCTCACCCTGATCACGCCACCGTCCAACGAGACCGACGAAACTCGAGTGCTGCGGACGAGATGGCGCCCGGCGAGCCGCCTGAAATCGAACCCGGAGAGAGCAGTCGCACCGGACGATCCCGTCACCTGCACCGAACGCAGACGTCCGGATTCATCCAACGAACCGATCGTCACCGCGATCAGCGACCCGACCTGCGCGTACAGCGCGTTGACCGATTGGCCGAAACCCGCGGCATCGACTTGCGCGGACCACGAGCGGTCGGGCGACCCAAGCGCGTACGGATCGCGAACCGGCACGAGGTAGGGCTGCGGGTCGGACAGATCTGCACCGTCGGCCGTATAGCCGCCATCGTCGGCCGAATAGTATGCGTGCACGATTTGACCCTCGTACACGAGGATCACGCCGCGCGTCGCATCCACTGCGGAATCCACCGCCTGCGACTCACCGTCGATGCCCCGGTAGGCTTGATCCATCTCTCCGGCGACGAGATCGAAACCGACGTCATCGCGGATCCCCAATCGTCCGACCGCGTACGTCCGCGCGACCACGGCCTGCGCCCGCAGCGCCGCAGCGGGCCACGTGCCTGGCATTTCACTGCCGACGACGCCGTAGAGATATTGCTCCAGATCGATGACGTTCACGACCGTGATCTCGCCGTCGGGATCGACTTGCACGATAACACTTCCTCGATACGGCGTGCCGTCGACGGCGATCGGCAAACCGAGGGGCGACTCGATGCCGATGCGCTGGCCCGCGGGGATCGAACCGCCGATCGTCAGCCGGCCCGCGTCAGCGCGGATATCCAAGACTGTGGAGAGGTCGGGGGCCAAGAGCGGCGTGTGGGCGACTGTTTGGTCGAGCTGGCGGACGATGAGCGCGGATTCCGACGCTATGACGGTCGCACGGACATGCCTGGCAATTGCGATCCGAACGAGATCGCCGGCGCGCGCGGGCGTGGCGAGAAAAAGGACGCCGAGAACCGCGCCCGCGGCAGCCCATCCGCGAAGACGACGGCGCAGTCCGCGCGCGGCGTTACCCGACGATACGCTCACAAGAGGCGGGGCGGCTCGTTTGATGGTGCGCCGATGTGCGCCCGCGCCGCAGGAGTCGCGCGGCGGCCGCCCGCAGTGCGCTGCAAGAATCCGATCTGCATCAGATATGGCTCGACAACATCGACGAGCGTCGCTTCTTCTTCACTCAGACTCGCCGCGAGCGCTCCGATGCCCACCGGGCCGCCGTTGTACTGCCCGATAAGCGCATTGAGAAAGGCGCGGTCGAGCGGGTCCAGCCCAAGCAGGTCGATGCGCTCGAGTTCGAGCGCGGCTTGCGCAACCGCACGGTCGATCGCACCTCCTGCTTTGACTTCTGCGAAATCGCGCACGCGGCGCAGCAACCGGTTGGCGATGCGCGGCGTTCCACGCGCTCTGGCGGCGATCTCGCGCCCACCATCGGTTCCAAGCGCGACACCCAAGACCGTCGCCGAATGCGTGACGATCGTGTGCAGTTCTTCGGGGCTATAGTATTCCAGGTGGTGGACGATGCCGAATCGATCGCGCAAGGGTGCGGAGAGCATGCCGACCCGAGTCGTCGCACCGATGAGCGTGAACTGCTGCAGGCTGATCTTGATCGTCTTCGCGTAGGCGCCCTTATCGACCATGAAGTCGATCGCGAAATCTTCCATCGCTGGATACAGAAATTCTTCGACGACGCGTGGCAAGCGGTGGATCTCGTCGATGAACAGGACGTCGCCGCGTTGCAGATTCGTCAGAATGCCGACCAGATCGCCCGGCCGCTCCAGCGTCGGGCCGGAAACCTGGTGAAAGGTCGCGCCGAGATCGCGCGCGATGATATTGGCCAGCGTTGTCTTGCCGAGTCCGGGCGGACCGTGGAGGAGCACGTGGTCGAGCGGCTCCGACCGCCGCTTCGCAGCCTCGATCGAGATCTTGAGGTTTTCGACGACCGCGCTTTGTCCGACGTAATGATCGAATCCGGTCGGTCGAAGCGTGACGGCGATGATCTGCTCTTCGACCGTCTCCTCGGGGCTGACGACCGCGCGACGCGCGGGGGCGTCGCCGGATTCCTCACCGTGAACGGTCGGTTTGCGCGGTGGCATGGGTTGATGTATTGGGCGCACCGATGCGGTCGCCTGCCGTGAGCGTTGATGGTTATCGCGCTTTTTGCCAAACGTCCAAAGCAAAACGACCGTCGCTCGACACTCGCATAGAAGCCGGCGGACGTCCGGCGCGAAGACGCCGCCATGCCATTCTTCATCCGCCCGGCGGTCCCGGCCGACCTCGACGCGGTGCGCCGCATCTATAACGATGGCATCGTCGACCGGCATACCCTAGAGGCGCGGGAAAAGTCGGCATGCGAGATCGCGGCCTGGTTCGGCAACCATGACGACCGGTATTCCGTGCTGATCGCCGCGGACGAAGTTGCGACGGTCGGCTGGGCATCGCTCAATCGATATTCGCCGCGCGAAGCCCATCGAGGCATTGCGGATCTTTCGATCTACGTCGACCGTTCGGCGCGACGGCTCGGCGTCGGAGTCGCGCTGCTTGCGGCAATCGAGGACCGAGCGCGACGCGCTGGCTTTGACAAGATCGTGCTGATGACGTTTCCGTTCAATCATGCCAGCAGGGCGCTGTTCGGGCGCAATGGATTCCGCGAGATAGGCATCTACCAAAACCAGGGAAGGCTCGATGGACGGCTCGTCGCTACCTTGGCGATGGAGAAGTTGCTCGAGCTACCCGGTATTCACGCCGGCGTCCGCTAGGATCGCCGCCTCTTTCACGGCGGTCAACGTCCGGACGGATGATTCCGGCGGCCCATGCTCGCGATCCCATGCGCGCACGGCGGCGATCGTCGCGCTCACCGATGTGCACGTGAGCCCGTCGCGTTTAGCCTTCGAACTGTCGAACGTCAGGAAACCGTCTGCATTCGGCGGCACCCACAGCGGCAATTCCGTCCACGGCTCAACCCCGGCATCGTTGAGTCGCTGCGCTGCAATCCAGCGGATGCGCGCGTCGACGCCAGCGTCCGCGACGCACGCGGCGAGCAATCCGGCCATCGTCAGCCGCTGGCCAGGACCGTTTGCGTTGTAAATGCCCGCGAAGCCGCGCTCGATCGCCAGAACCAACCACGCCGCAAGATCGCGGACGTCGATGAACTCGACCGGCGCATCGGGCGGTTCCGGCGCCACGACGTCGCCGCCGCGCGCGATCCGGCGCACCCAATAGCCGAATCGGTGGGTCATGTCGCCCGGCCCGACGATCAGACCTGGCCGTACGACGAGAAGCCGCGATCCAAACGCGTTCTGCGCAGCGTGTTCGCAGAGCGCTTTGAGGGCGCCGTAGGTCTCCGCGGTCACTGTGGACGGAACGGGATCCGGCGGTTTGGCGACCGCGGCGCGTTCGTCGAGGTTGCCTGCCTCTTGCGCATACACGCTCGCGCTTGAGATCAAGCAGTATCGCGCGCATGCGCCGGCAAGTGCAGCGGTGGTAGCGGTGATGTCATCGGGATGGTACGCGCATGTGTCGACGACGGCGTCGAATGACTCGCCGCCGAGCACCGCAAAGCCGGCCCGGCGGTCGCCGCGCACCTGGCGCAACAGCGGCGTCTCCGGCAACCGCCGCGATCCGCGGTTGAACAACGTCACGCGATGATGTCGCGTCGTCGCCGCGGTGACGAAATGCGGTCCGAGAAATCGGGTTCCCCCGATGACCAAGATGTTCACGGCGCCGCAGGTCTTTGTTGACGGTAGATCTCTGCGAGCAGTTCTTCGGCGTTCGCAATCGCTGCGTTCGCGGCCATCGCTTCGGCCGCCATTTTTTCGGCCTCGGCGCGGCGGTATTGCAACTGAAGCAGCACGTCGATGGCTTCGGCGACGAAGTCCGGATGAGCGGCCGGACGCTTCCCGTCTTCTTCGCCGCGGATAAGGCCAAAACGCGACACTTTGCCTTGCAGTTTGGCGATGATATCTTTGGCCTTCTGCGCGCCGATGCCGGGCAGGCTGCGCAGACTCGCGAGATCGCCTTCGTCGATGCGCCGCGCGATCTCCGCCATCGGCCGAGAGAATGCGCGCGCGGCGGTCTTCGGACCGATGCTCGCGACCGTGAGCAATGCCTCAAAAAAATCGCGCTCGACGGTGTTGGTGAATCCGACGTAATTGACGCTGCCGCGATTGCCGTCGATCTGCAAGTACGAGAAGATCTCAAGCCGCAACGGATCGCCGATCGCGACCGCGCGCAGTTTGTCGGTGACGCACCCCGGCAGCAGAATCGAGTAGCTGAGGCCCCCGACATCCACGAGCACCGTATTCTCGGTTCGCTCCCGGAGCGTGCCGTCGATGCGCGAAAACGTCATCGACGCGCTACGCCCGCGGCGGCGCCCAGCGCGGATCTGCGAGCGTGAGTGATCGCCAGCGCCAATGCGTCGGTGACATCGCGCTCGGCGGGGATGCGGCGCAGCCGCAGCGTTTGCACGACCATCGCAGCGACTTGGGCTTTGGATGCCGCGCCGCGGCCGACGAGCGCGAGCTTGACGCGCGTCGCAGCATAGTCGAAGACAGGCAGTCCGCCCAAAGCGGCGGCGCACACAAGCGCACCACGCGCATGCGCCATGAGGATCGCCGTTTTTGGATATGCGGTCTGAGAAAACACTTCTTCCACGATCATCACGTCGGGATGCAGCGAAGCGATCACCTCGGCGAGACCGCGTTGCAGTTCCGCGAGCCGGTCGCAAAGCTGTGCCCTGCGGGCGGGCGCGATGACGCCGCCTTCGACGAGTCTGAGGCCGGCTCCATTCGATTCGATCACGCCGTAGCCGGTGACATTCAAGCTCGGGTCGACGCCGAGAATTCTCATCCCGGCGCGTCGGGGACCGGTTGCGGTGCGGCCGAGGTTGTGAATTCGTTCATCCGCCGGAGCACAGCCGGCGTATTGAACTCTATGTTGTTCGCCTTCAGCCATCGCACGCAATCATCGTGAAGGAACTGCGCGTTCACCCAGAATTGTGGGCCGGCGATCTGTCGGTGGATGGCGACCACGTCGCTTAGCAATTCCCAGCTCAGGACGATCCGGGCCTGATAACTTCCGTAGACGATCTCACCGTCGACCAGACCGAACCTGACATATGTTCCGATGCGCTCGAGCGCCCGCAGCAGATAGACTTCTTGGTGCACCGTATAGTCCGCAAGTCCGACCTGCGCGATGCCGCGATAGAACGCTTCGTCGTGCATAAGCGCAGGGAGGTCGTGGATGATGAAGCGGTAGGCATCGACGAAATCCGGCTCGACCATCTCGAGCAGGACACTGCGCGCCGCTTCGAATTGCGTCGCGCGCCGCGATTGCTCCAACTGATCGGTGGTGAGTCTCACCTGGCGCGCGGCCATGATCACGGTGACCGCGATGACCGCCGCCGAAGCGATCGTGCCGATCGCAGTGAGCGCTTCCCACATATCAGTGACTAGGGCCGAGGACGAGGTTGACCACCTTAGATCCCGCCGCCGGTGTCGTGCCGATCGGTGGATCGGTCCCTATGACTTTGGCATCCGGCGGGCTGCCGGGTTGTATGGTCACTTTGTCAACCGAGTAGCCAGCCTTCTGCAACGCGGCGCGCGCGGCGTCGACCGTCATTCCCACCACATTGGGTATTGGCTGCGCCGGGGCGCTTTGGTCGGGCGGCGACGCGCTTTCGGCCGGTCCTGGGCTCGGGCTCGCGACGGAATTCGCGGCGATGACCAAGTCGACGGTGCCGCCTTGCGCGGTCTGCGCGTTCGCGGCCGGATTTTGGCTTACGACCGTACCGGGCGTCGTGCCGGAGTCCATCGCCTGGGCGATGGTGCCGACGGCGAGCCCCGCTTGCGCAAGGACGCGCCGCGCATCGTCGACGGTGCCGCCGACAACGCTTGGCACCGAGACGGCGTTCGGCCCGCCACTGACCGTGACCGTCACTTGCGAACGGGGCTTCGCGGCCGTGCCGCCTGCCGGATCTTGATCGATGATGGTGTGCGCCGGAATGTTGTCGCTTGCGACGACTTGACCGATCTGCAGACTCAAGCCAAGCTTCTTCAGCGCTGCGCGCGCATCGCTGTCGGTCATCGACACGACGTTTGGAATCGAGACCGATTGCGGACCGCTGCTCGGAAACAGAACAACGGTGCCGGACTTCTCGGCGGGCGAAGCGGCGGCAGGGTTCGTCTTTGCGATCGAACCCGCCGGCACGCTGTTCGAATGAATAGTCGTGCCCATTTGGACCGAGAATCCTGCGGCCGAAAGCATGGCTGTTGCAGTCTTGACGTCTTTACCGACCACGTTCGGCACGGCCGTGCTTTGCGGTCCTGCGCTCACCATGAGCGTGACTTTGTCCGACGGCTGCATCGCCGAACCCGCGGGCGGCTCAGTACCGTCGATCAGTCCGGATTGCGTCTTCGGATCGGGATGCTGTTTGATGGCGACATCGTCGATGCCGGATTGATGCAGCAGATCCACTGCGTCGGCAACCGCTTTGCCGCTGACGTCTGGCATGCGAAGCCCACGCGCCGAGCTTTGCATGGCGGTGAAGACGCCGGCGAGGACGAGCACCAGCACGAACGCCGCCGCTGCGAAGATGGCGAAACGCTTGCCGCTCCAATTGGCGGGTGCGGCATCGTCGGCGGCAACCGCGGCTCTGCGCGCGGCCGATCTGCGGCGAAGAATCGCAGTCGGGCTGTCGGGTCCGGGCTCTTCATCCTCTGCATTCGATTCG
Organism: Candidatus Eremiobacteraceae bacterium; assembly: GCA_036561585.1. GTDB lineage: Bacteria > Vulcanimicrobiota > Vulcanimicrobiia > Eremiobacterales > Eremiobacteraceae > JABCYQ01. The sequence goes on along the minus strand of DATBOZ010000016.1, from coordinate 11,542 downwards.
CCGCGGGCGATGCGCCGGAGCGCGCCCAGCAGTTCGCCTGCCGTCTGAAAGCGGCGCTTCGGCACCGGATCGATCAGTTTGAGTATGATCGCGCGCAATCCGGGCGAGACCTGTTCCAGCGTTTGCGCGTCGGCGCCACGCGCTTGCGCCGCTACGACGTCTTGCGCGGTGTCGCCGGGGTACGGTCGTATGCCCGTCAGCATCTCGTACAGCACGACGCCGACGCTGTAGAGATCCGTCGCTTCGGTGACCGACTCGCCTGCGAGAACTTCCGGCGCGCAATACGGCACCGAGCCCATGATCGCGTCGCTCGCAGTGCCTTGCGTTTCTGCGGCGCCGGCAATGCCGAAGTCCGCGACGCGAACGTCATCATCCGGCGTCACAAGGATGTTCGACGGCTTGATGTCGCGGTGCAGCAGATCCGCACGGTGCGCTGCCGAAAGTGCGCGGCAGATCTGTTGCGTATAGCGTACGGCGGCTGCTTCCGGCAATTTGCCTTCACGCTCGATCAGCGCCGCAAGCGTCTCTCCGCCGACATACTCCTGTACGATGTAGTTCGTGCCGTCATTTTCGCCGACATCGTACGTGTTGACGATTTTCGGATGGCTCAGCCGGGCGGCCGCTTGCGCTTCCTGATAGAAGCGTTGCACGAAGTCTTCGTCCGCCGCGAATTGCGGCCGCAGCACCTTGATCGCCACCTGGCGGCGCAGCAAGAGGTCATAGCCGCGATAGACGACGGCCATGCCGCCCTCGCCGATCTTTGCGTCCACCCGGTATCGATTGTTGTATATCATGTGCCGGGATCACCGATTCGACGCGTTGTTCGCTGCTGCCTTGAGTTGACGTCGCGTGGCGACTAGCGTGGGTACAGCGGCAGCGATCCTTGGAGGATCGCGCGGGCGATCGGCGCGGAAACTGCGCCGCCATAGCCCGCATCTTCCACCAAGACGGCGACGGTCAGGCGCGGCGCCTCGGCCGGCGCAAAGCACACGAACCACGCATCCGGCGGCGCGCCGTTGTGCGTGCCGGTCCCGGTCTTTCCGGCGACGATGACCGACGGCAACGCAGCCGCGGTTCCCGTTCCATAGCGGACGACGGCTTCCATCATCGATCGCAGTTCGTCAGCGGTTTGCGATGAAATGGGGCGATCCCAGACCGCGGGCGGTATCCGCACCGGTGATCTGCCGGGAATGCGGATCTCTTTGACGAGGGTCGGCCGCATCAGGACCCCGCGACCGGCGATCGCGGACGCGACGAGCGCCATCCGCAACGGCGTCACGGCGAGGCCGCCTTGGCCGAACGACATCTGTGCCAGCTCGGATTGCGAGATCGACGCTTCGGGCGGCACCTCGTCGCGCGTGACGGGAATCGGCATCCCGGGATCGCTGCCGATCTGATAGCGCTGCAGGTATGCGTAGAAGTCGTCGGGCCCGAGCTTGACGCCGATCTGCGCGAAATCAACGTTGCTCGAGAGCGCGAACGCACCCGTGACGTCTTGCGTGCCGGTGACTTCGTTGCTGTCGTTATGCACGCTGTACTGGCCGATTTGGAAATAACCCGGGTCGACGAAGGTGTCGTTGATGTCGATGGCGCCGCGATCGAGCGCGGCGCTCCCGGTTACGATCTTGAAGGTCGACCCGGGAGGATACAAACCGTCGAGCGCGCGATCGAGCAGCGGCGAATCTCCACGTGTGCGCAATCCGGCAAAGGAATGCTCGACGTCGTTCGGGTCAAAGGTCGGCCGGTTGACGATTGCAAGTATCGCGCCCGTGCGCGGATCCAAGACGACGGCGGCGCCACGGATGCCGGCAGGCATCGCCGCGTCCGCGACGGCGGCGATGTCGCGCCTGAGCGTGAGCACCACGGTTCCGGCGCGAACGGCGACCGGTCCCTGCCGGCGAAGCAAACCGCCGACTCCCGCGGGGTCTGCGCCACTGGACGCGGGCGAGATCACGCTGTCAAATGCAGCTTCCAGACCCGATTCGCCGTAGACGGGCGACGAGTAGCCGACGAGCTGCGCGAGCGCGCGGCCAGCCGGATAGATACGACGGCCGCCTTTGCTGTATGCGAGCGGTTCGCCACCGGCGTCGAGGAGTTCGCCTCGACTGGCATTGCCTTGTGCGTGGCGCGGATTACCGCTGCGTTCGCCGATCGATGCGCGGTCCAACAGTTGGACGCGCGCTTCTTGCGCGGCAAGCAGTGCGAAGAGCACGACAAACACGGCGGCGATGTTGAGCAGACGGCGGCGCATACTCGTTACTCGTATTAGGGCAACGCTTGCCCGGGATTTTTCACTCGGGCACGCGATGCTTGCCCTACCATAGTATTCTTGTATGATGAGCGACGATCGCCCTACCGTGTCAAATAGTCAATTTTTGGAAGGCTCGCCGCCCGGTCGCGTCGATACTATGTCAGTCTATGCAAAATCGTCCACCACAACCCGGCGCGCCGCGCGGCATCTTCGACGAATCGAAGCCGCTCTGGCAAGTGATGGCGCTCTTCCTCGTGCCGCTCACGTTCAGTAATCTCTTGCAGTCCGCTTCCGGCACCGTGACCAGCATCTACATCGGGCGGCTGATCGGCGTCGACGGACTTGCGGCGACGTCGGCGTTATTTCCAGTGCTGTTCTTCCTCATCTCGTTCTTGATCGGTCTCACGAACGGCAGCACCGTTTTGATCGGTCAAGCGTATGGCGCGCGCGACGAACATCGCCTCAAACAGGTGGCGGGCACGACCGTGACCGTCTGCTTGTTGCTCGGCATCGGCGTCGCGGTCTTCGGCACCCTCTTCGCGCACGAGGCCATGGCCTTGCTCGGCACACCGCAGAACATCCTAGCCGCTTCTGAAGGGTACGCGAAGCTCATCTTTTTGGGCTTGCCATTCGCCTTTGTGTTCATCGGCTATGTCACGTTCATGCGCGGTACCGCCGATGCGACGACACCGCTCTACTTCCTGATCTTCACGACGATCATAAGCCTCTTGATCACCCCAGCGTTTATCCGCGGCTGGTTCGGACTGCCGCAGCTCGGCGTCGGCAGCGCCGGTCTTGCATTCGATATCGCAAACACCGTCGGGTTGATCGCCCTCATCATCTACCTGCGAGCGGTCAAACATCCGCTCGCGCTCGACGCGGAGACCATCCACAATCTGCGCATCCGGTGGCCGATTTTCGTCCAACTCGTGCGCATCGGATTTCCCACCGGCATCCAGGTTGTGATGATCTCGCTGTCCGAAGTCGCTGTGATCACGTTCGTGAATCATTTCGGGTCGTCGGCGACCGCTGCGTACGGCGCCGTCAATCAGATCGTGAGCTACGTCCAGTTCCCGGCGGTCAGTATCAGCATTGCGGCGTCGATCTTCGGCGCTCAAGCCATCGGCGCGAAGCGCGAAGATCTGCTGCGTCGCGTGGTGCATGCCGGTGTTGCGTTGAACTATGCCGTCGGAGCGGTGCTCATCGGACTCTGTTATATTTTTTCGAACGATCTCGTGTCTCTGTTCATCACGAATCCGGATGTGGTCGCCGTCGCCCACCGGCTGCTCATGATCACGTTGTGGGGCTACCTCATCTTCGGGAATTCTGCGGTGTTATCGGGCATCATGCGCGCGAGCGGCACGGTGCTGTGGCCCACCCTCAATGGTATTTTCTCGATCTGGGCGGTCGAAGTGCCCGTGGCTTTTGTCCTTTCGCGCCATATCGGAATCGATGGGATTTGGTATGGCTATCCGGCGGCGTTCGTCGTCGCGTTGTCGCTGCAGACCCTGTACTATACGTTTGTGTGGAAGCGCCAGCGCCACGAGATGCTCCTCGCCGCAACCCCAGCCAAACCCGTATAAGGCGTGTAGTGCCGACCATTATGGTCGGCCATTGTAGTAGGGTGAGCAACGCTCACCCTAGCTTTTTTGGGCGAGCGATGCTCGTCGGGCCGACGATGAAAGTCGGCCCCTATAGACCGGCTCCTAGAGGGCGAGCATCGGGCGCACGTAGTCTTGCAGCGCGCGGACCTCGGGAGCCGCGTCGGTCCGGGCAGCCAAGGCGAGCAAGAGCGCGCGAACGGTGTCGAGCGACGTGAGACACGCGACGCCGACTTCGACCGCCGCACGACGGATGCGTTGGCCATCGCTTTGCGACGACGATGTTCCCGCGGCGTCGTTGATGACGAGGTCGACGCCGTTCTCCATGATCAGATCGATGACGTGCGGCGAGCCTTCGTGGATCTTGTTCACGCGTTCGGCCGCGATGCCCGAATCGGTCAGCAGTCTCCAAGTCCCCGGCGTGGCGTAGACGTGATAGTCCATCTCGACGAATGTACGCGCTATCGATAGCGCGTCGGGTTTTTCCGCATCGGAGACGGAAAGCAAGATCCGCCCGCCGGGCGGCGGCGGAGCGATGCCTGCGCCGATGAGCCCGCGGAGCAGCGCGCCGGCATAGGTATCATCGATGCCCAAGACTTCGCCGGTCGACTTCATCTCCGGACCAAGCATCGACTCAACCCGACGCAGTTTGGCGAAAGAGAAGACCGGAACTTTGACCGCCACGAAGCCCGGACGCGGGACGAGTCCTAACGGCAGGCCCATGTCGGCGAGCTTTTCGCCGAGCGCGACGCGCGCGGCGGCCGCGACGAGCGGCACACCCGTGAGCTTCGCGATGATGGGCACGGTGCGGCTCGCCCGCGGATTGGCCTCGATGACGAAGAGGTCGCCGCCGTGCACGATGTACTGGACGTTGATGAGCCCGCGAATGCCGAGCGCCGCGCACAAACTTTCCGTCACGCGTGCTATTCGCGCCTCCATCTCGTTGCCGATGGTCTGCGTCGGATAGACGGCCATGGAGTCGCCGGAGTGGATGCCTGCGCGTTCGACGTGCTCGAAGATGCCAGGGATGACGATCGACTCGCCGTCGTAGACCGCGTCCACCTCGACTTCGATCCCGGCGACGTATTTATCGACCAGCAATGGAGCGTGCGGCTCGATCGGCGGTGCGCTCTCCGCATACGCGGCGAGCTGCGCTTCATTGAAGACGATCTCCATCCCACGGCCGCCGAGAACGTACGATGGGCGCACGAGGACCGGAAAACCGAGTTCACGCGCGATCTCACGCGCTTTGCGGAAAGACAGCGCGGTGTGCCCCTCCGGCCGGGCGACGCCGAGTCGCTGCAATACGTCGTCGAACTTCTGGCGATCTTCCGCCATGTCGAGCACCGTCTGATCCGATCCGAGTACGTTGACGCCGCGCGCGGTCAACTCGCGCGCGAGATTGATCGGCGTTTGGCCGCCGAATCCGAGCAGGACGCCATCGGCGCCGGTCGCGCGGACCGCGGACTCGACTTCGTCGACGCACGGGGGCTCGAAGATGAGCACATCCGAGATGTCGAAATCGGTGCTGACCGTTTCCGGATTGTTGTTGAGCACCACGGACGCGACGCCTGCTTCGTTGAGCGCCCACGCCGCGTGCACGCACGAGTAGTCGAACTCGATGCCCTGTCCGATACGGATCGGTCCGCTGCCCACGACCACCACGCTCCGGCCGGCGGGGCGCCGCAGTTCGTCTTCTTCCCCCGCAGTCGCGTAGTAGTACGGCGAGCGCGCCGGGAACTCTGCAGCGCCGGTGTCGACCATTTTGTACGCGGCCCGTTCCGAACCGCCCGCCGATCTGATCTGAGTGAGCGGTGCGCCGGTCAAGCGCGCAATCGTCGTGTCGGCAAATCCTTGGAGACGTGCGTCGTGCATCGCACCGGGCGACGAGTCGACGCGAAGACGCTCTTCGGTAGCGACGAGCTCCTTGAGCTCCCACAGCCAGAACACGTCGATGTCGGTGAGCGCAGCGATCGAATCGACGCTGCGGCCACGCCGCAGCGCTTCGGCGATCACGTAGAGCCGCTCGTGGGTGGCCGCGCGCAGAACGTCGTCAAGTTCGTCGTCGCTCCACTGCGCGAATTTCCAACCGGTCAGGCTGTCGCGGCCGATGTCGGAACCGCGAACGGCCTTCATCATCGCTTGCGAGAAAGTCCGGCCGATCGCCATCACCTCGCCGGTGGATTTCATCTGGCTCGAAAGGTGGGCGTCGCCGAGCGGAAACTTGTCGAACGGCCAGCGCGGGACTTTGACGACGCAATAGTCGAGCGTCGGTTCGAATGCGGCCATGGTCACGCCGGTCACCGGATTCGGGATCTCCGAGAGCCGCTTGCCGAGCGCGATCTTCGTGGCGATCTTAGCGATCGGGTAGCCGGTGGCTTTGCTCGCGAGCGCCGACGAACGAGAGACCCGCGGATTGACTTCGATGATCTGGTACGCGTCGCTCTTCGGGTCCAACGCGAATTGGATGTTGCAGCCGCCTTCGACGCTCAAGTGGCGGATGATGTTGATCGCGGCGGTGCGCAGCCGGTGATAGTCACGGTCCGAGAGCGTTTGCGATGGCGCGATGACGATGGAGTCGCCGGTATGAATGCCGACCGGATCAAAATTCTCCATGTTGCAGACGACGATGCAATTGTCCGCACCATCGCGCAGCACTTCGTACTCGACTTCCTTCCATCCCAATAGCGACGTTTCGAGCAGCACTTGATGGATGATGCTCGCTTTGAGTCCGGAGGTGAGGATCTCTTCGAGTTGCGCGCGATCGTACGCGATGCCGCCGCCCGTCCCCCCGAGGGTATACGCTGGCCTGATGATGAGCGGATAGCCGGCCGTTTCCGCAAATGCGATCCCCTGCTCGATCCGCGTCACGATGACCGACTCCGGCACCGGCTCGCCGATCGAGAGCATCGCTTTCTTGAACAGGTCGCGATCTTCGGCGATGCGGATCGTGCGCAACGGCGTGCCGAGCAGGCGGACGTCGTAGCGATCGAGGACGCCGCGTTCGGCTAGCGCGACGGCAAGATTCAAACCTGTTTGTCCGCCGAGGGTGGCGAGCATCGCATCCGGGCGCTCGCGCGCGATGACCGACTCCACGTAACTCGGCGTGAGCGGTTCGAGGTAGACAGCGTCGGCCATCTCCGGATCGGTCATGATCGTCGCCGGATTCGAGTTGACGAGCACGACCCGGCAGCCTTCCTCGCGCAACGCCCGGCACGCTTGCACGCCGGCGTAGTCGAACTCGGCGGCTTGGCCGATGACGATCGGGCCGGAGCCGAGCACCAAGACCGATTGCGGCGGTTTGAAGTCAGCCACGACGCATCACGTCGACGAACCGCTTGAAGATGCCGCGCGCATCACCTGGGCCAGGCGACGCCTCGGGGTGGAACTGCACCGATTCGACCGGCAGCGTCCGGTGCCGCAAGCCTTCGTTCGTTCCGTCGTTGAGATTGATCATCGTCTGTTCGACGCCGGCCGGCAGCGATGCGGCGTCCACCGCATAGCCGTGGTTCTGCGCGGTGATGATCACGCTGCCGGTGCGGACGTCCTGCACCGGTTGGTTGCCGCCCCGGTGGCCGTACTTCATCTTGAACGTCTTGCCGCCCAGCGCAAGCGCCAACAGCTGATGACCGAGACAGATGCCGAACGTCGGGAGGGTGCGGTGCGCGACGGCGCGCCGCAGCGTGTTGACAACGGTGTCGAGTTCCGACGGATCGCCGGGTCCGTTGCTGACGAGCAGCCCGTCGACGCCGAGCGCAAGGATCTCGTCGAAGGTCGTATCGTACGGCACCTCGAGTACGACCGCGCCTTCAGCTGCCAAGTAGTTGGCGATGTTGTCCTTGACGCCGCAATCGAGCAGCGCGACCCGAAGCGGTCCGGCGCCCCTCGACGGATCGCCCTTGGCGGAAACCGCTTCGACAAGATCGGGGGTCGCGAGCGGTTTGCGCCGGTACGCTTCCAAGGCCGCCGGGGCCTGAGCGACCGCAGCATCGCCGACCGCGAGCACGGCGCGCATCGTGCCTTCTTCGCGCAGACGAGTGACGAGTGCGCGCGTGTCGATGCCTTCGATGCCGCGGACGCCCGCCGCATCGAGCCAGTCGGGCACGTTGCCGGTGCTGCGCCAATGGCTTGGGTGGCGCGTCATCCGCTTGCAAATGACGCCGCCCGCGACGATGCGCCGGTGCTGGCGAACGGCCGGATCGACGCCATAGTTGCCGATGAGCGGGTAACAAAAGATCAGGAGTTGTCCGTTGTACGAAGGATCGGTGAGCGCTTCTTCATACCCGGTCATGCCGGTGAAGAACACCGCTTCGCCCTCGGCGATACCCGCGGGACCGAGACCCACGCCGTGAAATGCCGCTCCGTCGGCGAGCAGCAAGACTGCTGCGCTGCTCACGTGACGACGACGCCACCGACGACGGTCAACGCAGGCCGAACGGCAAACGTCCGCCCGTCAAACGGCGTCACGCGACCCTTGGAGCGAAACTTCGTGACATCAACGATCCACGGCCGGTCGAGATACAGCCCGGTGATATCTGCCGGCGATCCGACTTTGAGCGAACCGCCCGCCACGCCTAACAGCGCGGCGACGTTGGTGGAGAAATTCGCGATCATCGTGTCGAGCGGCACGCCGGCAAGCGCGTCAAAAGTCGCGGCGACCGCAGTCTCGAGACCGCTAAACCCGACCCGCGCGTGCGCCATCGGCCGCCCCTTCTCTTCTTCTGTATGCGGCGCATGATCGGATGCGAAAACGGTGATCGTGCCGTCGCGGACGGATTCGCGCAATGCCTCGACATCGCGCTCGCTCCGCAACGGGGGATTGACCCGCATCCGCGCGGCGAATCCGCGCAGCAATTCCTCGCTGCATTGGAGATGGTGCGGCGTCGCTTCACCGGTCGCATGGACTCCGCGCGAACGCGCCCAACGAAGCACATCCAAGGTCTCTCGAGCGCTCACGTGACACAGATGCCACGTCTTGCCGGTCGCTTGCGCGACTAAAAGATCGCGCGCTGCGGTCGCAGCCTCGGCTATCGACGGGCTCCCAGCGATGCCGAGCAGATCGGCAACCGCGCCGTCGTGCATCAAAGCACCGTCGAACGAATGATCGTCGCAGTGCGAGAGAAAAGGTTGCGGCAGATCCGCGGTGAGACGTGCGGCGTTGTAAAGCGCCTTCAGCGACTTCGTCGGCGAGCCGTCATCGGAAAATGCGACCGCACCGGCGGCCGCCATTTCGCGCAAGGCTGCGATCGCGTCGCCCTCGAGGCCGACCGTCACCGCTCCGACCGGATAACATCGAACGCGGCCCGCGTCTTCGGCGGCTGCGCGCAGATGCCCGACCGCATCCGCATTGTCGCACGGCGGGCGCGTGTTGGGCATCGCGGCGACTGCAGTGAAGCCGCCTGCGGCGGCGGCGGCGAGACCGGACGCGAGCGTCTCCTTCTGCGGATCGCCGGGCTCGCGCAGGTGGACGTGCGGATCTATAAAGCCAGGACTGAGGACCATACCCACGCAATCGACGCGTTCCACAGACGGGTCCGGCGATGACGGCGCGTCATCGCGCAGCGCCGCGACGACGCCGTTGCGCACGACGATCGTGCGGATCGCATCGATGCCTTGCGTCGGATCGATGACGCGCCCGCCGACGAAATCGCGATTGCCGTGCGTCGTCATGCGTGACCGGCCAGACAAGCCTCGAGGATCGCCATCCTGGCGAAGACCCCGTTGCGCACCTGACGCTCGATGCGGCTACGTTCGTGCGTGACGCACGCCGCCGCGATCTCGATGCCGCGATTGACCGGTCCAGGATGCATCACGATCGCGTGCGGTACAAGTGCCTGCATCCGTCGCTCGTCCAGACCGTAGCCCGTCGCAAGTTCGTATGCCGGCGGCAGCTCGGCGCCATCGTCGCGTTCCTTTTGGATGCGAAGCAGCATCAGCGCATCGGCGGCTGGGATGAGCGCGTCCAAATCGGTCGCCAATTCGGCGAAACCCCAACCCGGTGCCGAAGCCGGCAGCAGCTGTGGGGGGCCGCACAGCGTGACCTTCGCGCCGAGTAGCCACGCCGCGCGACCCGATGAGCGCGCGACCCGGCTGTGACGCACATCTCCGGCGATGACCAGATGTCGGCCGTCGAGCGTGCCAAATTCTTCGACGAGTGTGACCGCATCGAGAATCCCTTGCGAGGGATGTGCGTGGCGGCCGTCGCCCGCGTTGATCATGCTGCCCTCAAAAAAGCGCGCCAACGCGTGCGGAAATCCGCTTTCTTCGTGCCGGACGACGATCGCGTCGACGCCGATCGCCCGTATAGTGCGCATCGTATCCTCGAGGCTTTCGCCTTTCGCGAACGACGACGAACCGACGTTGAAGTCCATCCAGTGGCCGCCGAGACGCACGCATGCGGTTTGAAACGACAACGACGTCCGCGTGCTCGCCTCGAAGAACATGCCGAGCGCCATGCGGCCGCGCAGAAGCCGATCGCCGTCGGGAACACCGCGCTTGTGATCCAGTGCGCGTGCCACCAACTCCTCGATATCGGCGCGCGTCGCGTCATCGAGATCGAGGAAATGGCGGGCACCGGTCATGAACGCTCGCAGATGACGACCCGGTCGCTGTCGCTCGGCTCCGGCCGGAGATCGACGACGATGCGTTCGGCGCGCGATGTGGGCACGAACCGCCCGACGTAATCCGCTTGGATCGGCAAGTCCCGGATGCCGCGGTCCACCATCACGCACAGGCGGATGGCGGAGGGCCGGCCGCGGTCGATCAAGGCATCCAAGGCCGCACGGACGGTGCGTCCGGTGAATAGGACGTCGTCTACCAAGACCAGTTCGAGGCCGGTGACATCGGACCCGATTTCGCTGTCCGGCAGCTCGCGGCGCGCATCATCGTCTCGATAGAGGTTGATATTGAGAAACCCCACCGGCACGTCGACCGCGGTCCGCTTCTTGATCTCGGCCGCGATCCTGCGGCTCAGATTTTCGCCGCCGCGGCGGATGCCGATCAGCATGAGGTTGGTGCTGGCGCCGTTCGGTTCGAGGATCTGATGGGCGAGTCGCTCGATGGTGCGTTGGACGGCGGCAGATGAAAATACGACGAGCTTCTCACGGAGCGCGGACGTGGTGGACGTGTTCACGGTGGGATCCAGCCCTTTCGACCGATCGTGATCTTGGAGGAGCCGGGCTTACTGATTCGAGTCAGCCGCCGCGCCCGCCTCCCGCGAAAGCGCATAATCTCGCGCCTCGAGCGCGTACATCGTCAGATCGCGGTCGTAATAGTGCGCGCCGCCTTGCAAGGCCATCCCGAGTTTGCGCATGATCCGCAAGCTCGCGCCGTTCGGCGGCTCGGCGACCGCGACGATGCGCGGGAGCGCGAGCTTGGTAAATCCGTGTTCTAGGACCGCGCGTGCGGCTTCGGTCGCAAGCCCTTTATTCCAATACGCCTTGCCGAAGATCCACGCGATCTCGACGTCCTGAGTCGTGGCGAGAAGCTTGAGGCCGCAATGCCCCACGACTATGGCGGGCGACTCGCGCAGCTCTGCAGCCCACATGCCGAACCCGGGCGTCACGTAGCGCTCCTGACAGATCGCTACGAACCGGTCGATCTTCGCCTGATCCCATGCGTCGCCGGGCGGGATATAGCGCATCACGTCGGGGTCGGAATAGATCCACGCGAGATATGGAGCATCGCCGGC
>DATBOZ010000015.1:0-28653 GCA_036561585.1 Candidatus Eremiobacteraceae bacterium | reverse complement strand
GCCTTCTTTCCAGCCCGCCCGGTGAGGGGACAGGCCACGTCTTTTACGTTAACTAGGGCCGAATGCGGTCCTAAATTTCAGGCGTCGGCGAACGAAATGTCCAGTCCGATAGCCCACGGTAGTATAACACATCGATGCAGGCCGCGCAAATCGCCACCGACTCTGTGTTGTGGGCTACGTTGAGGACGGTAATGCGTGATCGAATTGAAATCGACCGGCGGATTCCTCAACCCCGTTTGAATGACCCACGGGGCGCCATCACGGCAAGGAGCGTCGCCGCGATTCCAAAGCAGGCAGTCCAGAGAGTGTCGAAGCTTGGCCGTACTGAAAAGCCGACGAACGTGTTGAAGGTCATCGTTCCCGCTACTCCCGCCGACAATATAGACTTCGTCGTGTGAGCTTCTAGTGGGAAGAACGCGACTACCCACAGACCGATCGTTGCTCCGGCGAAGACCCGTGACCACGTTTGACGGCCCATGGAGGACCGTACGCTTTGCACCGCTGATCATCCCGTGCTAGGGGGGCGCGCGGGCGATGGCGCTGGAAGGATGCGCGCGATGTTCCGTGAGGCGTTCGGGCTGCGTCGCGATCCGTTCTTGGATACGGCCGACCCAGCTTTTTACTATGAGACGATCTCGTGTGCGCATGCAAAGCGTCGGTTGACGGAATGCCTAGCGCAAGGCCGCGGGCTCGCCGTCGTCGTCGGACCGATCGGCGCCGGTAAGACAACCCTGCTCAACGCGGCGCAAGAGCCGCTGCTCCAAGACGAACGGTTTCTCGTCGCCGCGATCCTCGATCCGGTGTTCGAGAACGAGTCTGAGTTGCTCGCGGGAATTCTCGGCGCGTTCGGCTTCGATACGCCCGCCGAATCAGGCGTGCGAACACGCAAAGACGCGCTCAAGCGCGCGCTGTTCGCCACCGCGACCGAAGAGCAGCGGCAGGCCGTCTTGTTCATCGACGAGGCGCAGTGCTTGCGGCCGGAGCTGCTCGAAAGCCTACGCTCGCTCCTCAACTATCAATTAGATGACCGCAAGCTGCTCTCAATCGTCCTCGCAGGGCAGCCCGAGCTGACCGGCATGCTCCGCGCGAAACCGAATGTGAGCGATCGGATCGCGCTGCTGCTGCAGTTGCGGCCGCTCACCGAGAGCGAGGCGGCGGCGATGATCGACCATCGTTTGCGGCACGCTGGGTACGCGCGGCCGGAGTCTCCGTTCGGACCCGACAGCGCCGCGCTGCTCTGGCGTCATGCCGTAGGTCTGCCGCGCCGGCTCACCGTGCTCGCGCGCGAGAGTATGGAAGAAGCAGCGCAGAGCGGACGATCGGCCGTCTGTGTGGACGACGTCGAAGCCGCGGCCGCGAACGTCATCGACAAACCGGAAAGCGGCGCTCAGCCATCCGCGCCGGCCGTCGAGCGCGGCCGGCCCATCCAGGCGATGCCGTGGTGGATGTTCTGGAAGCGCGCGTCGTGAGCGGCGCACAATGACCGGCTCCGAAAATCGGCCGACCGCCGACATGCTCCTGGTCGATGCGCGCCGGAGGCGGCTGCTCGCCGAACGCGCTGCCTCCACGGGTGCGCTGAGTCCAACGACCGATGAAAGTGTGCGCGAAGTCGGACTCGATCCGGCGATCGTGCTCGTGGCCGACGAGGACGCCATCATCGAAGACGATGCGCCCGGTCGCAATCGCTCTGCGACGGCGACGATCGACCACGATCGAGCGCTCTTGCAACGCGCGGGCGTGCATTGCTATAGGCCTCTGATCACGGTAACGCTGGCGCGCTTGGCGTGGTCGGGTGCGATCGATCACGGGCTGCTGCACGAGGCGATCGCTTGCGCGCCGTTCGATGCAGGCTCGCGGGCCCCAAATATCGCACGCCGCGCGGCGGCTCCGGCGTTGCGAAACGCCCCGCTCGGCGAGCCGTCGCTGTACGTCAGACTCGGCGAAGACGACGTGATCGCGCTCGAACGCGCCCTCGATTCCGCGGCCGCCGATGTCGGTGAGCGGCTCGCAAGCGCGGCGCTCCTACCGGATTCGTTACTGGGCGCTCCCGCGAGGGCCGCATATGCGGCCTCGCAAGCGCTAGCGGGCTATCGCAGTGCGGCGTTGGTGGCGGCGTGGCGTGAGATCATGGGCGCAGCGGGCCTCGCAGAGGTGACCCGCGATCGCGATTCGGCGGCGGTGCGACTGTTATCGACGATGCGTGCGCTGCTCGGCGAGGCGTAGCCGCGCGGCGGTCAGCGAATGCCGGCCGGTTCTCGTAACGCGTCAAGCTTGACGATATTCGCAGTTCGCTCGCGCAGCACTTCGGAGCGGTGCACCGGAATAGAGCGTGGTGCGGTGATGCCGACTTTCACCTGATCGCCTCCGACCGCGACGATCGTGATCCGGATATCGTCGCCGATCACAATCTCTTGGTTGAGCTTGCGGGTCAATACAAGCATGTCGTTCACCGAACAGCGTGAGCGCCAAATGGGGAGACAGGCGTTCCACCGGTGCGAAGCGGCATCCTTTGGCAGGTTTCCAGTAGCCGGAAATTAGTGCCGGACGATGAGGTTCGCCGCGAGGCGACCGAGCAGAGCGTCGACGATCTCGGTGCTCGACACAAAGTAGCTTCCTGACCGGATTTTGGCGCGTAGGTCGTGGACGACAATATCGCGCTCCTCCGGCAATAGTTCGAACTCGCGCCGGATCTCGTCAGACGCCGCCGTCTTGAGCCGCTTCGGTTGTGTGTCCGATGTTCCGCGCGCAGCGTCGCCGGCGTGATGCACGTATGCATCAAGGACTGCCCGAACCTGGCGCGCGGAGATCTTCATGACCGTGATACCATCGGTTCCGCGGGAACGTTAGTAAAGGGAGGATGCGTCACATGCGGTTAAGTCCGTCCCGTATTCCTCGAAATGCGCGCGGGAGTGACGGGCGCTACTCGGATGCGTGTGCATCGCATCACCATTGAATACCAATCTGCTTCATTCGATGAGGAACGTATCGTACCACATGAAACGCCATCAAGTGCTTTGCGCACTGATCCTCTCCCTTGCGATTCTCACGCCGATCGCTGCGGCTGCGGACCTGCCGCTTGCCGTCGGCAAACCGGCACCGCCGATCGATCTCGAAACGACGAACGGTACGAAGATCTCGCTCGCGCACCTCAAAGGTAAACCGGTGTACGTCAATTTCTTCGCGAGCTGGTGCCAACCGTGCAAACAAGAACTGCCGTTCATCGTCAAGCAATATCCGGCTTTGAAGTCGCATGTCGCGTTTCTGGGCATCGACGAGCTTGAGGCACCAGCCCAGGTCGGACCGTTTGCAAAACAGATGGGAATCGTGTATCCGATCGTCATCGACCCCGGCGCAGTAGGGGCGGCATATCAGATCGATACGCTGCCGAAGAGCGTCTTCATCGACCGGCAAGGTATCGTGCGCGCCGTGTGGCGAGGATTCATCCCGCCCGCGATCTTCAAGCAGAATATGGATCTCATCACGGCGCCGAAATGAACGTACCGCTGCTCGTCGTCGATTTCATCGACCGGGCGCGCAACCTCTACGGCAACTCGCTTGCGGTGTCATGCGGCGACGAGCGGCTGACGTACTCCCGTCTCGCCGAGCGCGCCGACCGCGCGTCGGCGGCTTTTGCGCGACTGGGCGTCAAAAGCGGCGACGCCGTCGCCTACATCTCTTTCAATTGCCATCGCCTGCTCGAAGGCTACTATGCGGTTCCGCAGATGGGCGCGGTGCTCTTACCGATCAACATCCGGTTGACGCCCGAGGACATCGCCTATATCCTGAACGATTCCGGCGCTTCAACGGCCGTCGTCGACCGCGCGCTCGCAGGGCTGCTCGCGCCGGTCCGCGCGCGGTTGACGCAACTTCGCACCGTGATCCTGATGGGCGGCGATCCGGCCGCAGCCTCGCCGCTCGACGGCGAGGACTTCGAAAGCTTGCTTGCGGGTGCGCCGACGACATTTGCGCGACCCGACCTTAGCGAAGACGACGTCGCAGAACTCTTCTACACGAGCGGAACCACCGCACGGCCGAAAGGCGTCATGCTCACGCATCGTTCGCTTGTGCTCCACGCCCTTGGCGGCGCGCTTCTGCTCGGCTGCGACGACCGCACCGTCCAGCTTCACAGCATTCCGCTCTTCCACGTCAACGGCTGGGGCACGCCGCATTCGGTGACGTTGACCGGCGGCCGCCACGTGATGCTGCCGCGGTTCGATCCCGCACAAGTGCTCGAGACGATCGAACGTGAGCGCATCACCGACGCCTTTTTTGTGCCGACGATGGCTCTCGCGCTGCTCGCGGATCCGGCCTTCGAAAAGCGGGATCTCAGTTCATTGCGCCGCCTGATGGTGGGCGGAGCAGCAAGCCCGCCTGGCCTCGTGCGCGCACTCGACGAGCGTTTACCCGGATGCGCGGTGATGTGTGGATACGGGCTGACCGAAACGTCGCCCGTCCTGACCGTCGCGATGACCAAACGCGGCGCCACCGGCTCGGACGACGAGCTGCGCGACAAGCGCACGACGGCGGGAATTCCGATTCCCGGCGTTCGCGTGGAGGTCATGGACGATCTGCTCCGCATCCTACCCCATGATGGGACGTCGCGTGGCGAAATCGTCGCGCGCGGAAATTCCGTGATGGCCGGATATCGTGGCCACGCCGAGGCGACGGATCAGGTGATGATCGACGGCTGGTTCCACACGGGCGACGTCGGCACGATCGATGCGGACGGATATCTCCGCATCGTCGACCGTAAGAAAGACATCATCGTCACGGGCGGCGAGAACGTCTCCTCGATCGAAATCGAAAAAGTCATCTACGAGCATCCGTCGGTTGCAGAGTGCGCCGTCATCGCCGCACCCGACGCGCATTGGGGCGAAGTTCCGATGGCCATCGTCGTCCGCAAACGGGGGATGGACGTCGACGAGGCGGCCCTCATCGCGCACTGCAAAGGAAAGCTCGCGGGCTTCAAAGTCCCGCACCGTTTCGCATTTGCAGATGCCCCGCTTCCCAAAGGCGGGACCGGCAAGATCCTCAAGCGAGAACTACGCGAGCGGTATCTGAACGCCGCGTCCTGACGCTTTAGTTGCCGAGTTTGCGGCGTAACGCAGCGTGCGGCAGCCAGACGAGCACCGCGATGGCGGCGATCAGCCAACCGGTTTCGCCCAACGTCGACCACGAAGCTGCGCCGGTGACGAGTGCCCGGCACGCATTCACCGCGTGATAGAGCGGCGTGCACCATGCGATGTCAAACGCCCATCGTGGGAGCTTGTCGAGCGGGAAAAACACGCCGCCGAACATCACCATGGGCGTGGCGATGAGCGCGAAGTAGTAGAAGAGATGTTCCGGCGTTTTGACGATGAACGCCATGTACAGCGCTGGAATCGCGAACAGCACGCCGGTGAGCGCGAGCACCGGCAAACACAGGAGCGCGAGCCACGAGTGCACCAAGCCGAGCGACGCGATCACGCAGAGGAAGATCGAACCGTAGAGCACGGCACGGAACGCCTGCCAGAGGTATTCGCCGGCCGCGATCTCCTCCGGTGCGACGGGCGCGGTGACCATCGATTCGTAGACCCCATTGTTGGTCAGCCGCTCGTAACCGCCCCACGCTGCGTCAAACGTCGCGGAATTGACGGCCGTGAGGCCAAGCATGCCTGGTCCGATATATTGCAGCAGCGATCCGTGCACGCCGTACGTGAAGTACGCGCCAAGGCCGTAGCCGAAGGCGAGAAAGTACACGAGCGGCTCGATGATGTTGATGGTGACGCTCGACCACGCGTACTTCTGCCAGGCGAGCAAGTTGCGCCGGCACACGCGCCACGAATTCGGACGAATGAATGCTTCGGCCGGATTCATTCCGCCAGATCCCGTCCGGTGATGTTCAAAAACACGTCCTCGAGCGTCGCCGGCCGAGCGACGTGCCGCGCGGGATCGATGCCGCGTGCGGCGAGCGCGCGCAGCAGCGCGCGGTTGTCCTCATTGTACAGATAGGTGGTCGCGCCGTGGTGTTCGCGGCGCACGATGAGCGCCTCGAGGCCGCCGTCATCGGGGATGATATCGCCGCCGGCCAATTCGAGGACGTCACGCGCCGCATACTGCGCGATGAGATCGTGCGGCGTACCTTCGGCAAAAATGCGGCCTTCGTCCATGATCGCGAGCCGGTCGCAGAGTCGCGCTGCTTCATCCATGTCGTGCGTGGTCAGCACGAGGGTGAGGCCGCGGGCTCGCAGCGATGAAAGCATCTCCCACACCATCAACCGCGCTTGCGGGTCCAAGCCGGTGGTCGGTTCGTCGAGCACGAGAAGTTCGGGATCGTTGAGCAGCGCTTTGGCGATGACCAGCCGGCGTTGCATCCCGCCGGAAAGGTCTTTGATACGTGCGTCGTGTTTGCCGTCCAGACTCAAGCTGCGAAGCAAGGCGTCGGCTTTTGCGCGCGCCGCATCGCGCGCGATGTCGAAGAATCCCGCGTAGGTCATGAGATTCTCGATGACCGTCAGCTCGGGGTCGAGCGCATTCTGTTGTGCCACGACGCCGATGCGGCGCTTGATGTCGCCCGCATGACCCGATGCGTCGAGTCCGAGGACGTGCAAGCTGCCCGACGTCTTTGCGATCCGGCAGTACACCATCTTCATCGTGGTGGTTTTGCCGGCGCCGTTGACGCCGAGGAATCCGAAGCATTCCTGACGCCGTATGGAGAATTCGATGCCGCGCACCGCTTCGACGGGCCCGTATCGTTTTGTCAACTCCGATGCGGCGACGGCGACGTTGAGCGACATGGCCGGCCTGCATTCGTCGCTGCCGGAATGCGCGCCTTGAGCGGTCCGTGGCCGGGAGGAGAGGTCCGCCGCCTCGGACAATGCGGCGAACGTCTACCGTCCGTACCGTAAAGGCGAGCATGATCCGTCACCTCTATCGCTTGAACAAGCAGCCAAAACTTCCGCCGCCCTGTCCTTGTCGCAATGAAACCTCGCGCGTGAAGGCCGGTGACGTCCGTGGCCTGTAGCGCAAAAGTCCTGACGCCTCTCTCGCCCGCCGACCGTGCGCGTTTCGTCGCCACCAATCTTTCACCGCATCTCTTCCGCAGCGTCGCAAGTCCGGAAGTTCCGGACCCCACAAAGACGGCATGGCGCATCTCTCCGGAGCCGTTCCCGCTCAAACCGCAGACCGTCGCCGCATTCGAGATCCTCGGCGCCGACCTCCTCAAATTCTATCGCGCGGCCAACAAGCTCTACTATCAAAGCGTGCGCGGCACCGCGCCGCGCTTCATGGCCGAATATCTTGAATTCGGCAAACCGGAGCACATCGTCCGGTTGCAGCGGCAGAACCGCTTCAAGAACGAACTGCCCGGCGTCATCCGGCCCGACGTCATTCTCACCGACGACGGGTTCATCGCAAGCGAATTGGATTCTGTGCCGGGCGGCCTCGGCTTCGTCGGCGCGATGGGTGAGACGTATTGCGAACTCGGGTACGATCAGATCGGCGAGTTCGACGGCATCCAGCGCGGCTTCGCGCGGATGGCCGTATCGCTCGCGAACGGCAAAGAAAAGCCGGTCGTCGCCATTGTGGTCTCACGCGAATCGAACGATTACCGCGGTGAGATGGACTGGCTCGCGAATGCGGTCACCGCGACCGGTCAGGCAGACGCGATCACCGTCGCGCCGGAAAATGTCGTGTTCACCGAAGAGGCGCTCGTCGTCGACACGCCCGCCGGGCGGCGAACGGTCGACGTGCTCTACCGCTTCTTCGAGCTCTTCGATCTGCTCAACATCCCAAAACAAGAGCTGATGTTCTACGCGGCACGCCACAAACGCGTTTCGGTCACGTCGCCGCCGAAGTCGTTCCTCGAAGAAAAACTGCTCTTCGGACTCTTTCACAATCCCGCGCTTGGATCGCTCTGGCTGCAAGAACTCGGGCCCGAGACCTACGCGCGGTTGATGAAGATCTTCCCCCAGACGTGGATCTTGGACCCGAGACCGCTGCCGCCGCAGGCGGCGATCGCAGGGCTCGTGGTCGACGGCCGGCCGTTGCAGGCGTGGAATCAACTCTATGCGCTCTCGAAGTCCGAGCGCCAATTCGTCGTGAAACCTTCCGGATTTTCCGAGCTGGCGTGGGGCAGCCGCGGCGTGCACGTGGCCAACGACCTCACCCGCGATGAATGGATGGCGGTCATCGACGGCGGGCTCTCGGTCTTCGAGAAGACGCCGCATGTCCTCCAGCGTTTCCACAAAGGGCGGCGCGTCCAGGTCTCGTACCTCGACGCCGCGTCGGGAGATATGCGACCGATGGACGGACGCGTCCGGTTGTGCCCGTACTATTTTGTCGCAGGCGACGAAGCGCATCTGTCCGGCGTCCTCGCCACGATCGTGCCGGCGGACAAGCGGCTGATCCACGGCATGAGCGACGCGGTGATGACGACCGCCCGGATCGCCGACGAGGGTTATTGACCGGCCGCGAACGTCTCGATCACGCGATCCATTTCAGCGAGGGTGTTGTAGCCGTGCGGTGAGACGCGTACCCCGGTGTCGCGCACGGTGACTTGGACCTTGGCCGCATCGGCGCATGCTTGCAACTGCTCGACCGACCGCCCGCTGGGCTTCAGCAGCACGATACCCGATCGCGTGCCGGGCGCCGTCGAGCTGGCGACTTCGATGCCGGCCCGATGCGCGGCCTCGATCACGTGGGCGGTCAGTGCGAGCACGTGCGCTTCGATCGCAGCCATGCCCGCCGCCGTCAAGATGCGCAGGCTCTCGCGAAACGCGACCAGCGCCGGATAGTTGATGGTGCCGCCTTCGAAGCGCGCGGCGCCAGGGATGAGTTCTTGCCCGTAATCGAGGAAACGCATCGGCTCGCGCACCGAGCGCCACGAGCACGCCCCATGACGCAGCCGATCGATCAATTCCCGCCTGACGTACACGACGCTGAGCCCCTGCGGCGAGAGCAGCCATTTCGCGACGCCGAAATAGCAGAGATCGACGTGCCACGCGTGCACGTCCAACGGCAGATGACCGAAACCTTGCATCGCATCGAGTGCGAACACGATGCCGCGCTCCCGGCACCACGCCCCGATGGCCGCGACATCGTGACGATACCCATCTCCGAACGTCACGTACGACACGGCGACAAGCCGCGTGCGCGCGGTCGCCACGCGCGAGAGCGCCTCGACCGTTAGCCGTTCCTCCGGGGCGCGCAAGAGCCGCACCCGGACGCCCCGGTCTCGCAGATTCAACCACGGATACGCGTTCGCGCCGAACTCGTTGTCGGTCAGCACGATCTCGTCGCCGGCCTCCCATGCGATGCCGTTTGCGCCAAGCAACGCGCCGTCCGACGTCGCGCGCATGAACGCGATTTCGTCGCCATCCGCACCGATCGCGGCAGCCGTCTCTTGCCGCACGTCGTCTTTGCGCGCCTCGATCTCGAGGATGCCATTGCAGCCGGTCAGCATCTGCGCGTCCATCGCCGCGACCATCGCGTCGCGGGCCGGCACCGTGAGCGGGCCGACCGCGGCGTGATTGCAATACGTCCACCGCTCGCATATGGGAAAGTACGATCGGGCTAGCGGCGGCGTAGCCGCGGTCACCATTGGGGCGTTGATCATCGCTTTGTGATCCCCATCACGCAGTCAAGTCGATTGTCCGGTTGAATTCGGTTCGATGCGTTGAACAAGGGAGTTCACACCACCTTCGATGATCAAGTCCGCCGTCTTCGCACTGTGCGCCGCGCTCCTCGCGGCGATGTCCTTGATGCTGCCGCAATCGACGCAGGCATCGACGATCCCGACGCTGACCGAAGGCGATCATGTCCTTGTGGCCGTCGAGCCGCTCATGCATTCGATGGACATCCAATACACGTTGAGCGACGGCCGGCTCTCGGTCGGCGAACACGCATACATCGGGCCGATGGTGATCGATGCCGGCATGCACTACGCGGAACCAAGGGCGATCGCCGCCTTTCTCAACCTTGAAATCACCTATCCCGATGGTGTGATCACGTTTGCGCCGCCGGTTCCCCACCCCGGCAGCATCGCTGCCGCGCCGGACGCCGCAACGCTGCAGGCGATTCGCGCCCGGCTGCTCGCACTGTTGAACGCGCATCGCACGGCCACGGGCCTTTCTCAGCTTGCCATCGACCCGCTTGCCGAAAGCGCAGCGCAGGCGCAGGCCAAGGACATGGAGACCGCCGGTATCATGCGCCATACCGACGCATTGGGCCGCAGCCCGTTCGAGCGCTTCAAGAGCGAAGGCGGACTCGCGTCGCTCTATGGCGAGAACGTCGCCTACTTCGGCCTCGATGTGAACGATCTCCAAAACGAGTGGCAGGCGGTCGACAAGCTCGACGCGATGATGATGGCCGAACAGGCTCCAGACGACGGCCACCGCGAAGCGATCCTCAGCCCCGTCTACCGCAAAGTCGGCATCGGCGTGGCGATCGGCACAAACGGGCTGTACCTCGCGGAAGACTTCCTCGCGCGTTAGCGCTTGATCATCACCGCATCGTCCATTGCCAGGCATTCCATTCCGGAATGATGCCGCGCGACGGCCGGTAGCCCTCGAGCCCATCCGTGACCATGCCCACCCGATCCCGGAAGAATAGCGGCAGACCGGCGACCGCATCCATGCGCACGCGCTCGATCTCGGCATAGATCTTCTTCCTCGCCGGCCGATCGTTCGTGGCGAGACCCGCTTCTTCGAGCGCGTCGAGATGCGGATCGCAGTAACGAGCGTCGTTCGCACCCCGCGGCGCGAAATAGTCGCAACCGTCGTCGTTGAGCGCGCCCGGATCGTAGTTGACGCTGAAGCTGTAGCCCGCAAAATCGAACTTCGCCGTGCGGATGGGTCCCGTGAGATTGAAGATCTGATCGTAGGGATAGTACTTGATCGTCATATCGGCGCCGACGATCCGCAGATCGGCTTGGACGAGTGCGGAGAGCTGCTGCGTCGCACCGTCGCCGGCCGTGCCGACGAAGACCATCGTCAGGCGTTGCGATCCTTTGTAGCGGAAACCATCCGCGCCGCGGCGCCATCCGGCCTGGTCCAGCAGCGCATTCGCGCGAGCCGGGTCGTGCGGGTAGCGCGGGACGTCGCGCGTGAATGCCCAGCTCCAATCGGGTATCCACTCGTCGGCCAGCACGCCGGCGCCATGAAAAATATTGTGGAGCAGCCGCTCGCGGTCGACCGCGAAGGCGACGGCGCGGCGGACGCGCACGTCGTCGAGCGGCGGGCGCGAGGTGTTCATGTCGAGCACGCTGAGCCTGAGACTGTGCGACCGAATCGGATGCATGCCCGCGATCGTTTGGAATTGGGGCAACCGCTGCGGACCCGCATCGAGATCTGCGTCGATCTCGCCCGCACGAAATCCCACGAGTTCGTTCTCAGACGAAGGCCGCGATTGAAAGATGATCTTGCGCAAGCCCGGCGTGCCGCGCCAGTAGTGCGGATTCGCGACGAACGTGACCGCGCCGCCGCGCACCCACGATTGCACGACGAAGGGTCCGGTGCCCACCGGCTGCGTGCTGTAATGCGCGTCATTCAACTCCTTGAGATTGCCGATGAGGTGCGCGGGCATCACCGCGATCGGACCCTCTTGGATCGCGGCGAAAAAGCGTGTCACAAACGGTGCGTACGGATGGATCAGGTGAACCACGGCGGTATGCGCGTCGGGCGTGTCGATGCCCGCCACGACGGTGTAGCCTTCGCGCTCTTGCACGTTGTTCGCGGGATTGACGACTTGGCGCCAGGACGCCTCGATATCCTTGGACGTGAACGGCGCCCCGTCGGACCACGTCACGGCTTTGCGCAGATGGTAGGTCACCGTCAGTCCATCGCCGCTGATATCGCCGTTCTCCGCTGAGGGCACTCGTTCGCACAGCACCGGAATCACGTTGCCCTGGTCGTCGAGCTGGACGAGAAATTCGAGCGTGTAGCCGGCCAGTTGATAGACGAAGTCGGCGCCCGAGAGCATCGGGTTCAGCGTGGACGGATCCGAGATGTCGGAAATGCGAAGAATCCCCGACGAGCCGTCCGGCGGCGCGCCTTCTTGCGTCGAGACTTTCGCGCAGGCAGCGGCGGAAATCAAAAAGAACGCGAGCGCAATGCGCGAGCACGCGAGCGACAACGACGACATGGCCCGCCACATTCCCCAGAGCCTGCCACAATTCTTGCGCGGCAGGGCACGAGGAAGAACAGACGCAAGTTCTCGATGACAACACATCGACCGAAAGGGCTAAAGGGCTATCTGTTCATGGCAGAAATCAAGCGAGTCGGCGTTTGCGGCTGCGGCCTTATGGGGTCCGGGATCGCGCAAACCGCAGCGATGGCGGGCTATGACGTCATCGTCTTCGAGACCGTCGAGGCTGCGCTCAACCGCGGCATGGCAGCGATCAAGAAATCGCTCGACAAATTCGTCGAGCGCGGCAAGGCGGGCGACGGACGCGCCTTCTCGGCCGGCGACCGCGATGCGGCGACCTCGCGATTGAAGACCACCGTCGATATCAGCGATCTCAAAGACTGCGATCTCGTCATCGAAGCGGTGGTCGAGAATATGGCGGTCAAGCAGGAGCTGTTCGCGAAGCTCGATGGCTTGCTCGCTCCCCATGCGATCATCTGCTCGAACACCTCCAGCCTGTGCGTCATCGAAATGGCAGCGGCGACCAAGCGCATGCAACGCGTCGCCGGACTGCACTTCTTCAATCCGGTGCCGCTGATGAAACTAGTCGAGATCGTGAAGACGATCGTCACCAGTCAGGAGACCATCGACACGCTGTATGTGTTCGCTGCAAAGCTTGGCAAGACGGCGGTGCTCGCACAAGACACCCCAGGGTTCATCGTCAACCGCCTGCTCGTGCCGTATCTGCTGTACGCGATTCGCATGTTCGAGGCGGGCCTTGCGTCGCGCGAAGACATCGACGAGGGGATGAAGCTTGGTTGCGGTCATCCGATGGGCCCGCTGACCCTGCTCGATTTCGTGGGCCTCGATACCACCTATTTCATCGCCGAGATCATGTTCGACGAATTCAAAGACCCGTTGATGGCGCCGCCACCGTTGCTCAAACGCATGGTGCTTGCGGGTCATCTGGGACGCAAATCCGGCCGCGGGTTCTATGACTATTCCGGCGAGTCGCCGAAATAGGATCTCATGCACGACTCCATCGGCCCGAGCGCGCGGCGCGAACATTCCGGCGAGACCCGCTGATGGCCGTTCCCAGTGACGGCGACCGTAGCGCCCCGCCGATGGAATTGTTCAGCGCGCCTTGGCTCGAAGCGTGGCGGCGCGAACTGAATGCAAGCGCGGCCTATCGCGATGCGGCCGCGCAATGGGAGTGGCCCCTCATCCTCTCCATCACCGGCGAGGGCGCAGACGCGGCCGGCGAGCCGGAGCGTTCCGCATACTTGGACTTGTGGCACGGAACGTGTCGCGAAGCCCGCCCTGCGATGCGGACCGACGAGGAGAGCGCCGGCTTCATCATCAGCGGATCCATCGCGGTGTGGCGGCAGGTGCTCGACGGGCGGCTTGAAGTGGTGTCCGCCATCATGCTGCGCCGCCTCAGTCTGGACAAAGGAAGCGTCGCGAGTCTTCTCGGGTACATCGGCGCGGCGAAGGCGCTCGTGGTCACGGCGGCGGCCGTCGACACGCACTATCCGGACGGAACGTAAACGCCGGATCGTTGAAAGGAAGAGCTAGTGGCCTACGAGACCATCCTCGTCGATCGCGACGGCGCGATCGCGATCATCACCCTCAACCGTCCAAAGGCGCTCAACGCGCTCAACGCCACGGTTCTTTCCGAACTGGTCCGAGCGTTTGATGAACTCGAAGCCGACCTGAGGGTTCGCGCCGTGATCATCACCGGCTCTGGCGACAAGGCGTTCGCCGCCGGCGCCGACATCGGCGAACTGAATGCGCTGCACGACCGAGCAGCCGCGACGGCGAAAGCCAAAGACGGTCACGGGATCACCGCGAAGATCGAGCACTCGCGCTTGCCCGTCATCATGGCGATCAACGGCTTCGCACTCGGCGGCGGCCTGGAGCTTGCGATGGCAGGCGACATCCGGCTCGCGGCGAGCACTGCAAAGCTCGGCCAACCCGAAGTGAATCTCGGCATCATCGCGGGATTCGGCGGTTCGCAGAGACTGCCGCGATTGGTCGGTCAAGGGATGGCGTCGTATCTCTTGTTGTCCGGCGAGATGATCTCCGCCGATGATGCAAAGCAAGCCAACTTAGTCGAGAACGTGGTGGCGCCAGAAAATCTGCTCGCAGCCGCAAAACGGCTGGCGAATGTGATCGCGACGAAGGCGCCGCTCGCGATCGCCGCGACGAAGCGGGCGATTCACAAAGGCATGCAAATGGATCTGCACGCGGCTTTAGACCTCGAAGCGGAAGAATTCGGGGCCATCGCGATGACCGCCGACGCCAAGGAAGGCACCGCGGCATTCCTTGCCAAACGCCCGCCGAATTTCACCGGCACGTAGACTTTGTCAAATGGGCCGGCCGGGATCGGCGGACGGACTCGGTGCCGGGCGTGGCGGCGCCGACGCTGCCGGCAGCGGCCGAGCAGTGGACGGACTCATTTCGGGAGACGGTTGCGGCTGTAGCTGAGCGTCGATGGGTGGAAGCTGGCGGTTCGCGAGCGCAAGCAGCTGTGCGGACATGCGCGCGCCGTCGGCATTCGCGAACAGCAGCCACGCAGCGCCGATGCCGATCAACGCCGCCGACACCGTCGCCAATCTTCCGATGCGAGCGTTCGTCACCACCGATCCCGCGAAGAGATCGCCAAGGCGAGTGCGCAACGGCGTCACGGTCGCGAGCAAAAAGCCGATGAGCGCGAGGTCCAACGGCAGCACGACATTGCGCACGAGCGCGCGCGCCACGCCGAGTCGGCCCCCATCCCTTCGCCCGACGCCGAGTCCAAAGAAGCCCTTGCCGATCGTCGATCCGAAAAGTCCTTCGGCGACGGTCAGGTAGACGAGGATAGCGCCGCCGAGCGCGATCGCGAATTGCCCGGCATGGGCCGCCAGAAATTGATCGGGGTTTGCGCGAGCCGCGTCTACCGATGCGACGAGCCCGATGCCGATGAGAAAACCGACACCGACGAGATCGACCGCGAGGGCGAGAAATCGCCGCACGATGTAGACGCCGATGTCGCCGAAGTCGTGCTGGCCTGCCGGGCGCACGGATCGAGCACGTGCGACCACAGTCTCGGCCGGCAGGGGCTCGCCTTGTACGGCGGACGGCTTGCTCGTCACCGGCGGTGCCTCGGGTGGAGGAGCGTCGGCGGATGACGGAGCGGCGGTATTCGGCCGGTCGATGAGCGCTCCGCACGCGCTGCAAAACGCCGAACGCTCTGACTGCAGTGCGCCGCACCGCGGGCAAGACGCCATCAGAAAGCTTCGACGACGCCGGCGATGCCCTGACCGCCGCCGATGCACGCGCTGGCCACGCCGAAGCGTTTCTTGCGCCTGCGCAATTCGTGCAGCAGCGAATAGGTGATCCGGGCGCCGCTCGCACCGAGCGGGTGGCCCAGCGCGATGGCACCGCCGTTCGGATTCAGCCGTCCCATGTCGAGATCCAACTCCTTCGCGCAGGCGATGACTTGCGGCGCGAACGCCTCGTTGATCTCTACCAGATCCATTTGGTCGAGTTTCATGCCCGCACGACCGACCGCTTGTGGGATCGCGAACGCCGGGCCGATACCCATGATGTCCGGATCAACGCCGACGACACCCCACGAGATGAGGCGTCCGAGCGGCTGCAGACCGTCGCGTTCGGCTTGTTCGGCCGTGGTCAACACGACCGCGGCAGCGCCGTCGGTGATGCCGCTCGCGTTGCCCGGTGTCACCACGCCATCTTTGACGAAGCGCGCCGGAAGACGGGCGAGCTGCTCCATCGTCACGGTTGGGCGAGGACCCTCATCCACGTCGACGAT
This sequence comes from Candidatus Eremiobacteraceae bacterium, assembly GCA_036561585.1. Taxonomy (GTDB): domain Bacteria; phylum Vulcanimicrobiota; class Vulcanimicrobiia; order Eremiobacterales; family Eremiobacteraceae; genus JABCYQ01. The sequence goes on along the minus strand of DATBOZ010000015.1, from coordinate 12,737 downwards.
GGTGGTTCCCTTCCGGCCCGGCACTTCAACCGGCACGATTTCTTCGGCGAAGAACCCGCTCTCGATGGCTGTAGCCGCACCGCGCTGCGACTTGAGGCTGAACTCGTCGCTCGCTTCGCGCGAGATCTTGTACTGTCGCGCGAGATTTTCTGCCGTGATCGCCATCGGCATGCCGTTGTAACTGTCGGTCAAGCCTTCCCAGAGCGTGTCTTCGAATTTCACTTGCTGGCCGAGCGCGAGTCCCCATCGAGCTCCGCGCACGACGTGCGGCGATTGGCTCATATTCTCCATGCCGCCGGCGAGCACGTAGGTCGCCTCGCCGAGGATGAGTTGCTGCGCGCCGGAGACGATGGCTTGCAATCCGGAACCGCACAAGCGGTTGACCGTCAGGCCCGATGCGTCGCGGCGACAGCCAGCTTTCAGACCGACATGGCGCGCGCCGTAGATGGCGTCCGCGCTGCTTTGGATGACGTTGCCGAAGATGACCTGATCGATCTTGTCAGCCGCCACCTTCGAGCGCTCTAGCGCACCCTTTGCCGCAGCGACGCCGAGGTCGATGGCGCTGATGTCGCGCAAGACGCCGCCGAAATTTCCGAACGCCGTGCGGGCGCCGTTGACGATGACGATTTCCGGTCTGCCGTTACTGGCCATGAACTGCGTGACGCTCCTTTTTGTCTGTAGTGCCGACCTTTACGGTCGGCCACCGTTTTCTCTTGTGGGGCGAGCACCGCTCGCGCATTTTTGTCGTACCGAACGCCTTCACGTTCGGCAAGTCAGCTTCGCCTTCCGTCAGCCGTCGCGTCGGATGACCGCGTCTGCTTCGATCTCCACCAGCAGCCGCGGGTCGATGAGTTTCACCACCTGAACCATCGTCGCTGCCGGCCGGATGTCTCCGAAGAACTCGCCATGGGCGCGTCCGACGGATTCGGAGAACGCCATGTCGGTCACGAATATGCGCGTGCGCACGACGTCGCGCAGCGAAGCCCCCGCCTGCGCGAGGGCCGTCTCGATCTTGCGGAGCACGGCCGTTGCTTGTGCGTATGGATCGCCGGGACCGATCGCCGCGCCGGAATCGTCGATCGCGGTCGTGCCGGCGACGAAGATGTGATCACCTGCGCGCACCGCCCGCGAATATCCGACGGTTCGTTCCCACGGCGCGCCAGACGAGATGCGTTGGTGGTCGTTCGTCATATTCACTATCCTATTGTAGTGCCGACCTTTACGGTCGGACGGCCGATGATGAACATCGGCACTACATTGGTCGAAACACTAGCGCGCGAGGGTTGCGGCCACGAGATCGCCGATCTCGCTCGTCTTCAATCCGCTCGATGCGTCGAGGGATGGGATCCGCTTGCTCACGAGGAGCGACGCGATGGTGGCCTCGATCGCGTCGGCCGCTTTCTTTTCCCCAAGGTAGTCGAGCATCATGCCCACCGCCGCGATCGCGGCGATCGGGCTCACGACATTCTTGCCTTTGTATTTCGGCGCGGAGCCGTGAATCGGTTCGAAGAGCGAGACTTTTCCAGGATGGATGTTCCCCGACGCTGCCACACCCATGCCGCCTTGGATCATCGCGCCAAGATCGGTGATGATGTCGCCGAAAAGATTCGGCGCGACCATCACGTCGAACGATTCCGGATTCTTCACCATCCACATGCACGCCGCGTCGATGTAGGCGAAATCGTAGGCGATGTCCTTATATTCCTCGCCGACTTCTTCGACCGTGCGCCGCCACAATTGCTGCACTTCGATGGCATTGGCTTTGTCGACGAGCGTGAGCTTCTTCTGCTTCCCGCGCGAGCGTGCAAGATCGAACGCATATCGCACGGCCCGCTCGATTCCCTTACGCGTGAAGATCTGGTTCGCGATCACCACTTCGTCGGGTGTGCCCTTTTTGAAGTGGCCGCCGATGCCGGTATACAGGTCTTCGGTGTTTTCGCGCACCACGACCATGTCGACGTCCTCGGGTTTCTTATCCTTGAGCGGGCACAGATGCTCGGCATACAATTTGATCGGCCGCAGATTGATGTAAAGATCGAGTCCGAATCGCGTCGCCGCGATCACGCCCCGCTCGACGAGCCCCGCCGGCAGTCTCGGATCGCCGATCGCGCCGAGCAGGATCGCGTCCATGGTCCGGAACTCATCGAGCTGTCCGTCCGGCATGAACTCCTTCGTGGCCAGGTAGTGGTCTGCGCCGAACGGATACGTCTTCGTCGTATATGCGAAATCGAACAGCGCCGAAGCTCTTGCGAGCACCTTGATGCCTTCCGCGGTCACTTCCGGGCCGACGCCGTCGCCGGGAATGACGGCGATGGTGTAGGTTTTGGCCACGCGTGTATTCCTCAAGAAGTAGTTGTGTAGGAGGGCAAGCAACGCTTGCCCATAGGGCGAGCGATGCTCGCCCTACGACGACGAGGTGGCGGCGGCTTTCTCGACCAGGCGTTTTTCCACGTAGCGCAGCAAGCCGCCCATCGCGATCAATTCGCGCATGAATGGCGGCATCTGCGTGGCCTTATAGGCTTTGCCCGTGGTCTCATTGGTGATAAGGCCGTTGACCGCATCGACCGTGATCGTATCGCCGTCGGTGATGCCGTCCACGCCTTCGACGCATTCGAAGATCGGCAACCCGGTGTTGATGGCGTTGCGATAGAAAATCCGGGCGAACGATTTCGCCACGACGCCGGAGACGCCGGCACCCTTGAGCGCCACCGCGGCGACTTCGCGCGACGATCCGCATCCGAAGTTGGTATCGGCGACGATCAAGTCCCCGGGCTTGACCTTCTTCACGAAGTTCGCGTCGAGATCTTCAAGCGCGTGCTTGCCCAACTCGACCGGGTCGATCAGGTTGCAATAACGCCCCGGAATGATGACGTCGGTGTCGACATTCTTACCGTATTTGTGTGCCGTGCCTTTGAGGATCATGCGGGCACCTTGTGCGCGATCTCTTCGGGCCCGCAGATATAGCCGGCCACGGCGGACGCGGCGGCGACATACGGCCCCGTCAGATACACTTCGCTCTTCACGTGCCCCATGCGGCCCCGGAAGTTGCGGTTCGTGGTGGAGATGCAGCGCTCGCCGTCGGCGAGCACGCCCATGTGGCCGCCCACGCATGGCCCGCACGTTGGCGTCGATACCACGCAGCCCGCATCGATGAACGATTCCACCAAACCCTCTTTGATGCATTGCATGTACACTTTTTGGCTGCCGGGGATGACGATCGCACGTACCGACGGATGCACTTTGCGACCCTTCAAGATTTCGGCGGCCTGACGCATATCTTCGATGCGGCCGTTCGTGCACGTGCCGATCACGGCTTGGTGCACCGTGATGTCGTGCAGATCCGATGCATTGCGCGTGTTATCGGGCAGCCACGGGATCGCCACTTGCGGTTCGATCTTCGCGCAATCGATGACAAGCGTCTGCGTGTACTCCGCATCCTTATCGGCATGATAGACCGTGTAGTTCTTTTTTCCGACCGCAGCGCAATACGCCTCGGTCGTCGCGTCGACGGGAAAGATCCCGTTTTTCGCGCCCGCTTCAATGGACATGTTCGCCATCGTGAAGCGGCCGCTCATCGGCAAGTCCTTGAGCGCCGGGCCGGCGAATTCCAGCGCGGCATACGTACCGCCGTCCACGCCAAGTTCGTTGATGGCCCGCAAGATCAAGTCTTTGCCGGACACATACGTGCGAAGGCCGTTCTCGAAGATGATCTTGATCGAATGCGGCACGCGCAGCCACATCTCGCCGGTGGCGAATGCCGCCGCGATGTCCGTCGAACCGACGCCGGTTGCAAACGCGCCGATCCCACCGTAGGTCGTCGTATGGCTGTCGCCGCCGATGATCGTCTCACCGGGCCCTACCATACCGTTCTCCGGCAACACGACGTGTTCGATGCCGCCGCGCCCGACCTCGAAATAATGTTCGATGTCGTGCTCGGTCGCGAAGTCACGCATCATCTTCGACAAGGTCGCCGTGGCGATATCTTTGTTCGGGGTGAAATGGCTCGGCACGAGAGCGATCTTCGATCGATCCCATACCTTGGTCGCACCTTTGATCTTTCGGAATTCCGTGATCGCCACCGCGGCTGAGAGCTCGTTCGCCATGACGAGGTCGAGTTCGATGGAGATGATGTCGCCCGGCGCCACCGAACTTTTGCCCGCATGGGCGGCGAGGATCTTTTCCGTCATGGTCATCGGGCGCGCCATCATAAAACCTCCGCACGGAAGCCGTTGCCGGCCTTGTGGCGGTCGGCGTACAAACTAGGGGGCTATTGGGCTTGAGTTCTGCGCGCGAGACGGGGGAGCCTGTTCATTTGCCCGCGTACGACGTCACGTCGAAGAACAGCTTCTGCGTGCCTTTGTCCGTTGAACACAGCAGATCGAATTCGGCGATCCATTTAACGCCGGCGGCCACCGTCGTCTCCCCGGCGACGGACCAACTTCCGGACTGGCCGCACGTGAGGCCTTTGATATAGCGGCTTTCAACGTCTGCGCCGGCTGCGCTCGAGGCGGCGGTGACGACGATCGCCCGGTCTGGGGACGAACCATCGCGGCCGTCCGTGAGGTCGAGGGCGGACCGGGCAGGCGTCGACGATGCAGTCAGCGGCTGTGAGACGTTGATGTCTGTGATCTGTCCGCTATCAATGCCGTAAACCCAGCGAATGGCCGCGAGATCTCCATACGCGCGATTGCCGTTGTCCGATACGGTGACCGGCTGACCGCGCATCGCGGTCAGTTGATCCACGCTCATGCCGAGCACCACGCCGTAGGGATCCGCGAACGTCGACTTCTTGTTGCCGTTGGTGGTCAACGTGATGCTGAGCGCTGCGGCGTTTGCGAAGATGACGGAGACACGCGCGTTGCCGCTGTCGGCATGGAAGAGCCACATCTCGCCGATGTTGACGGGATCGATCTCAAACGGCTTGCCAAGATTTTTTCGCACCGTGGCCGGCGCGTCGCCGAGCGTCACGCCGTCGAAGGCGTTGAAGATCGGTGCCGGCGTCGGCGTTGGCGACGGCGGCGGTGTCGTGAGAACGGTCGCGCCGTGCAGCGGCGCCGGCGTGACGGTGGTGAACGGCGTCGACACTGGCGCAGGCGCCGCAGTTGGGCTCACCGCCGGCGACGGCCCGTCGACAACGAACATCGCAGCCAATGCCAGAACCGAAAACATCCCCTGAGTCTCCCATCGCCACCATAGGAGGGCAAGCATCGCTTGCCCACCGTGGGTGAGCGTTGCTCACCCTACTACATAATTGGATTATCGGAAAGGGCGAGGCGAAGGTGCAGTTAGGCTGCGGGACGATTCTCGATGGGCACGAGACGGCGGCGCATGGCCGCCGCGTAGAAAAGTCCGACGACGAGAGCGCCGATCGCCAACCATTGCACGTTGGGCGCCAGGCTCGCAAAGTTGATTCCGAGCAGCACGACGATCGCCAAAACGCCGACGAGCGGTAGCACCACGCGGCTCAGGTCGGTCGGGGGCGACCCTTCACGAAGGAAGTAGGTCGCGCAGGCGAGGCCGGTGATGATGAAGGTCAGCCCCAACACGAAGGTCTCGGTATCCAAAACATACGTCCACTGCGCGTATACATTTGGCGCGAAACCGGTCAACAATGTGACGACCAGCACACCGACGTTGATCACCGCGATGCTGATGTGCGGGGTTCCGAATTGCGGATGAACGTCGGTGAGCACGCGTGGGAACAGCCGGTCGCGCGCCATCGAAAACGCGATGCGCGAAAGACCAAGCTGCGTGGTCCACAGCGTGGCGCCCGTGGAGAGCAGCACCACCACGACCATGACGTCCGTGAAATAGCCGCCGCCGAGTTGTGCCGCCACGTATGCCAGCGTGTCGTCCGCATGGTTGGAAAACGCCTGCAGCGGCCCGATGCGCATGAACGCCACCATGCACAGCAACGTCAGCGACGTCGTCAACACTAAGCCGATGATGCCGCCCTTGCCGGGATCTCTCGAAGTCCCCTTGCCCTCTTCGGAGGTGCAGCTCGAGACTTCCCAGCCGTCGATGACCCAGATCGCCGACACCATCGCGCCGGCGAATCCCGCCATGCCGAGTGGGCCGAGCGTGAAGAGCGAAGTCCGGATGGCCGCATGCTGCGCGACGGGATGTGCGAACGCCAGGCCGACGAACAACAAGAGCGCCGCGATTTCGAGCCACAGGAAAAGGCCCGATGCATTTGCGGTGGGTTTGACGCCGCCGATGAGCAGCATGCTCGCACCGATCACCCAAAGGCCGCCGGCCACCGCCACCGCCGCAGGCTGCGTGACAAGACTCGCCGGCAACAGATGCACGTGCGGGTCCGAGAGCAGCTCGAGCGTATACGTTCCCGCGGGGACGACCGCCGCGACGGCGCCGAAGAAATACGAGAGCACGACGATCCACGCCGAAAACGCGCCCGCGGTCCGGCCGAAGACGATGCGCGACCACGCGTAGGTGGAGCCGGCGTCCGGTCGCACGGCGCAGAGGCGGTGAAACGACAGCGCGATAAACGCGACGGGAATGGCAAGGAGGAGCAGTGCGAGCGGGGCGCCGGCGCCGGCGGCGGCGATCATCACGCCGAACGTCGTGGCGATAGAGTACGCGGGGGCCATGCTTGCGGAAGCCAATATCGAAAGATCGCTCAGCCCGAGCACCCGGGCCAGTCCGCGTTGGGCCATTACTTACAGGCGCCCGCCGTAAGGCGGGCGTTGTCATTATTCACGACGTAACTATACTAGATGCGCCGCCCGCAACGCAAGAGACTATTTCTGGACCGGCACCGCCGCCCGCCTTAATGTTTGGGCGTGAGCCGCCGGTCGCTCGTCACAGCGCCGGATCGTTCAAGGTCGCGTGAGCGTCGATTCTGCCGCTACCTTCGTGCAGCGGGATGCCGATGGTCACGGCGTGGCTCTTCACCAGCGTGCGCGCGCCGGTTGGCGTCAGCGTTTTGAGATCCGCTTGCGCCTTGCTGACCATCAGTGCCGCTAATCCGGAAACGTGCGGCGTCGCCTGCGATGTTCCGGCGAACAACGCCAGGTCCGGCTGCGGACCCTGCGCGCCCGTTGCGTCGCTCGAGAAAAGCCCGAGGATCCATTGCAAGTAGTCGGGGCAGCCGACGGCCGGATTAGGATCTGGATTGCAGGTCTGTTGCCGGTTGTCCGGGTCACCGCCCGGCGCCACCACGTCGAGCCGAGGGCTGAAATTCGAATACGGGGCGACGTATTCCACAGCGCCTACGGTATTATTGTAATTCCCGTGATCGTTCAACGACGTTGCGCCCACTGCGATCACGCCAGGATTTGCAGCCGGAAAATCGATGGCGGCATAGTTGGCGTCGTTGCCCGCCGCCGCCACGACGATGACGCCGGCCGCGATCGCGTTTGCCACGGCGGTATCTTCCGGCCCGCCCGGATCGTCGGTGGGCGAGCCAAGACTCAAGTTGATGACGTTGGCGCCGTTGGCGACCGCCCAATTGATGCCCGCGGCGATGTCGCCTTCGCTCGCAGATGGATTGGTGCCGTACGGGAAGACCCGCGCCTCGAGTAGATGCACGTTGTACCCGACGCCCGCGACGCCGGCACCATTATTGGTGACGGCGGCCGCGATACCGCTCACGTTGGTGCCGTGACCGTCGCAATCTTGCGGCGACGAGTTCGGCGATCCGGTGACGAAGACGGTCGAGGCGTCCACTTTCGGCGCCACATCGAAGTTTGCGAGATCGTATCCGGTATCGACGATCGCGATGTGCACGCTCGGCGAACCGATGGAGAGATTCCATGCCGTCGGCATGTTGATCTGATAGAGCGCCCACTGCTGATAGTTGTTCGCGATGAAGAACGGATCGTTCGGGAGCACCTGTAAATAACGCAGCGCGAGTTTTCCGGCTCGGATCACGCCGGGCTGACCCCGCATTGCCGCAACCGCTTGATCGACGTCTTGACCGACCGGCAGATCAAACGTCTGAAAACCTGCGCGATCCGTCTGCCCGTCGGCGATCGCACCAATCGTTTGCAGTTTGTCGACTAGCGAGTGATGAAACGCGGATGGGGCGAAGCGCACGTACATCTTGCCCGGTACCCATTTCGCGCTGCCGCTCTTCGACATGGCGGCCATGACGTAGGTGTGTCCGTTGGCGGTAAACGTGCGGCGCGTCTCCGACTGGCCGGCGACGCACGTCCCCGCGGTCGGGCTCGGCTTTGGGGCGGGCATGCTTCCGCCGCCGCCACCGCTGCAAGCGCTGAGCGCGACGGCGGCCATCGCCGCCGACAACGCGGATACTATGGTTGACTGGCGGGCGACGGACATGCGATTCTCCCTCACGGTGCGAGCATCTTCAATGTAAGTCATCGGGCTTCGCCATAAATACGTTACCTGACCCGCTTTCGTTCATGAAAAGTGCGGACCCGGAACGCTCTTCTTCCTTACTCGTAGCGCAAAGCTCGCCACAAGAGTGCAAGCGCTCCGACGACGGCGCGGCGCTGGATCGCGTCGCGCGAACCAGGCCAATCCAAGCGCCGGTACTGCATCGAGCCATCGGGCAGCGTGAGGCCGATGAACACGAGTCCGACCGGCTTTTCGGGCGTGCCGCCGTCGGGCCCGGCCACCCCGGTGACGGAAACGCCGACGTCCGCACGTAGGACGGTCTGCGCGCCGAGCGCCATCGCACCCGCGACTTCTTCGCTCACGGCGCCATACCGCTCGATCAGATCCGGTGCGACGTCGAGCAACCGGCACTTGGCTTCGTTCCCATACGCCACCACGCCGCCGCGAAAATATGTCGAGGCGCCGGGCACGCTCGTGATCGCCGCGGCGAGCGAGCCGCCGGTGCACGACTCGCCGATCGCGAGCGTCCAACCCCGGCGGCGCAGCAACGCGCCGGCCACCGCTTCCAGCGTGCCGCCGTCTTCAGCGTACACGCAGTCGCCCAATCGTTCGCGGATTCGCGGTTCGAGTTCGGCGATCATCGACCGCGCAGCGTCGCGCGTCGCCGCCTTAGCGGTGATCTTCACATCGACAAGTCCGGGGTGCGCAAGCATGGCGATGCTCGGATTCTTCTGCTCGCGGAAGAGGTCGGCGATCCGCGCGTCGAGATCCGACTCTCCGGCACCCGCGGTTCGTAGCACGCGCGTGACGAGCACCGCGTTCGGCGCGAAGCGCCGTTCGATCCACGGTATCGCCTGATCGTGCAGCATAGGCTGCAGCTCGCGCGGCGGTCCGGGCAGCGCGAGCACCGCGCGGCCGTCGCGCTCGACGACAAAGCCCGGAGCGCTGCCGTTGGGGTTCGGCAGCGGTTCCGCTCCTTGCGGGAAGTATGCCTGGATGCGGTTATTGTCGGTCATCTGGCGCTTCAGACGCGCGAAAATCGCTTCGAGGTGCCGAATGCTCTCCGCATCGAGCACGAGCGGCCGGCCGAGAGCGACGGCCACCGCGCTGCGGGTCATGTCGTCGACTGTCGGACCGAGACCGCCGGCGCACACGACGATGTCGGCGCGCGCGATCGCTTCCGATATCGCTGCTGCGATGCTGGCCTCGTTGTCGCCGACCGACGTCTCGCGCCGCACGTCGACGCCGATCTCCGCGAGCGCACGCGCGATCACAGCGGTGTTCGTGTCGATGAGTTGACCCAGCAGCATTTCGGTGCCGACGGTGATGATCTCAGCGCTTACCATGTGGGCCGTACGTTCTTTGCGCGATGGTCTCCGGCCCTACGCGGTTTCGTTTTGGGCCAGCAGATCCGCTTGGATCGCGCGGATGACGTCCGGTTTTGCACGCGCGAGATAGATGAAGCGAATTGCGCCGATCAGCAGCAGCCCGAGGAAGACGTACGGCAACGCGTTGTACGGCGCTGCGGGGACCGGCCAAAAGCTTGCGACGATCGGCAAAGCCAGCGCCAGAACCGTGAGCCCGGCGATCGCGATCGCGCCCGCCGTCAATTCGCCGCGCGCGCGCAAGTAGATGGGCGCGGCGACCGAGACGAGCACGTACGCGAACAACACGGCGAGCGTGCCGATCGAACCCAAATAACCGAAGATATCGATGAGCGCGGCGTGACGCAGATACATGACGAGCGGCACGGCCAGCACGATGAGCGACGAGAGGCTCACGGCGACGTGCGGTGTCGCGTGACTCTTGTGGACGTTGCCGGCGGATTCGTGGAACAAGCCGTGACGCGCCATCGCGAAGAGCACGCGAGAACCGGAATTGATGCACGCGAGGATGCACGCGAAGAAACTCGTCGCCGCGCCGGCCGCGATGACGATGCCGAACGTCGGTATGCCCGCCAGCCGCGCGAGAACGCTCAAGGGGGCGTTTGCCTGATCGAGCGGCGGGCTCTGCCCGTGAAATGCCATCACGAGCGCGTACGACGTGACGATGAACAGCAGTCCGACGGCGATGACCGTGCCCATGACGGCGCGGGGAATCGTCCGGAGCGGATCCTTCGCTTCGTGACCGAGTGCGGTCGCGCTTTCAAAGCCCACGTAGCTGAACACGGCGAGGACGAGGCCCTGGCGGAATCCCGCCGCGTTCATGCCGCTCAATCGCAATTGTTCCGGGTCGATGACGCGCCCGCTCTTCAGGAGATACGCGGCGACCAGGATGAGGATCAGTCCGACCGATGCGAATTCGAGGACGAGCATCAATTGGGCGGACAATTTGATATCGCGGTATGCCACGTACCACGCGCCCGCGCCACCGGCGACAATCGCGACGAGCGCGACTGCCGATCCTGATTGGCCGATGCCGGCTGCCGCCGCGAGCACGGTGATGTAGTTGGCGAACGCCGCGACGACCGAGCCGCCGATGATGAGATAGGCGATGACGAGCGACCAGCCGGTGATGACGCCGCCCACCGGCCCCATGCCCTGCGCGACGAAGGTGTAAAGCGATCCCGGCGACGCGGAACGGCGCGCGAACTGATTGATGTTCAGCGTGACGAGCACGAGCGCGATCGTGGCGAACACGTACGCAAGCCACGTACCGTTGCCGGTATAACCGAAGATGACCGGCACGACGAGTGCGGGGGTGGCGGTCGGTGCGATGTTGGCGACCGACTGCGCCGTCACTTCCCAAACGGAGAGGCAATCGCGGCGCAGTCCCGACTCGGCGTTGCCGCGGATGGCCTCGATCGCCATCTCAGATACCGCTCGCCGCAGCGCTGTGGCCGAGGATCTCGCCGGCCGCTGCTTCACCTGTGGCGACCGCGCCGTTCATGAAGCCCTGAAAGTTGACCGCGGTATGCTCGCCGGCGAAGTGCACGTTTCCTTGACGCTTGCGCTCGTAACCCGCGATCGTCGTGCACTGACCGACGGACCAATACGTGTACGATCCTTTGTGCCACCGGTCGCCGGTCCAATAGTCCATAAAGGCTTTGCCGTTCCAGGCCTTCGTGATGCCGGGATAGAGCGGTTCCAAACCTGCCAGCTGCTTGCGCGCCGCGTCAGCCGACGCGGGTGCGAACGACGCCGGACCGTACGACGCGCCCACCTTACCGCCGCTATAGAATTCGAGAATGCCGCTCTTGCCCGTTTGACCGCGGCTTGAATCGAGCGTCTGTTGAAAGCCGGTATCCGCATACGTGAAGCCGTTGAAGCCGCGGTCGAGCCACGGACGGCCGTGAAATTGCATGTAGATCTTCGTATTGGTTCCGAGTTGCAATTCGTTGATGGCCTTCATCTTGCGTGCGTCGAAGCCGGCCTTCGTCAGGTCGACCCGTCGCAGCGTTGAGAACGGCAACGCGAGCACGACGTGGTCGGCCTTGACATCGAAGGTCTGCATCTGCGATTCGAACGAGCAAAGGTACGTGCCGTCGGATCGCTTGCGTAACCCGATGAGCGCTGCGTTCGTCCGCACCGTCCCCTCCGGCAGATGTGCGTTCAAGCGTGCGGCGATCTGATCGTTCCCGCCTCGAACGCCATAGCGTTCGTCGGTCCCCACGAGGTAGAACCCGCCCTTTGGATTGTAGTTCGGCATGTATCCGAGCATTCCGATGAGTTCGAGCGATGACTGCGCCGACGACTCGCCGCCGTTTTCGGTGGTCGCGTCGATGTCCAAAAGCCATCCGATCCTCGACGACGTTCCGCCTGGGATGTGTTGTTCGATCCATTCGCGCGCCGACACGAGATCGAGCGCCCGCCCGGCGGGCGTGTAGCGGTTGTAGACCGCTGGATAGCCGGCTTCGGCAGCAGCTTTGATCTTCGGGTACACCGTGGCGTAATCGCGCAGCATTGCATGAAACGTGTAGCGCTCGCCGCGCACGTAGTATAGCTCTTGCGTGCCTGCCTTTTGCGCGGCGCGGAGATCGACGAGTTCGAGCCCCATTTCCTGTGCGAGGTTGCGAATCGCGGTGTGCTCGCTTGAGATGAACTCGCCGCCGTTTTCGGCGATTTGGCCGTCGTCGAAGTAATCGCGCAAGGTCCACGTCCGGCCGCCGACCCCGCTGTTGGCTTCAAAGACGGTCGCAGCGATGCCGGCTTGTCGGAGCCGGTACGCACACGTCAGGCCGGCCAAGCCCGCGCCGATGATCGCGACGCGCGGTGTGCGGCTGGCGGCGGCGCCGAGCGGCCATGCAGCCGCACCGGCAAGCGCTGCGCCCGCGCCTGCTAAAAAAGCGCCCCGCGGAAGCACGGGCTGTGCGCGCATCTCCACGATCTCGTCGACGGGTATCCCGGTCTGTTCAGACGAGAGATAGGCCGCGTGCGCCCGGCGGAGTGCGCTGGTGAGGGGTGAGTGAGCCATCGGAT
>DATBOZ010000014.1:0-22593 GCA_036561585.1 Candidatus Eremiobacteraceae bacterium | reverse complement strand
CTCACGCCGTTACTGGCGGCTGCATTCGCCCGCATGCGTGCGAGCACGCGTCCGCATACGTGCGAGCGGATCGCAAAATCCGCGTGGGCCGAACCGGAAGCGATGCGCCGCGCACTGCTGACCCACTGGTCCTAATCGCCCCCAATCCGTTGTAGTAGGGTGAGCAACGCTCACCCTGATTTTTTTTTGGGCGAGCGATGCTCGCCCTACGTTAGAACGGGGCCGACCATAAAGGTCGGCCCCACACGAGAATTATTTGCGTTTGAAGTCGGTGCTCGCATCGTAGATCAGGTTGGCGCGTTTGATCACCGCGTGCGGCACGGGCGTCGCGCCAGCGTGCGCATCGTCGATGACGACGGCGACGTCGTCGGCCGTCACGATCGGTCCGCTGAACTCCACCCGGTTGCCGACCGGCTTTGACGTCACGACTTTCGCTTTACGGCCCGCGAACCGGCGGAAGTGCGCCGGGCTGAGGAGCGGGCGGTCCAACCCGGCCGACGCCACCTCCAAGTCATAGTCTGGAGCCGGTGACGACAGCGCGTCTATGCCGCGGGCGATAGTCTTGCTCACGGTCTCGCACAGTTGCGTCGAGACGCCGCCTTCACGATCGAGCATGACGCGAACTGAATAACCGCCGCGCTCGCGAACCACGAGCCGCCGCACGAGCTCGACGCCGGCGAAATCCGCTACCGCAGTGTCGACGACGGTCTCGATCCGTTCGCGGTCATCGCTCGTCTCCGTCATGGCCGGTCCTCCTCTTCGAATACGCGTGCAATGCGAATGCCATCACGACTCAGTGCGGCGCGGACGGCGCGGGCAATCGCCAAAGCGCCGGGTGTATCGCCGTGGATGCAGAGCGTATCGATATCACCGCGCTGCGCGAGCCGGATCGCTTGCCGGGCGGCCAGCTCCGGCTCCTCGTACACTGCTCCGGGCAGCGCACGTGACCGCAGCGTGCCGTCAGCCTCGTAGGCTCGATCGCAGAACCCCTCGGCCACGACGCGCAATCCCGCGGCGCGACCGGCATCGAGCAGCAGCGATCTGGCGAGGCCTACAAGCAGCAACGCCTTGTCAAACGCCGCAACGGCGCCCGCGATGGCGACGGCCATTGCCCAATCCATCGCCGCATCGTTGTACAGCGCACCATGCGGTTTGACGTGTGTCATAGCGACGTCGCAGTTTCGGGCGACGTCGTGCAGCGCCGTTATCTGACTCGCGACCGCGGCGGCCGCTTCGTGCGGCAACTGGGCGTGAGCACGGCGTCCGAAATGTTCGCGGTCTGCGTACGACGGATGTGCGCCGACTGCGACGCCGCGCTCCGCCGCAGCGCGCACGGTGGAAGTCATCGTCGCCACGTCGCCCGCGTGCCCGCCGCATGCGACATTGACCGACGTGACGAGTTCGATCAGCGCGCGATCGGCGGCACGGCCCGCGCGGCCAGGCAGTTCGCCCACGTCGCTATTGAGATCGATGCGCGCGGTCGCGTTCATACTTCGACGCCCTCGAAGAATCCGTGCATCAACCGTTCGGCGAAACCGTCATCGCGCACCGGATCGCCGTTGAGCGGATCATCGATTCCCGCGAGCGCATTGATACGCTCCATCAACGCCGTCTCCGATACTTCCATGCTGACCATGGAAAATCGTACCCGCGCCCCCGCCCGCAATTGGGCGGCGATCGGCAGGTCGGCGTGGATCACGCATGCGGCGACCGCATAGCCGCCGGTCGTTTGGTGCTCCACCAGCAACACCATCGGCGACCCGTCGCTCGCGATCTGCACGCAGCCGGCCGTGACACCAAACGACACGACGTCCGGCGGCGCGACCGTCGAGCCCGTTCGACCCCCGTCGAGCATCAGCGCTTGACGCGATGAGCGCGCGCTCACCGTGTACGTATTCGCAACAAGCGCCGGCGTGAGGCGTTCGTCCAGGCCCGCCAGCACCCGCAGCGACGCGTCGGTCGGTAAGCGCAATGCGGAGCGCCGCTGGCCGACGAGCAGCCTGGCATTCGCCGCTTCCGGACCGAGATCGAGCTCGTCTCCTCTCTGGAGAATCCGGCCGCCAAACCCGGAAGTCACGTCGGTACTCGCACTTCCGAACAATGCAGGTACGATCACGCCGCCATCGAGCGCGATATAGGACCGCACGCCCCGCCGAGCCGCGCCGACCACGATCATGCTCCCGGCGGGCGCTGCGTGCGCAACCCAGGGCTCGCACACGCGTTCTCCGATCGCGAGCGGCGCATCGGCCCCGGTCACCGCGACCACTGCAGCGCGAGAGATCTTGAACGACGTGCCGGATAACGTCGTTTCGATCAGCGCCGCGTTGTCGTCGTTGCCGACGAGCCGGTTTGCCGCGCGTGCCGAATACCAATCCGCAGCGCCGCCAGGCGAAACGCCCATCCAGCCGGTTCCGCGCCGGCCAAGGTCTTGTACGCACGTGAGCATGCCGGGTTCGATCGCGCGCAAGGTCCCGCTCGTCGTTCGCGCCGCGTTTTCGCTCGCGTCCGTCACGCGATGTCGACGGTCGCATCTGCGAGCCGCTCCCTGGGGTCGAATCGGACGTAGTCGCCAGCTCGTAGGAGCGCGGCCGGATCGCGATCGGGTTCGAAGAGGATCGCCGCCGTCTGTCCGAGCAAACGCCACCCGCCGCTCGCCGTACAAGGGTACACGCCGCATTGGCCGGCCGCGATGGCGACGCTGCCGGCGGGCACGCGTGGCCGCGGCGAGCTCCGGCGATGCGCGGACGCGAATGCATCCGGCAAACCGAACAAGTAGGGAAAGCCGGCGAGAAATCCGAGAAACGCAACGCGGTATTCCGGCTGGCAGATCAGATCGCGCATACGCCGTTCTCGCATCCCGAGGTCGTGCGCCGTCTGCTCGAAATCCAAGCCGAACTGCCCGCCGAAGCAGACGCCGAACGTGATGTGTCGCGGAGCATGTCGACGATCGTCGTTGGTCGGTGCGAAGTCGATCGCGACTTGGTCGACCGCTTCGCTGACCAGCGCGAGTTGCCGCGTCGCGGAAGTCGCGAGTGGATCGAATCGGACGAGGACCGAATTGTAGGCGGGCACCACATCCTGTGCGGCGCTTCCGAGCGCAGTGCGCATCGCCGCCGCGAGCTCCATCGCTCGTATCGCCAGTTCTTCCTCGACACCATCGCCGAGTCCGACCAACACGCCCGCGTTCCCCAGCGGCTTTAAGATAGGTCTTGCCACGATGCACCGCGTTTCGCCCAGCGGCACCAGTCTTCCTAAGGTAAACACGGAGCGGCGTGGGCGAGCGATGCTCGCCGTACTACAAGCGCCGCCAAGTAAAGCACACCGCTATCGCGAACGCGCCGACCTCGTAGCGCTCACGAAGGGACGACGCCCGTTGGCAGAATTCCATTTTTCGCCGCGCCCAAACCGCGCGGCGACGATCCGCTGGCGCGAGTGGGGCGAAGAGCCGTTTCTCGAGGCACGCGATGAGGCAAAGCCGGTCTTGCTTGCCATTTCCGCGGTGTGGTGTCATTGGTGCCACGTCATGGATGAGACGACGTATTCCACCGACGCGGTCATCGATCTGATCAACGAACGCTTTGTCCCGATTCGAGTCGACAACGACCGCCGTCCGGACGTGAACGCACGCTACAACATGGGCGGCTGGCCGACAACCGCGATCCTCACAGACGATGGCGAGATCGTGCACGGTGGCACGTACATCCCCCCCGACGCGATGCATCGACTGCTTAGCCACATCGAGCGGTTTTTCGCTGAGCCCGACAATCGGCTTCAACTCGCCGAGCGCGTCGCGGCGCTGAAAACCGCGCGTGAGGTCAAGGTCAGACCGGCCGAATCGGCACCGCTCGACCGCAACACGCCCGCGCACGTCTTCTCAAGCCTTGAAGAACGGTTCGATGCGGAATACGGCGGCTTCGGCGACGAGCAGAAGTTTCCGCAGACCGGCACACTACATTTCTTACTCGATCAATGGGCACGCACGCGCGATCCCCGCGCCGAAGCGATGGTCGTCAAGACGTTGCGCGGCATGGCCGGCGGAGGCATGTACGACCATATCGAAGGCGGATTTTTCCGCTATTCAACGACGCGCGACTTCAGCGTGCCGCACTTCGAAAAGATGCTCGAAGATCTCGGCGGGCTGATGCTTGCCTGCGCCCGCGCCGGCGCAGCCTTCGAACTTGACGACCTCTCCGAGGTGGCGATCGACGTCCGAAGGTACCTCGACGAACACCTCTGGCAGCCGAAATACGAAGCGTTCGGCGGCAGCCAGGATGCAGATGAGGTCTACTTCGCGCGGGATAGTGCCGGACGGGCCGCGCTCACCGCTCCGTACGTGGATCCGACGATCTATACGTCGTGGAATGCCGAGACCGCGCGCGCGCTCATGCTTTCGGGACCGTTGCTCGCGCGGCTCGGCGTCGATGCCAACGATTGGGCCCAGCGGGGCCTGCGCGTTCTCGAATCCCTTTGGACGCGGCTGCTGCAGGACGGACTGATGTGCCGCTACTTCGATGGCACCGCCCATCTGCGAGGATTGCTGAGCGACCAAGTTTGGTCCATAGCGGCCGCGCTCGCAGCGCACGCCGTCACCGGCAAGGCGATGTGGCTCGCGCGCGCCGGGGATCTCGTTCATGCAGCCGAGGCCCTCTATGACGAAGATGAAGGCGGATACCGCGACCGCCTCCGCGACGGTCAAGAGCCGGGCCGGCTCGCAAACGCCGCGATTCCGTTCAACGACAACGCGCTGATGGCGCAGACATTGCTCACGTACGCGGCCGTGACCGGCGAAGAACAATGGAATCTGCGCGCCCGTTCACTGCTGGGACGCTTCCGCGACGATTACCGGCGCTACGAGGTGTTCGCAGCAGGCTACGGGTCCGCCGCGCTTGACGAGTTAGATCCACCGGTCGATGCGATCATCGTCGGCGCGTCAGCCGCGACCGCTGGACTCCGCGCTACTGCGCTTCAAGCCGCTGCCCCCGCATTGCGGATCAATCCATTCGATCCGTCGGATGCGTCCGACGCGGTCAGGCTCGATTCGTTCGGCTATGTCCCATCTTCAGATGGTGCGGTGGTCGCGTACCTTTGCCGCGACAAAGCATGCTTCGCTCGCGTCACTGCGGTCGAGGAATTCAATGCTGCTTTGGCTTCACACCGATGAGCGTCGCGCCCGCAATCCCAATGAGTGCGAGCGTTGCGGCGATCACGGCATCGGTCGCGCCGCCGTATCCTATGACGGCCGCATACCGTTGCAATGTCACCAGTCCCACAGAAATGAGAACTGCGACGCGCCACCGCTTCGCGTCGATGAATGCGAACCACGCCGCCGCGCCGAGCAACGCGTTGGCGACGAAACCTGAGACCGCATTCGCGCTTGCCCCCTCGGCGAGTGCGGCGCCTATCGCCGACGCGACGCCGATCGCTGCCCACATCGCGCTGAGGGAAGCAGCGATATAACGTCCGAGGTTGGGATGCGTCCCAGACGAGGGCATGGGACTGCGGATTCCGCGAGTGACGACCCGTCACATTTATCAAAGATTTAGTTCTGGCACCGCGAGGAAAACCGACAACCGATGCGAGAATCCCGACGTCTCGATATTTTGGTCGAGCGTTGATCGATATTTACCGGAGGCGTTGCGGTGCTTCAAGAATTGCGCGCTGAGCTGTCACTGTCAGACATGCGCCAAGTCATTCGCGATCGCATGCGCGAATTTTCCGACGACGGAGAAAAGACCCGGAGCCCGCGCGAGAGCGCGGACTTCGCATGGCGCATCGTGCAAAACGTTCTCGCCGAAGAATTAGCAGAACTCAACGAAGGGCTTCCTACCGATGCGCAGCTCACCGAAACCGATCGGCTTGCATTACCCGACGGAAGTCAAGCGATCGATGTCGCCTACCGCACGCTAAAATTTTCGATCGTGCGCTCGAAAGATCGGCGGACGCTCGCATTGATCGATCCATCGGCCGGGCGCTTGCCGATCGAGCGGGTGGGATCGAAATTATTCATCGCCGGCGAACCCGTTGCGTCCGCGCTGATCGCGGCCATCGAGCGGCTCATCCAGCGAGCGACGGCCGGCGTGCAAAGCGAGCCTGCGGTGAAGCCGCAATACATGACTCTTGAGATATTCACGTCGTCGGCTGCAAAGGTCGAAGCGGCGCTCAATCTCGAGCACGAGAACGGTTTCCGTTTCGTGGAATCCTATAAGAGCAAGAGCCCTCTGAAGCGGGTCTTCCTCTTCGAGCGCATCAGCTAGGCTGCGGCGGGGTCACGTTCTTCACGGCGCGCGCCGTCGATGCGTTCGCGGCGCCCGCGCCGCCCCCGCCAAGCTCCGCCACGATGTCAGGCGGGCACATGCCGATGAACATCTGCGCGAACATGATCAGCAGCGCGATGTCGTCGATCGGCCCGAGCAGCGGAATATCGGAGAAGACGTCGAGCGGCGAGATGATGAGTACGGCGCCCGCTACGCCGGCTAGCTTCAACCAACCAGGTATCCGGGCGTCGCGGTAGAGGCGCATCAGCAAGCGTGCTGTGCGTGGCACGTCCAGCAGTTGCCGGGCACGACTAAAGAAACTCACAATGCTCATGCTTCCTTCTACCCACATCGGCGGCGGATTGTTTCTCCGCGGCGACACCCGATTGCCAGACCGGCTAGGACAAATGTCGCGGTCCGCCTCACGCCGAACGGCGGCGCCGCTTTGGATGCTCGCCGCCAGTACGACGTACGGCCGCCGGTGGCGAACGCGCATCGATCGCCGAATCTTTCGCGGGTGGCGCTGACGCGCGTCCGGCCGGATGAATTTCGTTCGACGAGGAGTCGCACTTCGTCACCGTAATATCCAAGTCACTCTTGCAGGGCTGACGCTTTTGCGTCTGCCGCGAAGCAACGTTGCGAGGTACCATGTCCGGCACATACGACGCGATCATCATCGGCGGAGGCCACAACGGTCTCGTCGCGGCCTGCTATCTCGCGCGCGCGAAATGGAAAGTGCTCGTGCTCGAGCGGCGCTACGTCGTCGGCGGCGCGTGCGTGACCGAAGAGAATATATTCCCCGGATTCAAAGTTTCGACCGCAGCGTACGTCAACAGCCTCTTCCGGCCCGAGATCATCCGCGATCTGCGGCTCAAAGACTACGGCTACGATATCGTCGAGCGCAATCCGTCGTCGTTCTCGCCATTCGCCGACGGCCGTTATCTCATGCTCGGTCCCGACCACGACATGAACGTGCGCGAGATCGCCAAGTTCAGCGCGAAAGATGCCGAGAATTTTCCGAACTACGAGCGGATGCTCGAACGCGTCGCATCGGTGGTCGAACCGACCCTCGTGCTCAAGCCCCCGAATCTCGTGCATCCGGGCATCGGGGACTTGCTGCGCATGGCGCCGATGGGGCGCGCGATGCAAAAACTCGGACCAGCCATGAGCGAGGCCATCGAAGTGCTCACCGGACCGGCACGCCCGATCCTCGACCGCTGGTTCGAATCGGAAGAATTGAAGGCCACTCTTGCGACCGATGCGATCATCGGCGCGTTCGCGTCGCCGTCGATGCCCGGTACGGCGTACGTCTTATTCCATCACGTGATGGGCGAAACCAACGGCAAGCGCGGCGTATGGAGCTACGTGAAAGGCGGCATGGGCGGGCTCACGCAAGCCATCGCGCGAGCGGCAAAGGATCTCGGCGTTGAGATCCGCACCGAGGCCGAGGTCGCGCGGATCATCACGAGAGACAATGCGGTGTCCGGTGTCGCCTTGACCAATGGCGACGAATATCAATCGAAGCGGATCGCGAGCAGCGTGGACTGCAGGCTTACCTTTACGAAGTTCATGGACGCCGCAAATCTTCCATCTGACTTCGCCGCGGCCATCGACCGCATCGACTACAGCAGCGCGTCCGTGAAGATCAACGTCGCGCTCGCGGCGTTGCCGAACTTCACCGCGTGTCCTGGCAGCAGCGCGGGCCCGCAACATCGCGGCACGATACACTTGTGCCCGGATCAGGACTTCATCGAGCGGGCGTACGACGAAGCGAAATATGGCGCGATGTCCACGAATCCGATCGTGGAGTGCACGATTCCGTCATCCGTCGATCCGAGCGTGGCGCCGTCAGGCCGGCATCTCATGTCGATGTTCTGTCAGTACGCGCCGTATGCGCTCAAAGAAGGTGAATGGACCGACGCGCGGCGCGACGAGTTCGCCGACCGCTGCTTCAACATCGTCGAACAGCACGCGCCGGGATTCAAGGCATCGGTGTTGGCGCGACAGATCCTCACACCGGTGGATTTGGAGAAGACGTTCAACTTGACCGGGGGTAATATATTCCAAGGTTCGATGAGCTTGAATCAACTGTTCATGTTCCGGCCGGTGCCGGGTTTTGCGGGCTATCGCACGCCGGTCAAAGGACTGTTCCTATGCGGCGCGGCCGCGCATCCCGGCGGCGGCGTGATGGGCGCATCCGGATGGAACGCAGCACGCGAAATGCTCAAAGGCTGATCCAGATCGTCGCGATCGATCATTTGATCCGGCGGTAGATCCCATTTTGTCGGCCCATGAATCGGAAATCGACGAGCATGCGCCGCAACGCCGCGAAATCCGGATGGACCTGTGCGAGCGCGACGTTCACATCGGCCTCGGGATACGTGGCATCCATTTCGAAATGCGTCACGAGCCAGCGTAGGACGACGGTCTGTTTGCTCGCGACGACCGGGATTCGCACCAGCCGTCCGTCGCGTACGAACGCGGCGAGCGTTTTCGCTTCGTGCGCATCCATGCCGGTGACGACGTCGTCCGACGGCGCGCGTCTGAGCAGCGGCACCACGTCCCCTTCCGGCCGCAGCCAACGCCCGTCGAGCCGCCACACGCGCGCGTTGCTCGCGCCATCATCCGCGATGATGCCGGCCTGCGCCAAGAGATCGAGATGGCGCGTCAATTTTTCGTCCTGCAGGTGCAACGCAACGGCGAGCGCCGCTTGGCTTCGAGGTTCGAGCGCCAAGAGCCCCACGATCTTCAAGCGGGTTTCGTTTGCGAGCGCTTTCAGCGCGACCCCAGCCGCGTCGTTTTTCAAAGCCCGGGCTCCAGCGCGTCACGCATCGGCGAGCACCGCGCGTGCCGCCCGAAGCCCCGGCGATCCGGAAACGCAGCCGCCCGGATGTGCGCCCGACCCGCAGAGATAGAGACCCGGAAGCGGCGTGCGCGTCGCGAATCGATTTTCGAAGATCTGACCGGGCAGCAACTCGCCATGAAAGATGTGCCCTCCCGATAACCCGAAGCGCCGTTCGAGATCGGGCGCGGCGAAGATCTGCCGTGCCTCGACCGCGTCCGGCAGGTTGGGCGCGAAGCGTGCGAGCGAGGCGACGATGCCATCCGCCGCCGCATCGCGTTGCGATTGCGACCATGGGCCGTCGCCGCGTTCGTACGGAAAGTACTGCGCGAACACCGACAACAGATGTTTGCCTCGCGGCGCGATGCTGTCGTCGGTCGGCGACTGCATGTAGCACTCGATGAGCGGAGCACGCGAGACCGCGCCGTTGCGGGCGTCTTCGTATGCGGTCTGCAAATAGTCGATGGAGTCGGCGACGTGGACAGTCGCGCTGTGATGTGGTTGGACGCCGGTTCCAGGCCGGCATGTGTATTCCGGCAACTCGCCCAGCGCGAAATTCACCTTAAGCGAAACGCCGGTGCACGACCAACCGCGCACGCGCCGCTCAAAGTCGTCGTCGAGCGTGCCCGCCGGCGTCAAATCCAAAAATGTTGTCTTCGGATCCGCGTTGGAGAGCACCGTTCGGCCAAGCACCTCGGTGCCGTCGTTCAAGGAGACACCGGCGACCCTCCCAGCGCGAATGTTGAACGCGGCGACCTTCGCGTCGCAGCGGATCTCGGCGCCGGCCGCCTTCGCCGCCGACGCGATCGCGCGCGCGATAGCACCCATGCCGCCGCGGACGAATCCCCAGGCGCCTTGCACGCCGAGCGCCCGGCCCGCGTTGTGATGCGCCAGCACGTAGCCGGTCCCGGGCGTCCTCGGCCCGGCATAGGTTCCGATGAGCCCGTCGTTGACCGACTCGGCCTGTAAAACCGGCTCTTCGATATACTGCTCGACGAACTCGGCGGCCGATCCCTCGAACATGGCGCGGGCAGCGCCGTCGAATCTTCCAAAATCGGGCGCGTCGTCGTTCATCGCGTCGAAGATGAGCCGCCCGAGCCGGCTCCGCTCGGCTTCGAGCGAACGAAATCCCTCGACATCGCGTTTATTGAATGCTGCGATCTCGCGCGCATTGGTGTCGTCATCGCGGCTCAACAGCAGACTTCGTCCGTCGAGTAGCGGCGTGAACGATGCAGCGGCTTTACGGTAGGCGACGTACCCGTGAGAAGGCAGGTCGAGATCAGCGATGATTTGCGGATGCAAAAGGCTGCAGACATACGATGCCGCAGACACGGTCCAACCCGGCCATGGATGTTCGCTCACCGACGCGCCGCCGATCGCTTCATGGCGTTCGAGCACGCACACGCGCCGGCCGGCACGCGCGAGATACGCGGCCGCAACCAACCCGTTGTGTCCGGCGCCCACGATCACGTCATCGTACATCACACGCGGCCCTTCTGCGGCGCGCAGCACCGGCCATTCTCACCAAACTCTCACGCCTGGTTCAAGAGTTCCTCACCGCACAACAAGTAAGATAAGGCTATGAGCGCAGACCAATCGACGGTTTCGCAATATCGTCCAAGCGGATCTTTGGATCCGGCGTCGGCGCTCTCGCCCTACGTGGGCCCGTGGACCCCGAAGCTCGCCGCTCACCTCCTCCGGCGCGCGGGCTTTGGGGGTTCATCCGCGGAGATCGACAGCGCTGCGGCCGCCGGCATGCACGCTACGGTCATCAGGCTGCTCAACTTCGGACCGGATCTGCTGCCGCAGTCACCGGACGCAGACCTCACCTACGGACCGGGGACGCCGCCGGAACAAGTACGAGCGGCGAACATCGCGATCCAGCTGTGGTTTCTGAATCGCTGCCTCCAAACGACCAATCCGCTCCAAGAGCGGATGGTCTATTTCTGGAGCAACCATTTCACCAGCGCGGTCGGTGCCGGCGCAACGCCCGCTATGCTTGTGGCTCAGTACGATCTGTTCCGCCGCTTCGCGCTTGGCAAATTCGGCGAACTCACGCATCAGGTCTCACGCGATCCGGCGATGCTCTTCTACCTCAATGGCGCGCAGAACAACAAGCGCCATCCGAACGAGAACTACGCGCGCGAGCTCATGGAACTGTTCACGCTCGGCGTCGGAAACTATACGGAAGATGACGTTCGCGAGAGCGCGCGCGCGTTCACGGGTTGGACCGTCAACCGCATGACCGGAGAAGCGGTCTTCGTTCCGCGCCTGCACGATGAAGGAACTAAGACTTTCCTCGGCCAGAGCGGCAATTTCAACGGCGACGACGTCATCGACATCATCTTACGCCAGCCGGCCACAGCGCAATTCGTCGCGCATAAATTTTTACGGGCGTTCGTCTACGATGATCCGGAGCCGGAGCTGGTCTCGGCCGTCGCCGACCAATTCCGGTCGAGCGGCTACGATGTGCGCGTGCTTGTGAATACCTTGCTTCGGTCGAACGTGTTCTACTCGCAGCGCGCGTATCGCGCGCTCGTGAAGAGTCCCCTTGAGATCGCGATCGGCACACTGAAAATCGTCGGCGCACCCGAAGTTTCCCTTGCCGTCGACGGCGCCATCGGCACCATGGGCCAAGTCACGATGCGGCCCCCGAACGTCGCGGGATGGCCTGGCGGTGCGCAGTGGCTCAATCAAAGCACGTTGCTGGCGCGTCTCAACTTCGTCACGCGGCTCCTCGCTTCGAACCGGCCGGCAAGGCCGCTAAGCGCAGGCATGGGAGCAACTCCAGCGGCGGGAACGGCGCCTGCCATGAACATGACCGCTGCGACGTCATGGCTCGGCGACGTCTCCATGACCGACCCTGGCGCAGTGGCCGAGCGCGTCTTATGGATCACGGTTGAAGACGACGTGACCGAATCGCAACGCAGTCAAGTCGTCAGCTACTTGCAGACCGATGGCGTGGGCAATCTCGTCGCGCTCAACGGCGAGAACATCGACGAAAAGATTCGCGGGGCGATGAGCTTGGCGATGGCGCTGCCATCGTATCAACTGGCGTAGCGGGGAAAACCGGCATGGCATCACGGCGGCAATTCATCGTCCAAAGCGTCGGCGCGTTCGCGGGCTTGCTCGCGGTCGATTCCATCTTCTCTCGTGCAGCGAGGGCGGCGAGCGGCGTGTACACGGCCGGATCGGCCGCCGGCCGCTGTCTTGTCGTGGTCAATCTTCAAGGCGGCAACGACGGTTTGAACACCATCATCCCGTATGCCGATCCCAACTATTACCGTGCGCGCCCATCCATCGGCGTCGCTCAGAGCGAAATCGTCAAGCTCGATGCCGAGCTCGGGATGAACCCGCAACTCGCCGATCTTAAGGAGCTCTTCGATGCGCAGCGCCTGGCGATATTGCAAGGCGTCCACTACCCGAATCCCATTCTCTCCCACTTCCGGTCCACTGAGATCTGGCAGACTGCAGCGCCGGACAAATACGTGACCGACGGTTGGGCCGGGCGATACCTCGACGACGCACAACTGCCCGCCAACGATTTGTTCAAGGGCGTCGCCATCGGCCCCGTACTGCCGAAGATGATGGTCGCCGACAAGACCGACGTCCCTGCGATCGCCGATCTTCGCAGTTTCGGATTCCGAGGCACGCGCGACGAGCAGCGCCAAGCCGACAAGATCCTCAACGGCGCCGCCGACGTCTATCCGTTCGATAGCCCATATCTCTCACTTGTCCAAGGAGTGGAGCGCGATGCGCACGCGGCGTCATTGCAGCTGCCACACCTCGTCGCAGGCTACAAGCCGATGGTCGATTATCCGAAGACGCCGTTTGGACAAGGGCTCAACTTGATCTCGGCCATCGTCAACGCGGGGCTCGGCACAAAAGTTTTCTATATCAGCTTAGGATCGTTCGACACGCACGTCAATCAGCGCCAGCGGCAAGATATGCTGCTCTCGCAATTCGCAGGCGGCCTTAAGGCGTTTTACGCCGATCTCGCCGCGCACAAGACGGACGATCGCGTTGTCACCATGACTTTTTCCGAATTCGGGCGACGTGTGGAGGAGAACGCGAACCGGGGAACCGACCACGGCACAGCGGCACCGATGTTCATCGTCGGCGGCGGCGTGAAGGGTGGCGTCTACGGCGATCATCCCAGCCTCACCGATCTCGATTTCGGGAATCTGAAGTGGCACACCGACTTCCGGTCGGTGTATGCGACGCTACTCGAGCGCTGGCTCGGCGTGGCGTCGACGCCCGTCTTGGGAGGCGGGTTTCCAACGCTCTCGTTCGTCTCGTAGTACCATAGGGCAAGCACGTACTAGGGCAAGCACGTACTAGGGCAAGCAACGCTTGCCCAATGATAGGAAAGGACACACGCAACACAATGGAACGCAAAGGATTTCTGACCGCCGCGATCGGCGTCGCCACAACGATGGCCGCAACTGCGCTTGCAGCAGCAGCTGCGCCATCTTCGGTGGCCGCGCCGTCAGTGGTCCCTCCGCCCACCATGGCGCCGCGACCCTACCCATCGGGTCACTGGCAGCGCGGCGAGAACATGAGCAATCGTAACATCACGCGCGTGCGCGTCAAGCTGGAGCGCGTCATCGACGAACTCCAGCACGACGCCCGCGACTACGACGGCCACCGCGAAAAGGCGCTCGATCTTCTCCGGCGCGGACGCACGGAATTGCTCGCGGCGGAGAACTGGGACCGCTCGCACCCGAACGGCTGAAGTAACTGCGAAAGGTTGCTCCATGTGGAGAGCTGCGGGCGCAAACCCGCAGCTTTTTATTTCTGTTCAGTCGTCGGCCTTGAGCGTCGCACTGGCACGCCACGCCGTTTCGATGAGCGAATCGAGCATGGTCGCACCCGCGGCCAATTGCACCGCCGACAGTTTGATCAACGCCGCCTGCGCGTCGGCTGATCCTCCCGGAACCATCGCGCCACGTTTCGCGAGCGAATACAGCGGAACGACCTGCGTGCTGGTCTTCGTGAGATAGCGGCCGATCTCGGCCAAGGGAATGTCGGCGAAGACCTGCGCCGAACCGACGAGCGGCGTCACGTCGGCCGCCGAAAGATGCGCGTCGACGAACACGTCTTCGTAGTCAGCATGAAACGTATGGCTTGTGGTATACCCGTCAGGATTTGGAAAGTCGCCCCAGCCGTTGAAGTGCACGGACATATGGAGCGGCTGGCTGCCGTCACCGACGAAATGCGCGAAGATGCCGATGTCATGCACCGTCAAGCTTGCGCGTTCGGCTTTCTCATCGGCCGAGGCTAGCCGCCACAGCGCGAAGTCGGCTCGCACTTGCTCGTAACCCTCGAGAATCGCATACGGCGCGAAGCCGACAGCATACGCATCGATGTGTTGTGGTGCGTTGCGGAGGGCTGCGATGTAATCGTCGCGGGTCGCGGGCAGCGCATCCAGCGAGATGACCCCGCCCACCATGCCGTCGTCGCCGATGTCCAGGTAGTGATCGGTCGTCCACTCCCGAGCCCATGCGCGGTCTTGCGCCACGCCGATCTTGAGCCGATCCTCCTCCGCTTGGAGATAGACGATTTCGTCCTTCGCGCTCTTCGTCTGCATGAACGCCGGCAGATCGGCCGGCATGTGGGCGACCGCAGCTTGGCCGATGATCGTGTGGCCCTTAAGGCCCCACGCATTCGCCGGACAAATAGCGCCGGCGATGAACACACAAAGCGCCGCTGCGCCCGCCGCGTACGATCTCTTCATGACATCCTTTCCACAGCCGCGGCCGGTGGCCGCCCGCATGGCGTTCGCGCAAGAACGCACGAAACCCGCGAGCTCGCGGGTTTCGTGGGATGATGTATGATGATGCCGGTAGCGTTAGTCTTGGGTCTCGACTTCGACGTCATGTGCGGCGACGCCGCGCATCGGATTGTTCGGGCAGCGGCGGCACGCGTAGGCCGCGAGGTGCCGGAAGACCGGGCGGCTCACTTCGCGGCGCGCCGTCAACCGGAAACGCGTGTACGCATCGTCGAACGCGGCTTCGATGCCGGCGCCTTCGCCATCGAAGAGGTCGCGTGTGAAATGTTCGCAGCACGCCGAGCACATCGTATTGGTCTTGAAGAGCGGACATTGTATCTGCGAATCGCCATGTTCGCCGAAGCGATTCCACGCATCGGGCGACGGCTTTTCCTGTTTGTTCAACAGGTTTTCGAGTAATTGGTCGACTGCATCTTGCATGGTATTACGACTAGCCGGGCAGTGTTTTTGTGACGGTTCGGAAAAGTCTGAACGCGATGGATGACGATGTTGTCGTCGTGGGCCAACTAGCGGGTCCAGGGACGTACCGCTGCACGGCGTGCGGAAAAGAAACCGACGAGTACGCTCTGTCGTTCGAGATCGAGCCGTGTCTGTGCGGCAACGGCGCGTTTCGGCGCGTCGATTAAAGCGATGTCGTATAACTGGCAGCTCCACGAGAGCGGATCCGGACCGGCGGTGCTCTTGCTGCACGCGTTTCCATTCGATGCGAGGATGTGGGACGCTCAGATGAAATCGTTAGCTGCGTCACACCGTGTCATCGCACCGGATATGCCGGGATTCGGCGGCGCGCCGCCGTGGGCGCAAGCGCCGAACCTGGACTCATGGGCGTCAAGCCTGCTCGAACGACTGTGGGCGGAGCACGTCGACGACGCGATCGTTGCCGGTTGCTCACTGGGCGGCTATCTTGCGTTCGCCATGCTGCGAGCTGCATCGAACTTCATACGAGGTCTCGCGCTCGTCGACACGCGTGCGATACCGGATACACCGGGTCGCAAGGCGGCACGGTTTGCGGACTCGGAGCGAGTCGCGCGAGAAGGTCGGGCATTCTTCGTCGACGCCGCACGAAAGGATGTCGGCGTCGAGCTGGCCGGGTACGCTTCGCCGCGCGCGCTCGCAAACACGATGCTCGACGATGCGACGGGAGACGGTATCATCGGCGCGCTCTGCGCGATGGCCGAACGCCCCGACGCACGGCCGCAGTTGGCGTCGATCGCCGTTCCAGTCGCGGTGGTTCGAGGTGCGCTCGATCCCATCGTCGGGGCGGACGAAGCGCGAGCGCTCGCTGGGGCGATTGCCGGCGCGACCTTCGCCGAAATCGACGGTGCCGGCCACATCCCAACGTTTCAGCGGCCCGAGGCGGTGACAGCCGCGCTCTTCGCGTTGTCAGCGCGCGTCGCGTAGCGTTCAGCCTTCGATGCGCTTGCCGTCTTTATAGGTCCACGGCATCGCTTCGGGCGACGCGTATCGCTCCCAGCCGGTGGTCTTGCGGCCGCCGAAGAATGCGAGGATGCGCACGCCGCATCCGGCCTTCTCGTCGCCGAACCCCGGCAACGCGCGGAGCCGATCGAAAAGTTCGGGAGCTTTCGTCACCTTCTCCCACACGCGCTCGCCGCGATTGCCGTATTCGTCAGCGATGATTTGGCAGAGCTGCTGCACACGCTTGGCCATCATGCCCGGGAAGCGATGTAACGCCGGCTTCTCGCGAAAGACTTTGTCGAGCGCCGCCGGCCGCATCGCCGCGATCTTGCGCGCATCGAGGTGACCGATGCGCTCGCGCAGGAAAAACGGTCCGGCCAACGCTTTTTGCGACGGCACCTGTTGCTCGAGGCACAATCCGATCAGGAGCGCCGTGCCGTCCTCGGCGAGCAGGGCGTTGGCCTGTTCGTTTGGCGTGAAGGGGTATTTTTGCTTGGCCATGGGCGGAGATTAGGGACGGGGTCGCCGCGCCCTCTTACGCCAAGAGGCGTGCCACGTAGGAAACGACAATTCCGCATACCCGGGGGGCCGACCGATGAACCAGGTCGTTCGTTTTGTAGCGCTTCTTGCAGCGGTTATCGCTATGGCCTCGTGTGGCCATAGTGCGCCGAGTACCATGCCGCCTGGCGCATTGACGCACGCGCGAATGACTGCAGGCGTTCGCGCAAACTGCGATGCCGTACCCGATCTGCACGCTCGATGCTTTTCTCTTGTCCGCACCGACTCGTTCGCAGAAGCATTTCCAGACCAAGCCGGGTACGGCCCGAGTGACTTGCAGTCCGCATATAAGCTGCCCTCCGCAACTGCGGGCGGCGGCCAAACGATCGGCGTCGTCGATGCCTTCGACGATGCGAGCGCCGAATCGGACATGCATCTCTATCGGAGCCATTTCGGTCTGCCCGACTGCACGACCGCAAACGATTGCTTCATGAAGGTCAATCAGCGTGGCCGGCGGGGGCCGCTGCCGAATCCGAACTCGGGCTGGGCGGCAGAGATCTCGCTCGATCTCGACATGATTTCTGCGATATGTCCGAACTGTCACATCGTGCTTGTCGAGGCTGACAGCGATGCGGCGGCAAATCTCGGCAAGTCGGTGGATACGGCGTCGAAAATCGGTTCGAACGCGATCAGCACCAGCTTTGGCATGGCCGAGAGCGGCAGCAAGATGTTCGAGAAATACTACCATCACCCGGGCCACATGATCACGGCGACCATCGGCGACGGCGGCTCCAGCGTCTCGTTTCCTGGTTCGTCGCCGGACGTCACGGCCGTCGGCGGCACGACGCTGATGCGCGCGAACAACAAGCGCGGCTGGACCGAGACGATCTGGAGTAGCGCCGACCCGCAATGCAGCGCCGTCTATGCGCGGCCATCATGGCAAACGCACACGGGATGTGCCATGCGCGCATCCGGCGACGTCGGCGCAGTCGCCGACCCGAGTACCGGCGTCGTCGTCGTCTTCCAGGGCCGATTCGTGGTGTTCGGCGGCACGAGCGTGGCAAGCCCGATCATCGCGGGTGTGTACGCGCTTGCGGGCAATTCGAGCGCGTTGCACTATGGGTCGTACAGCTATCGTCATCTCGGGGAACTATTCTCCGTGCTCGGAGCCGCAGGACCTTGCGGACGTGCCTGTCACGACAGCCGGGGCTACGACGGCTCGACCGGCAACGGCACCCCTGACGGCACCGGTGCATTCTGAAGAGATTTTTCATGGTCGTTTCACCGCCCAACCGTACCATCTCCGAATGAAGCGATTATTCTGGGCCGCAGTGCTCGCGATGACGTTTGGATCTGCCGCTTGCACGCCCGGTGCCATCAGCGCGCCGGCCGGTGCCGGCATCTCGGGCAGCGCCGTCATCATCCATGTCAGCCTGCTCAAATTTGCGAAGAAGTCGTCGCCGTTCGGCGAGGTCGCGGGCTACAGCCCAAACGTGCTGACGGTGCAGCATGGCTCGACGGTGCAATTCGTCAACGACGATAATTTCTCGCACACCGCGAGCAGCGTCGGCTCCGCCGGCTTTCCACCGGGCAATCCGTTCTCGAACAAAGCGCTCACGCAAAGCGGGAAGGATCTGGCCGATCAGAACTGGTCGACGGGCTCTTTGCAAGGCAGCTCCGCATCGCAGACGTTCACCACGAACACGCCCGGCACGTACTACTTCGGATGCTTCTATCACTACGCCACGCCGATGCGCGGGGTCATCGTCGTCCAATGAATGCGCGAAGCACGTTCGCTGCCGCGCTGACCGTAGCGTTTATCGCCGTGCTCGGCACTCGCCCTGCCGCCGCCGTGCCGATCTTCGCCGAGCGCTACGGTTTTTCGTGCGCGCAATGCCACACCGCGGTGCCGGACCTCAATGCGTTCGGCAATGCGTTCCGCAAGGCCGGCTACCGTCTTCCAAAGGTCCCGACGCACAGCGAGTTCCCGTTCGCGATACGGTTCCAGAACACGTGGACGGAAGATCTGCTGCCTTCGCAATCGCGGCGCTTCAACAACCTCCTCGTGCTCATCAGCACTGCCGATTTCGGAACTCGTCACGAATATTCGTATTTCACGCGCTATCTCTTCGGCAGCCAAGGAGCAGCGGGCAGTCTTTACTACATGTTCGCGCAGCATGTCGACGACCGTGGTCGCGTCGCGCGCCTCGGTCTGTTCGGCCTCGAAACGATCGACCAAGTGACGCAGCGCAACGACACGATCACCGCCCCCATCGCGTACACCGAGAGCGTCGGCCATAGCAGTGCGAACTTCACCACGCCGCGATTGGGCGCGATGGTCGGCGAGCGCAACGACCACGAAGACGTTTCGCTCGTCATCGCGTTCGATGAGTATCACGGCGCGGCGTACGGCGCTCCGGCCCCGCCCTCCGACTTGGCGCAATCATTTGCGCGACCCGAGATTTTCGGCAGCGCCACGTTTCAGCTCGATCCGGCGCTGAAGGTCGGCGTCATGGCCCTCAACGGCGAGCGCGCGTTCACGTCGCGCACGACTGGGTCGTACTTCGAGAATATCTACTATCGGGACGGCGTCCAAGCCGAATGGTCGTCAGACCGCTTCGATGTCACGGCGCAGCAGTTGTGGGGTCGGGATCAGAACTCCGACGGCTTCGGCACGCCCGCGGGATTCAGCGGCGGCTTCTTCAACCTGAAATACCGGCCCACGCGGCATTCATACATCGCGCTCAGGTACGACGCAGCGGCCAATCCGTTCGCCACGCGCGACCTCACCATGTACGGCGTCTTCGCGCCGACGATCCACTCGAGGTTCGTCCTCGAACAGGTTCGACCGCTTGGCCAACCGGGCGCGCGATCGATCACGTCGGCCCAAGTGTTGTTCGCGTTGCCATTCGCAAAACGGTGATGCGGGGGCGGATGGCTAAGGCTACCGCCCGATCCCACCCGCAACCGTAAGGGCTGGTGAATGCCCATGTTGTGCGCACTGATTCTGTCCGCGGCGATCGCAAGTCCGGCGCCGATCCGCGAGGTCGTGTACGAGGTTTCATTCACGCGCCGGCTCGATGCCAATCAAGAAACCTTCGGCGGCCAGGTGGCCGACTCTGCCGGTCACATGCACCAGAGCCCGCCGTTCAACTCAAAAGAAGGCATCTCGACCGACAACGGCACGATCACGGTCGACGTGATGCAGGTGGCCGGCGATACGCTCGGCATTCGGCTCACCGAACACTGGGAGGGCAGCACGCCGTCCGACACGTATCTCGGAAACGTCGGCAGTGACGGATCGGTGAATTTTTCGAACCCGCAGGTCAGCGACGTTTCGCGAACGATCTTGGGATTTTTCTCACCCGACTTTCTGGGCGGACGGTACGCGGATAAGGGCGTGTCGTGGACGCAAAGCGCGTCCGGTTTGGGGCTCAACGTCACGTCGACGTACAGCATCGGGAATATCGACGGACCGATCGCGTCGGTCGATGAGACCACGACCATCAAGAGCGACAGCGTTCGCTCGATGGACACGCTGATGACCGGCTCGATCACGTACAAGCCTACCAAGCTCGTGCCGATCTCCGGAACCGTCCATTCCCTTGGGTATCGCTCCACCGCCGAAACGACCACCGACGTCACGACCGTCATCAATTTCCAGCGACTATCGGATTCGCTCGACAGCGACCCCTGACGAACGATCGAGAGGAAATCTTTTGTGATCATCGCGCTCGTCGCTGCGGCGGCTATCGGTACCGCGGCGCCACAGCCGCTCCGCGAAGTGGTCTACCATGTCTCGTACACGCGGCGGTCGACGACCGCCGGGGCCGCGGTGTCCGACCACGGCACGGTGACGGTCGACGTCATGGCGGTTTCGCATGACGAACTCGGGCTCAAAGTCACCGAACGGTGGACGAAGAATCCGACGGCGCTGGTCGCGCTTGGAACCGTATTGCCGACCGGCAACATCGTCTTTGCCCCCGGGGCGATGAGCGATGTGACGGATCAACTACTGCCATACTTTGCGCCGCGGTTTGTGACGCAACAACCGATGCAGCCCGGCGTCGCGTGGAATGTGAAGGACAACCGCAAGGGCCTGACGGCGACGACCAGCTATTCGATTGCGGCCGTGCAGGGGACGAGTGTGACGATCAACGTCAAGCAGACCATAACGATCAGCGATGCCACCCACACGCAGATCTCGTCGCGCGGATCCGTGGTGTACGAACCTCGTTTGTTGGTGCCGCTCTCCGGCGACTTCACGAAGCACCTCGCGGTCCGGATCAGCGGCGCGCAACAGACCGTCACGCTCTCGCTTCATTTCGCGCGCGCATCGGACACCCGCGAACCTTAAGATCTCGATTTTTGGGGCGAGCGATGCTCGCCCCACTACATCTCGTCACGTCGAAATCGCTTTGGCCAGCACCGTCAGTGAGCGATCGTAGCGGTACACCACGCCCATGTGCCCGTCGTCGAACTCTTCGTGGGTGTACTTGACCCCGATCGCATCGAGCCTGTTGCACATGATGCGCGCGCCGAGATGCAGATTCCACTCGTCCTTCAACCCTGCGTCGAGAAATATCGCCTTCATCGAACGCAGCGCTTGCGCGTGATGCGGCACCATCTGCACCGGGTCTTGCGCCAGCCATCGTTCCCACACATCGGCTCGGACCTCGCCCGTCTTTTCATCCATCGGGAGATCGAAACCGTACGGCGATTCGGCGTTGGGCGAATAGCACGCAGCCATCGCGAGCATCATCAGCGTCATGGTCGCGTCGTGCTGCTTCTTCGGCATCGCGTCGAACGCGCGCAGAAACGCGTCGACGCCACCGAATTTCTCGAGCTGCGCGAAGAACTTCGGAAAATCCGGTTTGAAGCAATGCTCGAAGTAGCAATCGCCCGAGTGCGAGCCGAAGGCCCCGAATACATCCGGGTGACGCATGGCCAGGCGCATCGCGCCATAACCGCCGCTCGACTTGCCGGTGACGGCGCGATGATCGCGACTCGCCAGCGTCCGCAATCGCTCGTCCACGAGCGGCACTAGCTCATCGATCAGATAGTCTTCGTAACGGCCGACCGCCGGTGAATTGAGATACTGGCTTCCGCCGTAACGCGTGAAACAATCCGGCATGACCACGATCGCCGGTGGCATCGCGTCCGACGCGATGAGGCGGTCGAGCCTGCGATCCATCGCTTCGGCGAACGGATCGAAGTTCAGAAGCATCCGCCCGGTGCCGGTGTATCCCGGTAAGAAAAAGATCACTGGGTAGCGCGTCTTGGCCCCGTCATATCCCGACGGCAGGTAGCAATACGTGTCGCGCAGTGCGGGGTCTCCAAGCGGATTGCCGCGCAGCACGTCCGAGGAATGGCGCAGG
Source organism: Candidatus Eremiobacteraceae bacterium (assembly GCA_036561585.1). GTDB lineage: Bacteria > Vulcanimicrobiota > Vulcanimicrobiia > Eremiobacterales > Eremiobacteraceae > JABCYQ01. The sequence goes on along the minus strand of DATBOZ010000014.1, from coordinate 414 downwards.
ATCTCGATTCGGCCGCGGTCGCTCATGCGGGCCACATTCTTGTGCTGCTCGGCGATGTCATTGGGCCCCGTGACGAATGCCCTAGCTTTCCGCGGCCCAATGGTCGCAGCGCAAGCCGCTGGGTGCTCGTAAATTGGTGCGAGCCGCCCCCGTCACAGCACAGGGTCCACAGATTCGGATGCCAAACGACGAGAACGAATCATCTCGACGCCTGCGGACCTCTCGAGATGGGCGATTTTTTCATTCTTTCCCGGAGGAGCTTGCAATGCAACTTGTCCAGCGTTTCCGCCGGCACGGCTTCTTGTATTTGGTCGTCGGTGCGGCCGCCATCGGCGCGTCGATCGCGATCGTGTTTCCCGCTGCCGCGATCAACGCCGCGCAAGGCGCTGCGCCATCGGCGACGACGACGTGCAC
>DATBOZ010000013.1:0-2356 GCA_036561585.1 Candidatus Eremiobacteraceae bacterium | reverse complement strand
CCGCCAGCGGCGCTGTCGATGATCGTGATGCCGCATTGCAACGCGGCGAGCACGTTTGCCAGCGCGGTGCCGCGCGTGTCGTGGAAGTGCATCGCGAGCTGTCCGGCATTCGTTCGCGCAAGCAATCGCGCGCATAGTTCTTCGACGTGATTCGGCGTCGCCACACCGATCGTGTCGCCGATCGACAACTCGTCCACGCCTAAGTCCAGGAGTCGTTGAGCGACCGATAACACGGCATCAGACGCCACGGCACCCTCGTAGGGACAGCCGAAGCACGTCGAGATGTAGCCCCGGACGCGCATCCCTTCCGACTTCGCGCGTGCGACAACGGGCGCGAACCGCGCGATCGACTCCGCGATGGTCGCGTTGATGTTGTGATGCGTGAACGATTCCGAAGCGGCAGTGAACACCGCTACCTCACGCGCGCCGGCGGCCAACGCGCGCTCCATGCCCCGTTCGTTCGGCACGAGCACGGGGTACCGGACACCATCGCGCTTGCGGATGCCGCGCAGCACGTCGCCGGCGTCGGCAAGTTGCGGGATCGATTTGGGGCTGACAAAGGACGTCGCTTCGATGACGGAAAGACCGGCGTCGGCCAGCGCCTCAACGAACGCGATCTTCTGGGCAGTTGGAACGATCGACTTCTCGTTTTGCAAACCGTCGCGCGGTCCGACTTCGACGACGGTGATTCGGCCCGGCAGACCGGTCACTGCTCGATCCGCACGAGCACGTCACCGGCCCCGACCGCATCGCCCGGCGCAACCGTCACTTCGACGACGTTGCCCGCGTGCGGCGCGGCGATGCTGTGTTCCATCTTCATCGCTTCCATCACGATCAGCACCTGATGCGCCTCAACCGCCGCTCCGGGCGCGACGTCGACCTTCACGATTTTTCCGCTCATCGGCGCTTCGATGGAACCGGCGATGCCCTGCGCAGCGTGTCTGTGGCCCCGCGCCGCTTCGTCGACCGTCGGCGGCGCTGCGAGGAAGCAGTCCGCGTGAAATCGGTCGAAGGCGAGCGCGATCGAGCCGCGCGTCCGCCATGCGCAAAACGGCAGCGCAGCACCATCGGCAAACGCGACGAATTCACCATTGCCGACCTCGGTCACGAGAATCGTCCGGGATTTCGATGAACAGAGCCAAGATCCAGTCGCGTGATCGCGGCGAACGCGCACGCTCGCTTCGACTGGCCGCTCGAACGCGATGACGCGGTCCGACGACGCGAGCCGCCACATGCCAAGCCGCCGCCACGGATCGCCGGCTCCGGCGCCCGGACCTTCTGCCACCGATTCTGCCGCGGCGCAGAGTATCGCAAACTCGTCGTCGCCATCGCGACGCAGCGCCGCCGGCGTGTAATGTTGTTCGATGAAACCGGTCGTCGTCTCGCCGCGAAGAAACGCATCGTGCTGGACGAGCCACCGCAGGAACGGAAGATTCGTGGCCACGCCGCCGACCCGGTAGGCGCCGAGCGCTGCCGTCAGACGTTGGATGCACGCGTCGCGCGTTCGATCCATGACGATCAGCTTTGCCAACATCGGATCGTAGTCCGAAGAGACGACGTCGCCCACGACCACGCCCGCATCGTTTCGAATGCCCGGTCCCTCCGGCATGACAAATCTGGTGATCCTACCGGTTGACGGTAGAAAGCCGGTTGCCGCGTCTTCCGCGTAGATCCGCGCCTCGATGGCATGGCCGCGCGGCTCGACATCGTCTTGCGACACCGAGAGCGGCCTGCCGGCTGCGATCCACAGCTGTTCGCGCACGAGGTCGACGCCGGTCACGGCCTCCGTGATCGCGTGCTCCACTTGCAGGCGAGTGTTCATCTCGAGGAAATAGTACGCACCGTTCGCGTCGAGCATGAACTCCACGGTGCCTGCGTTGACATACCCGACCGCCTTCGCGGCGCGCACTGCTGCCGCGCCCATCTCGGCACGCAGCGGGCCGTCGATCGCCGTGGATGGCGTCTCTTCGAGGATCTTCTGATGGCGGCGTTGGATCGAACACTCGCGCTCGCCGAGGTGGATGCACCCGCCGTGGGAGTCCGCCAGCACCTGGATCTCGATGTGACGCGGCGCGGTGAGATATTTTTCCAAGAACAGTGTGCCGTTGCCGAACGCCGCCTGCGCCTCACGCCGCGCGCCTTCGATCGCGCTCGCGAGATCGGCCGGATCGCGAACGATGCGCATGCCTTTACCGCCGCCGCCGGCAGCAGCCTTGACGAGCACCGGCATACCGATCCGTTCGGCGGCAGCGGCAAACGCTGCAAACGATTGGTCATCGCCGAGGTATCCTGGCAGCGTCGGCACGCCGGCTGCTTCCGCAGTCCGCTTCGCGGCGATCTTGTCGCCCATCGCCAC
>DATBOZ010000012.1:0-10285 GCA_036561585.1 Candidatus Eremiobacteraceae bacterium | reverse complement strand
GGGCGCCTTCGTAACGCTACCGTCGATCGGCGCAACTTGCGGTTCTTTGCGTCCAGCCGGATCATCAAGGAAACGCACGCCAATCTTTGGATTGCGTGGCTGCACCGCCGCTTTCCCTCCGTCCGGATCGTCATGGTCGTCCGGCATCCATTCGCCGTCGCGCACTCGCGACGCATGCAAAACCGGCCGACCCTTCTGCAACCGTACCTGAGCCAGCAGACCCTGCTCGACGACCATCTTGCGCCGTTTGCCGAGATCATCCGCGGCGCGCGCGGTGACTTCGAGCAACATGTCGCGAATTGGTGCGTCCAGCACTACGTTCCTTTCCGTCAGTTACGGCGCGGTGACGCCCACGTGCTTTTCTACGAAGATCTGTGCGTGCACGCCGATCGCGCCTTGCAAGAAGCCTGCGCTTTTTTCGGACGTCCATATGAAGCGCGTGCCCTAGCCACGCTTTGGAAGCCGTCGTTCACGGCGCGCACGGACAGCCCGATCCGCACCGGTTCGGCGCAGCTGGTCGACGAATGGCGTCACACCGTCTCCGGCGCCGAGCGCGAAGCGGGCATGGCATTGCTGCGGGCGTTTGGTCTCGACCGGGTCTACGGCGATGAAGCCATGCCGCTCACGCGCGACCCGCTCGAACCCCCCGGCGTCTGACCGTCAGGCGTCAGACGCGGGATACCGTAGTGCGTCAGATCGGTGACGCGCGGCATCGATTCCGGCCCGTAGATCGCGTCCAATCCAAACCGTTTGAGCAGCGCCATCGCGCGCTCGATCTGCGCCGGCGTGATGTGCTTTCGCCATTCGTCCAGCAGATCGCCGCCGGTCACGATCGCGCTTGAATCGCCATGCCGCGCCACGCGGGCTTGGACGGACGGGACCTTCATCCGCTGGAACACGCGCTCGTCGAATGGGCGGTCCAAGAACGCGAAGAGCCGCGCGATCTCATTGCGCGGGTCTGCGAGAAAGCGCTCGTAGAAGGCGACGAACACGCGCTGCCCGGCGAGCTGGCGCAACGCGACGTAGTAGTTCGCGCACCAGGCGAGGAGGTGGTTGTCGACATCGCCGGTTGCCGCTTCGATGTCGGCGCGAAACGGCTCGAGATGATCCGCCATGAGTTGCGGCTGCGAGAAGATATTCTCGGCCGCGCTGCGATGCCAGTGCAGCTTGAGCAGTGAATTGAGCACGGCGCACGGATGACGCAGCAAGAGGATGACCGGCATCTCGGGGAAGTGCGCGCGGATCCAGCCGATCATCATCAGGCTGCGGACTTCTTTGATGAGACGCCGGCGCACGAAGACGCGCCGGTTCAGCGCGCTGATCGAAGCGTTGCGGATGCGCCCTTCGAAGATCGCCGTGGCCGGTTTGAGATACTCGGGCGAATCGTCGTCCGGCCGAAGATACTGCCAGATCTTGAACGCTTTGACTTCCGGTACGCGCCGGTTGTGGAAGGGCTCGTACATCGAGCGATACTCGTTGCCATAGTTGATGACTTCACCGAACCACGTGCTCCCACTGCGCTGTATGGTGCAGATCAGCACCGAATCTCGATGCTGGGAGCTCAAGTCCACGTAGAACTGGCCGCGCAGATCGCTCAGCCGTTTTGCGAGGCCTTTGAGGGTGGGCATTATGGCGGCGTGTGGTCGAGGTCGACGTCCGAAAAGGTCGTGAACTTCTTGTCGAAGCGGAGCATGACCGTGCCGGTCGGACCGTTTCGTTGTTTGGCGATGATGATCTCCGCCAGATGCTCGTTTTCCGGCGTGGGCGGATTATAGTACTCGTCGCGGTAGATGAATGCGACGACGTCGGCTTCCTGCTCGATACCGCCCGATTCGCGCAGATCCGAAAGCATCGGCCGCTTGTCGTTGCGCATCTCGGGCGAGCGGTTCAGCTGCGCGAGCGCGATCACCGGCACTTTCAATTCCTTCGCGAGCGCCTTCAGGCCACGGCAGATCTCGTCGATGATCTCGACCCGGCTCGTGACGCGCGGATTCGACGGCCGCAGCAGCTGCAGATAATCGACTACGATCAGATCGAGCCCCGTGTTGGCCTTGAGCCGCCGGCAGCGCGAGCGCACCTCGCTCACCGTCAACGCCGCCGAGTCGTCGATATAGATCGGCACTTCGGCGAGCACGCCCATGGCCGCCGTGATGTCGCTCCACTCTTCATCTTTGATGTTGCCGGTGCGCAGGCGCTGCGCGTCGAGTTTCGCCTCGCCGCTCAAGAGGCGCTGGACCAATTGTTCGTTGCTCATCTCGAGCGAGAATAGCGCTGCCGCTTTGCCGGCATCGCGCGCGGCATACATGGTGACGTTCAGCGCGAGCGACGTCTTGCCCATGGACGGACGCGCCGCGACGATGATCAGCTCGCCCGCCTGGAATCCTGCGGTGAATTGATCGAGGCGTTTGAAGCCCGATGGCACGCCGGTGACTTGGCCTTGCTGATGGTAGAGCTTGTCGATCTGCTCGAACGCGGGTTTGAGCAGATCCTTGACGAGCACGAAGCCCGCACCTTGGCGGCGGCCGATCTGAAAGATCATCTGCTCGCAGCGATCGAGGGTCTCGTCCACATCATCGGACGGCTCGAAGCCGATCTGGGCGATTCGCGTGCCCGCGCCGATCAACGATCGCAGGATCGCCTTTTCGGCGACGACGCGCGCGTAGTATTCCGCCGACGCCGTCGTGGGCACCGAATCGAGCAAGCGGCTGAGGAATTCCGCGCCGCCGACGTCGTCGAGCAGCTTTCGCCGGCGCAGCTCCTCGGCGACCGAAACCTTGTCGATCGGCTCGCCGCGCTCGTAGAGGCGTTGCAGGTTTTCAAAGATCGTCGCGTGGTGCGGCGCGTAGAAATCGGCTCGTTGCACGATCTCGCCGAGCACCGACATCAATTCGCGGTCGACCATGAGCGCGCCGAGCACGGCCTGCTCGGCGTCGAGGTTTTGCGGCGGAACGCGATCGATCGTGTTCATGCGGTCGGCACTTGTTCGACGCCGAGCGCCGCCAGCGCCTCGCGGACGTCGGACACCAGCGAGACTTCCATCCCGCGCAGATCGGCAGGCACGTCGTTCGCGTTCTCACGCGGCACGATGACCGCGCGCATGCCGGCTGCTCGCGCCGCCCATAGCTTCTCGGGGATTCCGCCGACCGGCCGCACCGCGCCGCCGATCCCCACCTCGCCCGTCATCGCCACATCCTGCGGCAGCGGCACCCCGCGCAGCGCTGAATAAAGACACGCGAAGACTGCGACGCCCGCCGAGGGTCCGTCGATCGCGCCGCCGCCGACGACGTTGACGTGCATGTCGTAATTCGCAGGATCGACGCCGCACACCGCGCGGATGACCGACGTCGCGTTGAAGACGGAGTCCTTCGCCATGGATCCTGCGGTGTCGTTGAAGCGCACCGCGCCCTTGCCTTCGCGTGCGGACTTGAATGCGACCGCTTCGAACTCGATCAGCCCGCCCATGAAGTGATGCACGCCCAATCCGAACGCCTTGCCCGTCTCGTTGCGAGCCGAAGCGCGCACCGGTGTATGACGGCTGAGGCGCCGGCTTTGCATGACCTCCTGGATATCGGCCGCGGTCACGCGCACTGCGTCGGCGGGCACCGCCGCTCCGCCCCCGCTCGTGCGGTAGAGCGCGACGCCGAACGCATCGGCGAGCACCTGGACCGCCATCCGTCCCTCGAGCGTGTACTCGGCGATGAGATCGGCCGCGCCTTCACCGAGCGCCGCCTGCAGGCGCACCGCCGCGCGCCGCACGATCTCCGCGATCTGGCTCTGCGCGAGCGGCACGAAGTAGACTTCGGCGCAACGCGAGCGGACGGCCGGATCGATCTCTTCCGGCTGGCGTGTGGTCGCGCCGACGAGCACGAAGTCGGCGGGCGCGCCTTGGGTGAACAGTTTCTTGATGTACGACGGCACGTTTGGATCGGATTCGTCGTAGTACGACGATTCGAAGGTGACGCGTTTGTCCTCGAGGACTTTGAGCAGCTTCACCTGCATCATCGGATCGAGTTCGCCGATCTCGTCGATGAACAGCATGCCGCCGTGCGCCTTCGTGACCAGCCCGAGTTTTGGCTCGGGTACGCCGCCCTCCGCGAAATCGCGGCGCGTGCCTTGATAGATCGGATCGTGCACCGATCCGAGCAACGGATTGGTGATCTCGCGCGGATCCCAGCGCAGCGTCGAGCCGCCGACCTCGACGAACGGCGCATCGGTCGAGAACGGCGAATACGCCGCGATCTTCGCGGCTTCGAGCGCGAGGCGCGCAACTGTCGTCTTCCCGACGCCCGGCGGACCGTAGAGAATGACATGCTGTGGAAATGGCGACGCGATCTTGGTGAGCAGCGAGCGAACTGCGGCTTCCTGGCCGACGACGTCGTCGAGTTTGGCCGGCCGCAGCACCGCGAGCGCCGATGACGGCAACCCGCGCTGTTCGAGCGCATCGAGCTCCTCTTTTTTCTTGAGCGTGCTCGACGTCTCCGGACCGCCGTCTTCCTTGAGCGCTTCGAGTTTGAGATCTTTGATATAGTCGCGATGGCGTTCGGCCATCTTCACGCCGACTTTTTTCTCGATGTCCTCTTCGACCGTTCGCTGTGCGATCATGTCGGCGAGCTCTTCTTCGACCGCGGCCAGCGCGCTCGGCAACGCGGAGATCGCGGGCAGCTTGTCGATGGTCGGATCTTCGAAGACCAGGCGCTGCAGCGCGAGCATGCGCTTGGGCAGCGATTTGCTGCGCATCAGCGAGAGCGCATCGAGCTTGCCGGCCTTGAGCACGAGTTTGTCCGGACCGAGCAGGCTCGCGAGCATTTCGAAGAGGGCGGTCACTTGCCGCCCGACGGCGTTGTCGGCTTTCACATTTGCCATGCCGTGTTGTGCGCTCGCCGCACCTAAGCGCCGGCGACGACGCGCACGGAGACGCGGGCGGTCACGCCATGCGCGAGCTTCACCGTGCAGGCGTATTCGCCCGCAGCCTTGATGGGTTCAGGAAGCTCGATCTTGTGACGGTCGACGTCGATGCCGAATGCGGCGTGCAGCGCCTCTGAGACCTGCGCGTTGGTCACCGCGCCGAACAACTTGCCGCGGTCGCCGCCTTTTGCTTTGATCTCGACGGGCTTGCTCGCGAGCATCGCTGCGACGTCACGAGCCTCGGCGAGCGCCTTTTCGTCGCGGCGCTCCTTGGCTTCGCGCTGGCCTGCGAGCTGCGCGAGCGAACCTGCGGTGGCCTCAAACGCCAAGCCGCGCGGCAAAAGGTAGTTGCGTCCGTAGCCCTCGGCCACGTCCGCGACACTTCCCGCTTTGCCGACGCCCTTGATGTCCTGCTTGAGGATGACCTTCACGAAGGTTAGTCCGCTGCGAACGGCATGAGCGCGATCACGCGCGCACGTTTGACCGCATCGGTGAGCGCGCGTTGATGGCGTGCGCAATTCCCCGAGATGCGGCGCGGCAGGATCTTGCCCCGTTCCGATACGTACTTGCGCAAGCGCGGCGCGTCTTTGTAGTCCAGATCGTCGATCTTCTCGACGCAGAACGAACAGACTTTGCGTTTCGGCTTGCGGTCTTTGGCTGCGCGTTTCTTCAGTTTTGGTTTGGGCGGCATGTGTTTGCAGTTACCTCGATCGTTGGCGTAGTTTCGCTAGGGTCAGAACGGAACTTCTTCGTCGGCATCGCTGTATTCGTAGTTCGGCAGATCGCTTCCGCCGGGCGCGGCCTGCGGCGCTGCTGCGCGCGGAGCGCGCGCGGACCCACCGCCGTCGCCGTCGCTGCGCGAGTCCATGAACTGGAAATCGTCGGCGGTCACTTCGACTGCGGTGCGCTTGTTGTTCTCGCGATCCGTGTATTCGCGGATCTGGAGCCGGCCCGAGACAAGCACCGACTTGCCCTTCTGCAGGTACTTGGCGGCGATCTCCGCGCGTTGACGCCAGACGGAGACGCCGAAGAAATCGGTTTGCTTTTCGACGGCGTCGCGCCGCTTTGGACGGTCGACGGCGATGCGGAACGAACAGACCTGCGTGCCGTCTTGCGTTTGGCGCAGCTCGGGATCGGCGACGAGCCTGCCCACCAGCACGATATGATTGTAAGAACCGGCCATAGCTTCACCTCACGACTAGAGAAGATGCGAAGGCCGCCTGTGCCCTGCGACAGCGGTGCGGAGACGGCGGCGGAATCGGCTGTAGCCTAAAGACGGATGAGCAGCGCTCGCATGATGTTCTCATGCAGACGCATCTGGCGCACGATCTCGCGAGCGCAGTCGGCGTTCCCGTCGAACTTCATGCAGATGTAGTGGCCCTCGCGGAGTTTTTGGATTTCGAAGGCCAAACGCTTCTTCCCCATGCGCTCGGCCGCGATCTCTGAGCCGCCGCTATCCTTGGCGACCGTGGAGAAATGCGCAGCCAACTCATCGACTTGGGGGTCTTCGAGAGCGGGTCGAATGATATACGTGATTTCGTAATGCGCCACAGTATGTGCGCTGCCTCCCTCTGGGCGTAAGGCTTGTCGTTCGCCGCAGATGCGGCGCCGACGAGCAGGAAGGAAATCGGCGGTAATCTATCGCGGGACAGATTTCCGCCGCCGGCGATAAAACGAGTCGAGTGTGCGTCGACTCTTATCACCCCGGCAAGCCCGAGAATTATATCACACCGGCGTCTTCAGTGACAAGGCACTCAGGCGACGCGAGGACCCTTGAACCAAGGAAAGCGCGGTGGAGGCAGCCGAGTCTTGTCGTGGTTGCGCTATCCGTCCGTAAGGTAGGGTCGTCATGCGTCGTTGCCTGCTCGCTTTGGCCTCTGCGTTCGCCGCGCTGGCGTGCGCGGTTCTATCGAACGCACAAGTACAGGCTCTGCCGCTCCTGCTCGCGCGCAACGCATACGAACCAGCCGGCGTCGCGCCGGGTCCGAATACGCCGATCGTCTTCGTGGATGCCCTGAAGCAGGCGACGCCCTGGTTGAGCGCGGGGCCGTTGACGGTCGACGGCGATGGTCAAGTGGTCGCGCTCGCTCCCGGGCAGAGCGCGCAGCGAACGGTCTACGCCGCCGGACAATCGCATCCGGCCGGATCATACACGCTGCTGTTCGAGGGGAAAGGTTCGTTTGAATTTCGCGGCGCTGTCGTCGAGGCGCGCGCGCCCGGCCGGTATGTTGTGGTGGTCTCGTCGGAGAGCGGGGAGCTCGACCTGCGCCTTGCGTCAATCGACCAAAACGACCCGGCGCGCAACATCCGCCTGGTCTTGCCCGGATTTGAAGACTCGTACGCCGCGCATCCATTCTATCCCGGCTTCGTCGCGTCGCTCGCGGGCGTGCAGACGTTGCGTTTCGCGACGTGGTCGCGCGTCGCGACGTTGAACCGCTCTATGGTCTGGCCGTTGCGCCCACGCGTTTCGCGCGTCACGCAAGCGACGGAGGCCGGCGTGGCGCCGGAGTATGAGATCGCGCTCGCCAATGCGACCGGTGCGGATCCGTGGTTCGCGCTCCCGGTCGGTGCGACCGACGCATACGTCTACGGCGTCGCCGATCTCGCGCATCGCTTGCTCGACCCGCGGCTTCGACCGGTGTTCGAGTATGGCGATCGCGTGTGGCGCGACGGCGCGCCGTCGAACGCGTACGCGCGCATGGCCGCGCGCAACGCCAGGCTGCCGGGCGATCCAAAAACCGGCGCGCTCGAGTGGTATGCGATCCGATCCACCCAGGTGTTCGCCGTGATCAACCGTGCGTACGGCCGCGATGCCGGAGCCGTCGATCACGCGCTGGGCGTGCCCGGCGCCGACGACGGTGTTGGTGCTGCGGTCGCGCGAACGATCTTGACGTATGCGCAAGCGGCGCGTCACGCCGGGATGTTGTCGGTCGATGCGACGAGTGACGGTGCGTTGCAAAGCGACGTCGCACTTTCGCGTGCTGCGGGCGGTCCGGTCGTCGCGTGGCGGCCGGACGGCGTCGGCCGGTGGACTGGCATCGGCATGCCGTATCGCGCACCCGTCATCGCCGATGCTCGCTTGGTCTTCGTCGCGGGTCAGGACACGACACCGCAGCCGGAACATCGAGGCCGGCCGCCGGTCGCACTGCACCTCTTCCCGCTGCTCTCGTCGGGAGTCAGATCGCCACGCGTCGCCGGCGGGCCTGGTCTTGCCGTCACACTCGGCGAACCGTTGCAAGACGTGGATCTCTCGCGCGAGGGCGCATCCGACTGGATCGACGCGCCGGCTCCGGGAGCGATAGAGTCAAAGGCGATCAGCGGACGGCAACTCTCGCTGCAATCGATCGTAGGCCGTGCTGCATCCAGCGCCGGAGGTTTCGTGAGATTCGCGTGGTCCGATGGCGTGCCGCAATCCAGCGGCGCGTCCGGCCTGGGGATCAGCGTGACGGGCGCGGGTAGCGGCTTCCGCATCACGGCACCGGCGGACACTACGGCGCGGGTGCTACGGTTGTACGTGGCGGCGACGGAAGCCCGCGGCGAACTGACGGTGCAGCTCGACGGCCAAACGTACCGCGATGCGTCGCTGGCCGACATGCGGGCGACGCACGACGGCGTCTACACACTCGTCTACCGCGCGCGCAGCGCCGAGCGTATCGACATCACGTTCACCGCGACTTCGACGTACTTAGCCGCGGGTGGGGTGAGCTTCCGCGCCGCAACCCTTGCGCCGGCCGAGAAGGTTCCAGCGGCGCCGTCTGCCGATGAGGCGATGTATCACAACGATCGCCTCCGCACCGGGTGGAATCCGAACGAGTCCACGCTTGATACGTCCAACGTCTCGCCAACGACGTTTGGTCTGCTGCAAACGCTGTCGGTGGACGGCAATGTGCTCGCCCAGCCGCTCTACCTTTCACAGTATCCGCTGCCGGGCGGCACCCGCAACGTCTTGATCGTCGCGACCGAACACGATTCGATCTACGAGTTCGACGCCGATTCGGGCAGCCTGATCGCGCACAGACATTTGGGCAACTCGCAGTCGTCGAGTGATGTCGGTTGCGGCGACATCAACCCCGAATACGGCATCACGTCCACGCCGGTCATCGATCGCGCCAACGGCAGGATCTACGTCGTCGCAGCTGTCGAGCCGACGCAATTCTCGTTCCACACCAAGTTGCACGCGTTGGATATCGGCACGCTCAAAGACGTCGTCAGACCGGTCGAGATCGCTGCGTCGACCATGCTGAGCAACGGCACGACGATACACTTTGACCCCCAGAACCAGATGAACCGCGCAAGCATCGCCATGGCGAACCATTCGATCTACTTAGGGATCGGCTCGCATTGCGACAACAATGCCGGTAATATCGTCGGCTGGGTCTTGCGCTACGACGCGTCGCTCAAACAGATCGGCGCGTTTGCCACGACGGATGATCCCGATACGTATCTGCTGAGCAGCGTGTGGATGACGGGCTTCGCACCCGCGATCGATCTGCGCGGCAATCTCTTCGTCGTGACGGGCAACGGCTCGTTTGATGCGGAGAACGGCGGCAAGAACTTCGGCGAGAGCGTGCTGCGACTACCGCTCGATCTCTCGGCTCCATCAGACTATTTCACGCCGCAGGACTGGTCAAGCTTGAACGGCGGCGATGTCGACTTCGGTTCCGGCGGCGTGATGTTGCTGCCCTTGCAGCAGGCCGCAGTGAAACAAGTTGCCGTCGCGCAAGGGAAAGCGTCGAAGATCTTCTTGCTCGACCGGCACAATTTGGGCAAGGAGCAGAGCAACGACGCCGGCGCGCTTCAGACCATTCCCAACACCGGCGGCGGTGTGTGGGGCGGGCCCGCCTACTACAGCGGCCCGACGGGCCAACTCGTCTACTATCAAGCGGGCGGCGCACCGTTGCTCGCATTTTCCGTCGTACAAAACGCCAACGGTGTGCCGCAGCTGCAACTCGCGTCGACCGGACCGAGCTATTCCGGCTATGGAGGCTCGACGCCGGTCGTGTCGTCCAACGGTCAGATGCCGGGAACCGGCATCGTGTGGCTTGTCAATCGGAGCACCCCGCTCGTGCTCGAAGCCTACGATGCGACCGACGTGTCGCGTCTACTATTCAGCGGCGCCGCGGGTCAGTGGAGCAATCCGCAAAACAACGGCTTCGTCACACCGCTCGTCGCGAATGGCAAAGTCTACGTGCCGGCGACAGGCACGATTTCGGTGTTCGGACTTGGCGGAACGTCGATCGCGCCGGTCACCGGAACGCGCGCGGGGCTCGCTCCGGGCGAACATCGGATCACGGGCACGATCGTGCGCGTTGCCGGGAATGTGTTGACGCTGCGAGTACGCGATGGACGCTTCGTGCCGATCGATGTGACGCTCGCGCGC
>DATBOZ010000011.1:0-6461 GCA_036561585.1 Candidatus Eremiobacteraceae bacterium | reverse complement strand
GGCGGCGCTCGCCGCACATCCGCCGCACCTTCCCGACTTCTCCAAGCGGCCGAACTTGCGCATCCCCGACACGCTTCCCCCGCGGTGACTCTGTGGGGCCGACCTTTATGGTCGGCCACTTTTTTTTGGGTGAGCGTTGCTTGGAGCTGGCCCGTTTTGGTGGAGTGTTGTTGATTGGGCATCAGGCGGCCTGAGTCATTCGGCGCTCGAACTCGGCGGGTGAGCTGAAGCCGATCGACGTGTGCCGGCGGCGTAGGTTGTAGTAGCCTTCGATGTAGTCGAATACAGCGAGCGCCGCTTCTCGGTGGGTCTTGAATCTACTGCGACTGAGCAACTCGCATTCCAGGGTCGCGTTGAAGCTCTCGCACATCGCGTTGTCATAGCAGTCGCCGACTGAGCCCATCGATGTTTGCACACCGGCCTCGTCGCATCGCTTGCGGAAGTCGCTCGACGTGTATTGAGCTCCCTGATCGGAATGATGGATCACGTTCTTGGGCCTGCGCCGGTGGATAGCCATGTTCAATGCATCGAGTACCAGCTTGGTGCGCAGATGGCTGGCCATCGCCCAGCCGACAACACGCCGGCTGAAGACATCTAGCACGATCGCCACGAACAGGAAGCCCGCCCAGGTCGGCACGCTGGTGATATCGGCGACCCAGAGTTGATCGGGTGCAGAGGCGGTGAACTTGCGCTCGACTAGATCCGGCGCTGGGCGAGCGTCGTCGTTTCTGGTCGTGGTCTTGAAGGCTTTACGACGCTTAACGCCTTTGATTTTGCGCTCGCGCATCAAGCGCGCCACGCGCTTGTCGCCAACCAAAATGCCCTCACAACGCAGATCTGCCTGGATGCGCGGACGGCCGTAGAGGTCGCGCGATTGGTGATGAAGTGCTTCGATCCGATCGCCAAGCTGTGCATCCGCCTGCGCTCGGCGCGAGGGCGCACGCTTGCGCCACGCATAATAGCCGCTGGTGGAGACCTTCAGGACGCGGCACATCGTGGCGATGGGGAAGACGGCCTGGTACGCCTTTACGAATCTGAAGACTTGGATGGGATCGCGTCGGTCTCCCGAGCGAACCAGGCCGCGGCTTTTTTTAAGATTTCGCGCTCGATGCGCAGCTGTTTGTTCTCGCGACGCAACTTGGCGAGTTCCTCGCGCTCCGACGTCGTCAAGCTGGCGCGTCGGTCATCGTCGATGCCGTCTTGCTTGAGCCAATTGCGAACCGTCTGCTCAGAGTGTTTGAATTCGCGAGCCACATCGAGAACGCTACGGCCGGATCGGACAAGTTCGACGATCTTTTGCCGATAGTCGGCTGGGAAAACCGGTCGACTCTGCTTCATGGTGGACTCCTTCTCCGCTAGTGCAGAAGTGTCCACCAAACCGACCCAGCTTCAGCTCACCCTACTACAGACGGAGGTGACGAATGGATTAGGTGTGGTGCGGGATCGGCTTCACTGGCGGCGGGCCGCCCGGAGTCACCGGACGCGGAGCCGGCACGTGCTTCGTCAAGTATACTCGGTGCACCGTGCTGAACGGGCTCGGGAAGGCCACGCCGGTGAATATATCCGCGTTGTTGTCGATGAAGCCGCTCGAGGATCCGTCGAGGAAGGTAAACGTGACGTGGTCGTTCGGCTGAAGAATGCTTTGCGACGTGATGGTGAGAGTCGTGGCCGCGGACGTCGTCGGCGTGTACACCGCCGTTCCGAGGAAGCTCAGCAGCAGATTGGTCGAGCCTTGCGAAGTCACGTTGCAATAGGCAAGCGTGAGGCTATTCGCCACGTCGAACGTCGCTGCGTTGAACGGCTGGCTGAATGTAAACACAAACGTTATGGGTTGTTGCTGTGGATTGCCGGACACCGCGTGCTGCGAGATGAAAAACGATCCGGTGCCGCCGCTCGGCGTCGGCTGCGGAACGAATCCGGCGGGCTGACCGTGATGGCCGATGGCGAACAGTGCGGCGCCGACGCCGAGCAACGCGTAGATCGCATTGAATCCGGACGTATTCTCGTGCGGCGGGATGACTGCGGGCATCGGCTCAAGGCCGACGAGCCGGTCGCCGATCGCCGGCTTGTAGCCAGGGCTCGCGTTTGATACGGTGACGACTGCGTAACTGTCGGTGATCTTCGAAATGTCGGCTTCGGCGACTTTCTGTCCGTTCCGCAAGACGTTGAATCGCTCGCCGAGGCGGAAGCCTTCTGCCGTTCCCAGATCGGCATCGAGCTCGCCGTTGAACGTGGAGTAGATGGTGCCTTCCGCAGTCCGCGGCGCTTCTAGCGTCACGACGTTCGATGCGAACGCGGCACTCATCGTGCGCGAATCCGGCGCGGGATAATTCTGCGAGAAGATCTGCGAGCGGACCAGCGCGACGTCGGTCACGCGGTAGATGCTCACGCTATAATTTATGGTGCCGCCGCCGAGCTGCACGATGTTCCCGACCACGACCTCATCGGCGCCGACTTTCGACGCGGCGTCGATCGCAGGTCCGAAGGTGCTGCCGCTGACGTCGACCTTGAGCGGGAGCGGGCCGCCGCCGACGGCGGTGAACTTACCGCTCGAGGCGATGGCCTGATATAGCGCGACACTCATGGCGTTCGTGGTGGCCGCCGACGCGCTCGCCGAGTTTTGGAAACTGAAGACCGCCAATTTGAGCGGCGCATCGCCGCGGGCCGCCGGAGCCATGGGAGTGGCGGCTACACCGGCGACTGCCAGTACGGCGGACACGGCCAGCAGCCGGTACAAGAACGATCGAATGCCTTGGAAACTTCTCACGGTCGCTCAACCTCTCGCGGTGCAGCCGGCCATGGCCGATACAGGCCACGGCGGAAACCGCCCTTCCATCTTTGTAGTTATCGGTCGCACGTTCGAAAGCCGTACCGTCCCACAGCGCGGGGAATGGGGCCGGAACAGGGCAAGCGATGCCTGCCCTACTACTTGACGCCTCTGGACCCTTTGGACAATGTGGTGCCGACCTTTATGGTCGGCCAACGGTCGGCGGACCATAAAGGTCCGCCCCACATCGATACAGCCCCGACAAATAAACGGAAAGGAGGTGGTGCCCAATGACCCGTGACGACATCCGGCGACTCACCCATCTCGTCGCCTGCGCTGGCTGAGCTTCCAAAATGGACTCCGGCGTCCTCGCGCAGGTCCTGCGCGGCTTACCCGGCATCGACGATCCCCGCGTGCTCGTCGGCAACGAAACCGCCGACGACGCGGGCGTGTATCAGCTTTCCGACGACCTCGCCCTCGTGCTGACGGTCGATTTCTTCACGCCCATCGTCGACGACCCGTACTCATTCGGCGCCATCGCCGCGGCGAACTCGCTCTCCGACATCTACGCAATGGGCGCGCGCCCGGTCGCGGCAATCGCGGTCGCGACCTTCCCCGAGTCCGGGCTCGACATTTCTGTGTTGGCCGACATCTTGCGCGGCGGCGCCGCGAAAGCGCGCGAAGCCGGCATCTCGGTCATCGGCGGTCACACGG
Source organism: Candidatus Eremiobacteraceae bacterium (assembly GCA_036561585.1). Lineage (GTDB taxonomy): Bacteria > Vulcanimicrobiota > Vulcanimicrobiia > Eremiobacterales > Eremiobacteraceae > JABCYQ01. The sequence goes on along the minus strand of DATBOZ010000011.1, from coordinate 2,980 downwards.
TGAAAGATCCCGAGCCGAAGTACGGGTTGTCGGTGACGGGCATCGTGCATCCCGCGCGCATCGTCCGCAATATCGGCGCGCAACCGGGCGATGCGCTCGTCTTGACCAAGCCGCTCGGCACGGGCATCTTGACGACCGCGCGACGCCGCGACGCGATCGATGATGAGGCGCTCGCCGAGGCCGTCACCGCCATGTCCACGCTCAACAAAGCCGCGTCCAAGGCGATGCTCGACGTCAGCGTCAACGCCGCCACCGACGTCACCGGTTTCGGGTTCCTCGGTCATCTTCGCGAGATGTGCGTGGGTGTGGGATTCGGCGCGGAGATCGAATCCAAGTCAGTACCCGTGTTCGATCGCGCGCTTGCACTTGCGTCCGAGCACGCGCCGGGCGGGTCTCGCACGAATCTCGAGTCCGCTCTTGTCAACGGGGTCCACTTCGACAAACACATCCAGACGCCGATGCAACTCGTACTCGCAGATGCGCAAACATCCGGCGGATTATTGATAGCGGTGCCTGAATCGCGGGTACTATCATTGATGGATGCGATGCGCGCACACGGCGTGGCCGGTGCAGCGATCGTCGGCCGGATCGTCGAGGGCTCGACAATCAACGTTGTCTAACTGGAGAATGCATGATCAACGAAATTCTACGTTTACCTTCGCCCGGTCCGGAGCCGCTCGGACTCGCCTTTGATGGCGAGACGTTGTGGATCTCGAGCCGCGAGGCGCACCGCCTTTACGCGGTCAACCCGGCGACGTGGACGGTGCGGGAAGAGGCCCAGGTTCCGGGTGCACCATTCGGCATCGCCGTCGTTGGCATCGAACTCCGCGTTGTGGTCGGGTTCGGCGAAGACGATAACGATCGGTATATCTATCGGTTCATTCCAGGTCACGGCTTCAAAAGCGATCGGCTAGAATGTCCCGACCTCAGCGGAGCGCACGTCGCCTTTGACGGCGACGCGCTCTACTTATCGCAGGCCCATAACAAAAAGATTCTCAAGCTCGACGGTCACGGTGCGGTCCTCCGCGATATTCCTCTCGAACGCAGACCTGTCGGCATGACGATCGTCGACGGCATCTTCCATCTCGTCACCGGCGACGAGGAATTCAAGAACCTGGAGCTCACCAAAGTGGACACTCGTGGCGAGTCGCCACGCGTCACGTCGCTTGCGTCGATTCCTTTCCGCGCGCGCGGGCTCGCCTTTGACGGCGTGCGGTTTTGGACCAACGATCGCGGTGCGAACGAGACCGTCGCATTTGAAATGCCGGCATCGTGATGTGGGGCCGACCTTTATGGTCGTCTGGGCAAGCGTTGCTTGCCCTCCTACAAAATTGAGTTGCCCACCAGACAACAGGGAGGTGCGCCGAATGCGCCCAAATTGGGCTGACTTTCCATTCCTCGAATGCTGCGCGGGAGGCCGCTCGTGAAATCGCCAACCGCCGTCGAATCGTCGACCGCTCTCGAAACGCTTTGCATCAACACCGTCCGCACGCTTGCCATGGACGCCGTCCAAAAGGCCAATTCCGGCCACCCCGGCACGGCCATGGCGCTCGCACCGGCGGCGTACGTTTTGTGGACCAAGCACCTCCGCTATAACCCGAAAAATCCGAACTGGGCGAACCGCGACCGCTTCGTCCTGAGCTGCGGTCACGCGTGCATCCTTCAATATTCAATGCTGTATCTCACGGGCTACGACTTGAGTCTCGACGACCTCAAACAATTCCGCCAGTGGGGCTCGAAAACGCCCGGCCATCCCGAGCTCGGCCACACGCCGGGCATCGAAGTGACGACCGGTCCGCTCGGCCAAGGCGTCGGTAACGCGGTCGGCTTTGCGATCGCCGAAGCGCGCCTGGCGGCGACCTACAACGTGAGCGGCGCGAACGTCATCGATCACTTCACTTACGCCATCTGCAGCGATGGCGACTTGATGGAAGGCGTCTCGTCCGAAGCGGCGTCGCTTGCCGGCCATTTGCGTTTAGGAAAACTCATCATCCTGTACGACGACAACCACATCACGATCGAAGGCAACACCTCGCTCGCGTTCGACAACGAAGACGTCTGCAAACGCTTCGATGCCTACGGCTGGCACACGCAGGCGGTGGAAGACGCGAATAATTTGGACGCCATCGATGCGGCGTTCACCACTGCAAAGAACGATCCGCGGCCATCGCTGATCCGCATGCGCAGCCACATCGCGTGGGGCTCGCCGCACAAACAAGATACGGCTGCAGCACACGGCTCACCCTTGGGCGCCGATGAGATCAAACTCACCAAGAAATTCTACGGCTGGCCCGAAGACGCGCAGTTCCTGGTTCCCGACGAAGTGCTCGCGCACATGCGCACGGCCGTCGATCGCGGCGCGGAACTCGAACGCGATTGGCAGTCGGGCTATGACAAGTTCGCATCCGCGAAGCCCGATCTTGCCACATCGTTGCAACGCGATCTCGCGTGTGCGCTGCCGAAGGGATGGGCCGATTCGCTGCCCACCTTCAATCCCGCCGACGGGGCACTTGCCACGCGCATCGCATCGAACAAGTGCATTCAAGCGATCGCGGCCGCTGTGCCGTTCTTTGCCGGCGGCTCTGCGGATCTCGCGCCGTCCACGGAAACGCTGATCAACGGGGGCGGCGATGTCGAACCAGGGACGATCAACGCGCGCAACTTCCACTTCGGCATTCGCGAACACGGCATGGGCGCGGTGCTCAACGGCTTGACGCTGCACGGCGGCATCCGACCGTTTGGCGCCACGTTCCTCATCTTCTCCGACTACATGCGGCCGCCGATTCGACTCGCGTGCCTGATGGGCATCAATCCCATTTACGTGTGGACCCACGACAGCATCGGGCTCGGCGAGGACGGCCCCACCCACCAATCGATCGAACAGCTCGCTTCGTTGCGCGCGATGCCGAACATGACGATCATGCGGCCCGCCGACGCAAACGAAACCGCCATCTGCTGGCGCCTCGCGATGGAGCATCGC
>DATBOZ010000010.1:0-18117 GCA_036561585.1 Candidatus Eremiobacteraceae bacterium | reverse complement strand
GCGCAGCGCTTCTGCGACGGTTCGCACGGCGCGACCATCCGCCACGCCGACGACTTGACGGGCGGCGCGAGCCGGATTCGCAAGCGGACCCACAAGGTTGAAAATCGACCGGATGCCGATCTCGCGCCGTGCGGGCGCGACTGCGCGCATCGCCGGGTGATGCGCTTGCGCGAAGAGAAACGCGATGCCGATCTCATCCAGCGCGCGCGCCGACGCCGCCGGCGGAGCGTCGATGCGCACGCCCAGCGCCGACAAGACGTCCGCGCTGCCGCAGCGGCTGCTCATCGCGCGGTTCCCATGTTTGGCGACGGACGCACCTGCACCGGCCGCGACGAACGCGACGGCGGTCGAGATGTTGAATGAGCCCGAACGGTCGCCGCCGGTTCCACAGACGTCAAGCAGCGGTCTCCGCTTGCTTTGAACCGGCACCATCCGTTCGCGCAACACTGCAGCGGTGCCGGCGAGCTCATCCGGTGTCTCGCCGCGCGTCGCAAGCGCGGCGAGGAGAGCGCCGATCTGCGCGGGTGTCGCGTCGCCATCGACGATCGCCTCGACCGCCAGTCGCATATCTGCCATGCTCAACGACTCGCCGCAGACCGCGCGCCGAATGCAATCGGCCATCGTGTCCGCGGCGGCCTGTTGTTGGAGCGTCGTGATCTCGATCATCGCATCATCCCCGCGAAACGCAAGAAGTTTCTTAAGATGGACGGCCCTGATTTCGTGAGCACGGACTCCGGGTGGAATTGCAGTCCGATCGTCGGATGGGTCTTGTGCCGCAGCGCCATGACCAGGCCATCACTCGTGCGCGCGCACACCGTCAGCACGTCCGGCAAGTCCGCCTCGTCGACGACGAGCGAATGATACCGGCCCGCTCGCATAGTCGACGGCACGCCTTCGAAGGGGCAGCCGCCGTCGTGCTCGATCGGCGAGGCATAGCCGTGCGCGGGCTTCGGCGCATGGGTGACCCGTCCGCCGAATGCGACGGCGATCGCCTGGTGGCCCAGACAGACGCCGAGCACGGGTACGCGGCCGCTCAAGCGTCGCACCGCCGCGACCGAATGCCCCGCGTGTTCCGGTCGCCCTGGGCCGGGCGAGATGACCAGCGCGGCCGGCGGATCTGAGGCCAGAGCGTCAGGATCCATCGTGTCGGCGCGCACGACGCGCGGCGTGAAGCCGAGCTCACCAAATCCGTGCGCAAGATTGTAGGTGAACGAGTCGTAGTTATCCAGGAGCAACACATCGCGGTTCATGCCGGAACGCCTCCGCTCACCATGGCGAGCGCATCCAGCGTTGCGCCGAGTTTCGCGCGGCACTCCCGGTCTTCGCCGGCGGCATCCGAACCTGCGACGATGCCTGCGCCTGCCCGCAGATGGAACGCGCCGCCATACGCGTGCACACTACGAAGCGTGATGCACGAGTCCATGCCACCGTCAAACCCGATCCGCAGCACGGCGCCCGCGTAGAATCCGCGGCGTTCGCCTTCAAGCCCGGCGATGATCTCGAGCGCTCTGATCTTGGGCGCACCACTCACCGTGCCGGCCGGAAACGCGGCGCACAACAGATCGAATGCGTCGAAGCCTTGGTCGAGCCGGCCGGCGACTTCGGAGACGAGGTGCATGACGTGACTGAATCGTTCGACGTCCATGAAATCGTGCACGCGCACGCTGCCGACCGCGCAGACCCGGCTTAGGTCATTGCGGCCGAGATCGACCAGCATGGTATGTTCCGCGCGCTCTTTCGGATCGCGCCGCAACGCTGACGCGCGCCGGCCGTCGGTCTCCGGATCGTCGCTGCGTGGACGCGTTCCCGCCAACGGCCGGATGATCGCGCGACCGTTGTCGAGCTTTGCGAGCATCTCCGGCGACGATCCGAAGAGTTGGCCCCATCCGAGGTCGAGGAAGAACATATATGGCGATGGATTGATCGAGCGCAGCGCGCGATAGACGTCAAACGGACTTGCGGACGAAGCGATGGTGCGGCCCTGCGACAAGACGATTTGAAACGCTTCGCCGTCGTGGATCGCCGCCTTGGCCACATCGACTGCGTCGCAGTAGCGGCCGGAGTCGTGCCCGCGCACGGACGCCGCGCCGTTGGTTTCGCCCGTAGACGATGCGGCGAACGGCGCCGCGCTTGGATTGGACAACGCTTCGACGATCTCGGCGTCGTCGGGCGACATCCCGTCGGGCCCCGAAAGGGTCGTGATCGTGGCGCGGTGCGAAAAATGATCGAAGACGATGAGCGTTTCCGGTACGATGAGATGCAGATCGGGCATAGGGTCGTCGCCGCGCGGCAGGGCGGGCAGCCGCTCGAGATAACCAGAGAATTCGTGCGCCGCCGCGCCGAACAAGCCGAAGAACGGCGATCGTGCGACGTCCTCCGGACCCGGCCGCACAGCGGCGACAAGATCGCGGCCAGCCTGAACCGGCGAGACTTTTGTGACGCGCGCGTCGTCGCCGTCGATCGCGATCGTGACCTCGCCGTCGAACGCGCGCACCGCACCCAGCGAACCCAGCGCGATCAGCGATCGCCGGGCACCGACGCCGGCGCCGGGCGCGCTCTCGAAAAGCATGGCGGGTCCCGGCCGTGCCCGCGAAAGGGCGGCGAACGCGCCGATCGGCGTGACGGCGTCGACGAGTAGTTCTCGGTGTGCGAAGCGGCGACGGTTTCTCAAGATGTTGCCTTCGTTTGTCATAGCCGACCGTAGAGGTCGGCACTACTATAAAAGAAAGCGGGCCCCCGATCTGCGATCGAGAACCCGCCGAAACGATTGCGCTATGCGCTTACGCTGTTGGTGCGGTCACGTGGGCCAAGTTGCACCAGCGTCGAATCGGGCGGGCATAGCCCACCACCAGGACGAGGTTTCGTCGTGAAGTTGGGCAAGCGTTGCTTGCCCTAGTACGGGTTGGCCTATTACGTTGATCATGGTTGGCCCGGTTGATGCGCCTTTCAGGTTTCTATTCCCTCTCGCTACGAAGTCAGCAGCTCGAGTTGCGCCATTTCTGCGGCGTCGCCTTTGCGGATGCGAGTTCGTATGACGCGGGTGTATCCGCCGCTGCGCCCGGCCAAGCTGGGCGCGATCACTTCGATGACCTTCTTCGCGACGGCCTCGGACGTGAGGTACGACGCCACGATGCGGCGGCTTGCGAGGTCGCCCTTCTTCGCGCGCGTGATGAGCCGCGATGCGACGCGGGAGACCTCCTTGGCGCGGATGATGGTCGTCTCGATCTTGCCGTGCGTGAAGAGCGAGGTCGCCAGATTGCGCAGCATCGACCGGCGATGGTCGTCGTTTCGCCCGAGGCGTTTGACGTCTTGCTTATGTCGCATGGGCGGTTACTGCGCTTTCAGCGAGAGGTTGCGCTCGACGAGTTTCTCTTTGATCTCGTCGACGGACTTCTTGCCCAGGTTGCGCATGTTCATGATCTCCTCTTCCGTCTTCTGCAGCAATTCGGAGATCTTCGTGATGCCCGCCCGCTTCAGGCAGTTGTACGAACGCACGGAAAGATCCAATTCGTCCACCGGGATATCCCAACCCGCGAACGGTTTGGCCTCTTCGACCGGCGCCTCGACTTCTGCGCGGCCGCTGAACGTGACGAACAGGCCGAGCTGCTCCTGGAGGATGCCCGCCGCCGTGCTGAGCGCTTCATCGGGCGTGAGACTGCCGTTGGTCTCGATTTCGATGAGCAAGCGGTCGTAATCGGTGACTTGGCCGACGCGCGTGTCCTCGATCTGGTACGCGACCTTGCGGATGGGCGTGAAGATAGAGTCGACCGGGATGAGGCCGATGACGTGCTCCACGTTGCGCTGCTTGTCGGCCGTGACGTAGCCGCGCCATTTTTCGACGCCGATCTCCATGAAGAGCCGCGCCTTCTTGTCGGACAGCGTCGCGATATGATAGTCGGGCTCGAGCAGTTCGATGTCGGCGTCGGGCACGATATCCGAGGCAGTGACCTCGCGCTCGCCCGTGGCCTCGATGCGCAGCACTTTCGGCTCGTCCGAACTGAGCTTCAGCGGCAACCCCTTGAGGTTGAGGATGATGTTGGTCGTATCTTCGACCACGCCCGGAATCGTCGAAAATTCGTGGAGCACGCCGTCGATCTTGACGTACGTGACCGCTGCGCCGGGCAACGATGAGAGCAAGATCCGCCGCAAGCTATTGCCTAGGGTGATGCCGAAGCCGCGCTCGAGCGGCTCGATGGCGAACTGTGCGTAATTATCGCGGCGCTCCCGCACCTCGATAGTCGCTCGTTGAAATTCCAAGACTGCCATAGTTTCCTTCCAAGATTCGCGGACCGTGATGGACGGTTAGCGCGAGTAGTACTCGACGATGAGCTGTTCCTCGACGTTGGTGTCGATGTCGGCGCGCGCCGGCTTGGCGAGCACCTTCGCTTTGAGCGCTTGTTCGTTGAATTCGAGCCAGCCGGGAACGCGACGGCCTTTCGCATACTCGCTCAGCGCCCCGAAGAGCGGCGACTTGGTGCTCGTCTCGACTACCGCGACTTCGTCGCCCGGCCGCACCTGCATGGACGGTATGTTCACCCGTTTGCCGTTCATGGTGAAATGCCGGTGGCGGACGAGTTGGCGCGCCTGCGCGCGCGAGGTCGCGAGATTGAGGCGGTACACCACGTTATCGAGCCGGGTTTCGAGCAGGGCCAAGAGCGAAGCGCCCGTCTGGCCTTTCGTGCGGCTCGCCTTGTAGAAATAGTTCTCGAACTGCTTTTCGAGCACGCCGTAGATGCGCCGCATCTTCTGCTTTTCGCGCAGCTGCTTGCCGAACTCCGACACTTTAGGACGGTTTTTTGTGTTCGCCTTCTGCCCGGGTGCCGCGGTGCGGCGCTCGACGGCGCATTTCTTGCTCAGGCAGCGCTCGCCCTTAAGGAAGAGCTTGATCTTCTCGCCCGGCTTCGATCCGCTCGCGCTTTCGCGCCGGCAGAGGCGGCAGACCGGTCCTGTGTAACGTGCCATGTATTCGCTTATAGCCTCCTAGACCCGACGCCGCTTCGGCGGGCGGCAACCATTGTGGGGGATGGGCGTGACATCTTTGATCAGCACGACTTCCAGGCCCGCCGCCTGCAGCGCGCGGATGGCGGCCTCGCGGCCGGCGCCGGGTCCTTTCACGTAGACCTCGACCTGACGCATGCCGTGTTCCATCGATTTGCGTGCGGCGCTCTCCGCGGCCATCTGTGCCGCGAACGGCGTCGACTTCTTGCTGCCCTTGAAACCCATGTTGCCCGAGCTCGCCCAAGCCACAGAGCCGCCTTGCGCATCGGTGATGGTGACGATCGTGTTGTTGAAGCTGGACCGGATGTGCGCGACGCCTTGCGAGACGTTCTTGATGACCCGCTTCTTGCGGGTGCGCTCTTTTTTCGGTGCTGCCGGCATCTACCTATTTACCTCCCGGTCCTTTGGCCTTCTTCTTGCCCGCGACGGTCTTCTTCGGACCTTTGCGCGTGCGGGAATTCGTCTTCGTCCGCTGACCGCGCACCGGCAGACCGCGACGATGGCGGATGCCGCGGTAGCAGCCGATGTCCATCAGCCGCTTGATCGCGCCGCCGATCTCACGCCGCAGATCGCCTTCGACCTTGAGGCCCTTTTCGATCTGCTCGCGCAGTTTTTGTATATCTTCGTCCGTGAGATCCTTGACGCGGATGTCCGGCGAAACGCCGGTCACGCCGAGCAGCTTCTGCGCGGTCGGACGACCGATGCCGAAGATGTACGTCAGTGCGATCTCGATGCGCTTGTCGCGCGGCAGGTCGATGCCTGCGATTCTAGCCATGCATTTATCCTTGCGCCTGTTTGTGTTTCGGGTTCTCGCAGATCACCCGCGTGCGTCCTGCACGTTTGATGATCTTGCATTTGACACAGATCTTTTTCACCGATGGTCTGACCTTCATTATTTATACCTATACGTGATGCGGCCTTGGGTGAGATCGTAGGGCGATAGTTCCACGAGGACCCGGTCGCCCGGCAGGATGCGGATGAAGTTCATCCGGATCTTGCCCGAGACGCGCGCGAGCACGCGGTGACCGTTGCTGAGCTCGACGCGAAAGAATGCATTCGGCAGCGGCTCGACGACCACGCCTTCTACTTCGATCGCCTCTTCTTTCGGCGATTCGGTGGTGGCCTTGCGGACGTCGTTCTTCTTAGCGGACCGCCTGCGCGCTCCGCCGCTCCGTCTCCGTGCTGCCAACCCATCCTCCTTTCGCCATTGTGTCGTCGGTTACCGTCAAAATCTCGTAGCCGTCGGGCGCGATGGCCACCGTATGCTCGAAATGGGCCGAAAGCTTGCCGTCGGCCGTCACCACCGTCCACTGGTCCGGCTTGGTGAGGACCTGCCAACCGCCTTGATTGACCATGGGCTCGACCGCGAGCACCATACCTGGTTTGAGCTTCACGCCTGCGCCGCGCTTGCCGAAATTCGGCACCTGCGGCTCTTCGTGCAGCTTGCGTCCGATGCCGTGTCCGACCAGTTGCCGAACCACCGAATAGCCTTTTGCTTCGACAAAAGTCTGAACGGCGTTGCCGATATCCGAGACGTGGGCTCCCGGCCGCATCTCGCGGATGCCGGCGTACAGAGCCTCGCGCGTGGCTTCGAGCAGCGCCTTGGCGTCATCCGAGATCTGACCGATGCCCACCGTGCATGCCATGTCCGAATACCAGCCGTCGACGATGGAACCGATGTCTAGTTTCAAGAGGTCGCCGTCGCGCAGCTGCCGCGGGCCTGGAATGCCGTGCACTACTTCTTCATTCACGGACAGGCAGATAGAACCGGTGAAGCCGTGATAGCCGAGAAAGGCAGGTTCGCCGCCTTGCGCGCGGATGAGTTTTTCCGCCATGCCGTCGATCTGCTTGGTGGTCATGCCCGGCGCGACGTACGCGCACAGCTCCGCCAGCACCGACGCGTTCACGCGTCCGCTGACGCGCATCTTCTTGAGCTCACCTTCGGATTTGCAGGCGATCATATCGTCGCCGCCGCGATTGTGGGCACGGCCGCAAGGATGGCCGAATACACGGCTGCGATCGGCAGCGTGCCGTCGATCTTGACGAGCTTGCCTGCGCCTTTGTAGTATGCAAGCAACGGCGCGGTCCGCTGCTCGTAGACGTCGAGCCGGCGCTTCGCCGTCGCCTCGGTGTCGTCGGCGCGCTGGACGAGCGTGCCGCCGCACTTGTCACAGACGCCCTCGACCTTCGCCGGCGCCAGCAGCACGTGGAATGTCGAGTGGCAGTTCTCGCACACGCGACGCCCGCTCAAACGCCGTAAAAGCTCATCCCGCGGCACGTCGAATTCGATGGCGGCGTCGAGGCGCCAGCCGAGTCGTGCGATCAGCGCGTCGAGCGCGGTCGCCTGTTGCGCGGTGCGCGGGAAACCGTCGATGATGAATCCGGCCTTCGCATCGTCTTGACGAAGGCGTTCCTCGATCACGGCGATGGTGACGTCGTCAGGGACGAGTTCGCCGCGATCCATATGGGCTTTCGCCGCCAGACCGGTGGGCGAGCCGGCCGCGACGGCGGCGCGGAACATGTCGCCGGTGGCGATGTGCGGCACGCCGAACACGTCCGACAGATGGCGCGCTTGCGTGCCTTTGCCGGCGCCCGGGGCGCCCAGCAGGATGATGCGGATCACGCGTGGGGTCATTGTTTGATGAACCCACGGTAGTCGCGCATGGCAAGCCGCGCTTCGATCTGGTTCATGGTATCAAGCGCAACGCCGACCACGATGAGCAGCGATGTGCTGCCGAGATAGAACGTGGTGATGTGCGTGAAGTTCTGCGTGACGTTCGGCAGGATGGCGAGCAGACCCAGATAGACCGCGGCCACCACCGTGATGCGATTGAGGATCTTGTTCAAGTAATCGGTGGTGGGTTTGCCCGGACGGATGCCCGGGATGAAACCGCCTTGTTTTTTGAGCGAATCGCCGATGTCTTGGATGTTCACCACGACTTCGCTATAGAAGAACGTGAATCCGACGACGAGCAAGAAGTAGACGAGATTGTAGAGCACGCCGCCGTAGTTGAAATACAGCGTCATGAAATCGCTGAAGCCGCGCATCCACGGCACGCCGCTCTGACCGGCCCACGACGCGATCTGCTGTGGGAACAGCAGGATCGAGATCGCGAAGATGATCGAGATGACGCCCGCGTTGTTCAGGCGCAGCGGGATGTAGGTGCTCCGGCCGCCGTAGACCTTGCGTCCCACGACGCGCCGCGCATATTGCACCGGCACGCGGCGTTGGCCCTGATACATGAAGATGATCGAGATCAGCGAGATGGCGGCGATGATGACGAAGATCGCCACGCCGACGAACGGCAGCGCGCCCTTCTCGCCCAGCGCCAACGTCTGGCTGAAGTAGGTCGGATAGCGCAGGATGATGCCGACGAAGATGATGAGCGAGACGCCGTTGCCGATGCCGCGATCGGTGATCTGTTCGCCGAGCCACATGAGCCAGATGGTCCCTGCGGTGAGCGTCAAGACGACCATGACCAGATAGAAGAGGTCGGTGCGAAGGAACACGCCCGCCTTGTCCAGCGCGACGACCATCGTCGTGGCTTGCAGCAGCGCGAGCACGACCGTGAGCCAGCGGGTCCACAAGCCGACTTTCTTGCGTCCTTCTTCCCCGCCATGCTGCATGAGCTCTTTGATCTCGGGGAAGACCACCGTGAACAGCTGCATGATGATGCTCGCGTTGATGTACGGCGTGATGCCCATCGCGAGCACGGAGAAGCGCTGCAGCGCGCCGCCTGACAGGAAGCCGAGGAAGTTCAAGAACTGGCCGGTATTGAGGATGCCCTGCCACTTGGCGATGTCGACCCACGGGATTTGGACGTGCACCATGAGCACGAAGATCGCGAACGCGCCGAACACGAACAGGATCCGGTTGCGGATCTCGGGGACCACGAGCGCATTTGCGAGGTTACGCCAAATCGTCATCGACGGTCAATCATTCCTCAAAGGTCGCGCCGGCAGCTTCGAGCTTGGCTCGAGCCGGCGCCGAGAAAGCGACATCGCGGAATCGGAGACCTTGCGGGGCGTCGCCGGCCGCAAGGATCTTCACGCCGTCTTTGCGCTTGGTGACAAGGCCGGCAGCGACGAGCGATTCCGGGCTGATGGTCTCTTTGTTATCCCACTCTTCGAGATCGCACAGGTTGACCACCGCATACTCGGTGCGGAAGATCTGCGTGGAGCGGGCCTTCTGCGACACGCCGCGGCGATGCGGCAGCCGGCGGTGCCACGGGGTCTGGCCGCCTTCGAAGCTCGGACCTTTTCCGCCGCCCGAACGCACGGTCTGGCCCTTGCCGCCGCCGCCGGACGTCTTGACCATGCCGCTGCCATGCCCGCGCCCGACGCGCGTGCGTTTGGTGTTGGACCCCGGCGCGGGCTTAAGCTCCGACAGTTTCACTTTCCACATTCCTTCCGAGGATTTCATCCACGGTCTTGCCGCGCATCTTCGCGACTTCTTCGACGGTGCGGAGCGACTTCAGTCCGGCGACCGTCGCCTGGATCACGTTGATCGGATTGTTGGTGCCGAGCGATTTGGTGAGGATGTCATGCACGCCCGCGAGCTCGAGCACTGCACGCATCGCGCCGCCCGCGATCACGCCCGTTCCTTTGCTTGCCGGCCGCATGATCACGTGCCCCGCACCGACGTGGATCTCCACCGGATGCGGAATCGTGCGTTCGACCATGGGCACGCTGACCAACGCTTTGCGGGCCGCTTCGACACCCTTGCGGATGGCCTCCGGAACCTCGCGCGCCTTGCCGATGCCGTAGCCGACCCGCCCTTGGCGATCGCCGACGACGACGAGCGCCGAGAACGAAAAGCGCTTTCCGCCCTTGACGACTTTCGCGACGCGGTTCACGCGTACGACGGTCTCTTCGAGACCCGATCCGTCTGAAATGCGAGCCATGCTCTTAGAACTCCAAACCGGCGCCGCGCGCCGCATCGGCCAGAGCTTTGATCCGGCCGTGATATTTGTAACCGCCGCGGTCGAACACGACTGCGGTGATGCCCTTCGCCTTGGCGCGCTCCGCGATCGTCGCGCCCACCTTCTCGGCAGCCGAGCAATTCGAACACGACGTCTTGCCGCCGCCGACTTCCTTTTCGCGCGTCGATGCGGATGCGAGCGTCGCGCCGCTGCGATCGTCGATCAGCTGCGCATAGAGATGGTGCAAGCTCCGGAACACCGACAAACGCGGCCGCTCGACAGTGCCGTTGATGCGTTTGCGCACGCGCGCGTGACGGCGGACGCGGAGCGAATTGCGACTCGTTGCGCTCATTATTTCTTCCCTGCTGTCTTGCCGGCTTTGCCCAGCTTACGCCGCACGTGCTCGCCCTCGTTCCGGATGCCCTTGCCTTTGTACGGTTCGGGAGGCCGGATGCCGCGGATCTGCGCCGCGAGTTGGCCGACTGCTTGTTTGTCCGCGCCGGACACGGTGATCTTGTTGGTCCCTTCGACTGCGATCGTCAACCCCTTCGGCGGCTCGACCACGACCGGGTGCGAGAAGCCGAGCTGCAGGTTGAGCTTGCCGCCTTGCATCTGCGCACGGTAGCCGACACCTTGGATCTCGAGCGTGCGCGAGAATCCGGTGGTGACGCCGCCGACCATGTTCGCGATCAGCGTCCTGGTCAGGCCGTGGAGTTGGCGGTTGCGCTGCGCGTCGTCCGGCCGCATGACGGTGACGACCGAGCCGTCGACCCGCACTTCGATGGGGTCGGCCAGCGTTAGGGAAAGCTCGCCCTTCGGTCCCTTGACCGTGACGTCGCGCTCGCGCAGTGCGATGTTGACGCCCGACGGAACGTTGATGGGCGCGCGCCCGATTCTGCTCATCGTCGTCTCCCTACCACACGAACGCCATGACTTCGCCGCCGCAGCCGTTGCGCTTGGCCTGCCGGCCGCTCATCACGCCCTTCGACGTCGAAAGGATGACGAGGCCCAGCCCGCCCATGCACTTCGGAATTTCGCCCTTGGGCGAGTAGATCCGCAAGCCGGGTTTGCTGATGCGCTGCAGACCATTGATCACGCGCTCGCGGTTCTGCCCGTATTTGAGCGTGATGCGGATGACGTCGCGCGGCTCGCCCGTGACGAGTTCGTAATTCTTGATGAAGCCTTCCGCCTTGAGGAGTTTTGCGATCTCCTTCTTCAGGCGCGACGCGGGCACGTCGACACGCTCGTGGAACGCGGTGTTCGCGTTCTTGATGCGGGCCAGCATGTCAGCGACGGGATCGGTTACCATTGCCATAATCGGTCTCTTCGTCTCCGGTCCTACCACGACGCCTTGGTGACGCCGGGGATGTTGCCTTTGTGCGCGTGCTCGCGGAAGCATATCCGGCACAGGCCGAACTTGCGCAGAAATCCGCGCGGACGCCCGCAGGCGCGGCAGCGGTTGTGCTGACGGACTTTGAATTTCGGTTTGCGCTTGCTCTTCTCGATCAAGCTGGTCTTAGCCATCAGGCGGCGCTCCCTTCCTTGCGCAGCGGCATGCCCATCTCTTCGAGGAACGCGAGCGCCTCTTCATCGTTGTGGGCCGACGTGACGATGACGATGTCCATGCCGCGAACGGCATCCACCTTGTCGTAGTTGATCTCCGGGAACACCAATTGTTCTTTGAGCCCGAGCGCGTAGTTGCCGCGGCCGTCCAGCGACGTGCGCGACATGCCGCGAAAGTCGCGGATGCGCGGCAGCACGATGTTGACGAGCTTGTCGAAGAACGCATACATCCGCTCGCCGCGGAGCGTCACTTTCGCGCCGATCTGCATGCCTTCGCGCAACTTGTAGACCGCGATGGATTTCGTCGCGCGCGTGACCAGCGGTTTTTGACCGGTGATGGCGGTGAGGTCGGCGACCGCGCCGTCGATGGCCTTCGGGTTGGCGACGGCTTCACCCACGCCCATGTTCACGACGATCTTCTCAAGCTTCGGGATGCGCATGGGGTTTTCAACCCCCAACCGCTTGCGAAGATTGGGAACCACCGATTTGAGATACCGCTCTCGTAGTCTGTTCATCTTCTCCAACCTACGCCTTTATCGGCCGGTCAGCCGGTTCGCCGCAGCGCCGGCAGAGCCGTTCGCGCGACTCACCCTTGATCGCGAACGCGACCTTGGTGGGGTTATTGCATTTCGGGCACACGTACATGACCTTGCTGATCGGCATCGGCAGCTCTTTTTCCAAGATGCCGCCCTTCTGATTCTTGGGCGTCGGCTTTGAATGCCGCTTCACGACGTTCACGCCTTCGACTTCGATCTTGCCGATGCTCGCTTTGACGAGCTTGACCTTGCCTCGCTTGCCTTTGTCTTTGCCGGCGAGCACCATCACCGTGTCGCCCGCAGCGATTCTCAGTTTTGGCATCTACAGGACCTCCGGGGCGAGCGACACGATCTTCATGAAATCGCGGTCGCGCAATTCGCGCGCCACTGGCCCGAAGATGCGCGTGCCGCGCGGATTCATCTGGTCGTTGATGAGCACCGCCGCGTTCTCGTCGAAACGGATGAACGATCCGTCGGGTCTGCGCATCTTCTTCTTCTGGCGCACGATCACGGCTTTGACGACGTTGCCCTTTTTGACCGCGGCGCCAGGTATGGCGCTCTTCACCGACGCGACGACGATGTCGCCGACGTAGGCGTACGGGTGACGCGAGCCGCCCGACACGTGGAACACCATCAATTCGCGCGCGCCCGAATTGTCTGCGACCTTGAGCCGCGTTTGCGCCTGGATCACTTGGCTTTCTCCACGATCTCGATCAGCCGCCAGCGCTTGCGTGCGCTCAGCGGCCGCGTCTCCATGATCTTCACGGTATCGCCCACGGCCGCTTCGCCCTTTTCGTCATGCGCGAGAAACCGCGCGGAGCGGTGCAGGATCTTGCCGTACGCAGGGTGCGGCATCGGCGTATCGGTGACCACGACGATCGTCTTCGTCATGGCGTTGCTCGCGACGCGGCCGATCTTCGTTCGCCGGCGCGCGCGGGCGTCAGGAGTGGTTTCGCTCATCGTCGTCATCCTGCAAGCTTCCGTTCGGCGAGGATCGTGTGCACGCGCGCGATGTCGCGGCGCAATTTTTCCACCATCGTGTGATTCTCAAGATGCCCGGTCACCAATTGGAACCGCAAGTTGAACAGCTCTTCCTTGGTCGCGGCGAGTTTCTCGGCCAGCTCCCCGTCCGTCAACCCGCGCCACTCGCGCAATTCGTTAGATTTCAAGACCGTCACCCGCCCCTTCTCGCATCAACACTTTGGTGCGGATCGGCAATTTGAACGCGGCCAAACGCAGCGCTTCCTTCGCGACCGATTCGTCGACGCCCGACAATTCGAACATCACGCGACCCGGGCGCACGACGGCGACCCATCCCTCGGGTTGGCCTTTGCCGGAGCCCTGACGCGTCTCGGCCGGTTTCTTTGTGAATGACTTGTCGGGGAATATCGTGATCCAGACCTTGCCGCCGCGTTTGATGTGGCGGGTCATCGCGATACGCGCCGCTTCGATCTGCCGGTTGGTGATCCAACACGGCTCGAGCGACTGCAGGCCGAACTCGCCGAAGTGCAGCGAGTTGCCGCTCTGCGCTTTTCCCTTCATTCGTCCGCGTTGCACTTTGCGGTGCTTGACGCGTTTGGGCATCAACATCGGTTATGTGCCTTCCGTTGTTTCGGGCGTCGCAGCTTCGGGCGCCGTTTCGGGCGCCGCTTCGGCGGCCGCGGGCTCGCCGGCGGCGGGCTCGGCGGCTGGCTCGGGTTGGCCGACCGCAACGGTCGGCACGACAGAGGCGGTCGGGGCCGCGGGGAGTGCCTCGGCCGCAATCGGCTCAGGTTGGCCGACCACAAGGGTCGGCCCCACATTGGGAGTGCCCACATTGGCGGTGCCCACATTGGGAGTGCCGACAGTGGCGGTGCCCACAGTGGCGGCACCCACAGACGGAGCACCAAGGGGGCGGGCAGCGCGGACCG
Source organism: Candidatus Eremiobacteraceae bacterium (assembly GCA_036561585.1). Taxonomy (GTDB): domain Bacteria; phylum Vulcanimicrobiota; class Vulcanimicrobiia; order Eremiobacterales; family Eremiobacteraceae; genus JABCYQ01. The sequence continues at coordinate 4,188 of DATBOZ010000010.1, read as the reverse complement.
GACGGATGCGGCGCACCGGGCGCGAGTCGCGCGCGTCGGGTTTCGGCCGGCCGTCGGGCAGCACTTCGCCTTTATAGATCCAGACCTTGACGCCGATGCGGCCGAACGTCGTGTATGCTTCGGAGTGCGCGTAGTCGATGTCGGCGCGCAACGTGTGCAGCGGGACTTTGCCCTCGAAGGTGCGCTCGACGCGCGCGATCTCGGCGCCGCCGAGCCGTCCGCCGCATTGCACCTTGATGCCGCGCGCGCCGGCTTTGGTGGTGCGCTGCAGCGCTTGGCGCATCGCGCGTCGGAAGGCGATGCGCTTCTCGAGCTGATCGACGATATTGTTGGCGACAAGCTTCGCATCGAGTTCCGGGTGCTTGATCTCGACCACGTTGACCTGAACCTGTTTGCCGGCCCCGATCTTCTCGAGCTTCTTCTTCAGATCGTCGATGCCCGCACCGCGCTTGCCGATGATGATGCCGGGCTTGCCGGTGTGGACGATGACGCGCACCGTGTTCGCGCGGCGCTCGATCTCGACTTTGGAGACGGCCGCAGAACGCGACATCCCCTCGATCAGATCGCGCATGAGGCGGTCTTCGTTCAGCCAGTTCGCGTACTGCTTGTTCTCGTACCAGCGCGAGTCCCACGTCCGCGTGATGCCGAGGCGCATGCCGACGGGATGGATCTTCTGACCCATGTCAGTTCGCCTCTCCGTCAGACACGATGATGGTCACATGTGACATTCTCTTCCTCTTGAGTCCGGCTTGACCGCGGGCGCGCGCTTCGACGCGCTTGAACGACGGGCCACCATCGACGGTGGCCTTGGCGATGACGAGCCCCTCGGGGCGCATCGAGAAGTTGTTCTCGGCATTGGCCGCAGCGGCGCGCACGATCTTCTCGATCGCTTTGGCAGCCGAGAGCGGCGTGAAGGCGAGCAGCGTCAATGCGCGGTCCACACGCTGGCCGCGGATGACGTCGACGACGCGGCGCGCCTTGCGAGGCGGGACGCGGAGAAACTTGGCGGTTGCTCTTGCTTGCATGTTATTTCACCGCCGCCTTGTCGCCGCCGCTGCCGTGGCCGCGGAAGATCCGCGTCGGCGCGAACTCGCCCAGCTTGTGTCCGACCATGTTCTCCTGCACGTAGACCGGGATATGCTTGCGGCCGTCGTACACGGCGATCGTGTGCCCAACCATGGCCGGCACGACGGTCGACGCGCGCGACCATGTCTTGATCACGCGTTTCTCCCGCGTCGAATTCATCCGCTCGATCTTCTCGAGCAGATGTTCGGCGATGAAGGCGCCCTTTTTCGCAGACCGTGTCATCTATTATTTACTCCGCCGCTTCACGATGAATTTGTCGGTGCGTTTGTTGCGCCGCGTTTTCTTGCCCATCGTCATCTCACCCCAAGGCGTGGTGGGAGGACGGCCCGCCGTGGAGCGCGCCTCGCCGCCGCCGTGCGGGTGGTCGACCGGGTTCATGGCGATACCGCGCACGTGCGGCCGCCGGCCGAGCCAGCGCGAACGTCCGGCTTTGCCGATCACCTGATTTTCGTGCTCGATGTTGCCGATCTGTCCGATCGTCGCGCGGCAGACCACCGCGATCTTGCGCACTTCGCCCGACGGCATGCGCACTTGCGCATACTCGCCTTCCTTGGCCATGAGCTGCGCCGATCCGCCGGCCGTGCGCACGAGCTTGCCGCCTTGACCGGGCGACATCTCGATGTTGTGGATGACCGTTCCCACCGGGATGTTCACGAGCGGCAGCGCGTTGCCGGTCTTGATGTCCGCGTTCGGGCCCGACTCCAGCACGTCGCCGACTTTGATCCCGAGCGGCGCCACGATATACGTCTTCTCGCCATCGCGGTAATGCAAGAGCGCGATCCGCGCCGAGCGGTTCGGATCGTATTCGATCGCGGCGACCTTGGCCGGCACGCCGTCTTTGGTCCGCTTGAAATCGATCCGCCGGTACATGACCTTATGGCCGCCGCCGCGATGGCGCACGGTGATGTGGCCATTGAAATTACGGCCGGCGATCCGCTTTTGCGGCTCGAGCAGCGACTCTTCCGGACTTTTCTTCGTGATCTCCTCGAACGAGGGGACCGCCATGAAGCGCCGTCCGGGCGATGTCGGTTTAAATTTCTTGACTGCCATCTTCTTTTCGTCTCGTCCCTACGACTCGAAATAGTTCACGCCGCCGAGTTCGATCTTGTCGCCCTCGCGCAATGTGACCACTGCTTTTTTCCAACCTGGGCGCTGCACCGTGGGCCGCGCGGTGCGCTTGCGCGGATCGCGTTTGCGTTTGCCGTGCACGCTGACCGTGTTGACGCGCAGCACTTTGACCTTGAACAAGCTTTCGATCGCCGTCCTGATGTGATGTTTGGTCGCTTCAGGGCTCACCTGAAACGTGTACTGCGATGTCACCGTCCGCGAAACGGACTTCTCTGTGACGACCGGCCGGATCACGACATGTCTTGCTTCAGGCACCACACACCTCCGCGAGCGCATCGTACGCGCTCTTCGTCATGACGACGCGCTCGTGCGCGAGCAGCGCATGGACTGAGATCTCATCGTGGCCGAGGATCGTCGCCTGGGCGAGGTTGCGCCCCGCGAGCGCGATCGCCGATGCGCCGGCGTCCGCGCCGCGATTGATCACGAACAACGTGCGCGTACGCGCGCCGCCTTCGGGCCAGAGCATCGCCAGCATTTCCTTGGTCTTCGCCGGCGCGAAACCGGCGGCATCGAACAATGAGAGCGAATTCTCTGCGCAGCACTGCGCGATGGCTTGCGCCAGCGCGATGCGGCGCTGTTTCTTGTTCATGTCGCGCACGAACGAGCGCGGGTGCGGGCCGAACACGACGCCGCCTTTGCGCCATTGCGGCGAGCGAATGCTGCCCTGGCGCGCGCGTCCGGTGCCCTTCTGGCGCCACGGCTTGCGGCCGCCACCGCGAACTTCGTCGCGCGTCTTCGTGGAGGCCGTGCCGGCGCGGCGGTTCGCCAGATTGCGCACGACCGCCGAGTGCAGCAATGCGTTGTTCGGTGTGACTTCAAACGCCGGCGCCGCCGCCAACGAGCCGACTTTTTTGCCCGATTTATCGAGCAGCGTGATGTCCATCTTACGCCTTCGCTTTTACTTTCACCGAAGAGCGGACCAACACGACGCCGTTGCGGCCGCCGGGCACGGCGCCCTTGATGAGCAGCAGGTTGTTCTTCTCGTCCGCTTGCACGACTTCGACGTTGAGCATGGTCACGCGGTCGTTGCCGAATTGGCCCGGCCTATGGCTGCCCTTCACCGTCTTGGCGGCGTTGGTGTCGCCGTTCGAACCGGGTTGGCGGTGGATCATCGAGCCGTGGCTCGCGCCGCCGCCCACGCCGTTCCAGCGCTTGATGATGCCGGTGAATCCTTTGCCCTTGCTCGTGCCGATCACGTCCACGCGATCGCCGGGCACGAAGCCGGCGACGGTTGCCGTCTCGCCTGCGTTAACGCCGTCGATCCCGCGGCGAAATTCGCGCACGATCGTCTTCGGCGCGGTGCCGAGTTTCTCAAAACGGCCGCGCATCGGTTTCGTCAGTTGTTTGAGTTTCGCGTCTTCGAACGCCAGCACGAGCGCTTCGTAGCCGTGCTTCTCCGTCGTCTTGCGTTCGATGATCGAATTTGCGCCGGCTTGGATGACGGTCACGGGAACGTACAACCCCTCCGGGGTGAAGACGTTGGTCATGCCGACTTTCCGGCCGATGATGTTCTTCATTGTGGCTATGCTTTCAACTCGATGTCGACGCCCGCGGGCAGGTCGAGGTGCATCAGCGCGTCCATCGTCTTCGCCGACGCTTGCAGGATGTCGATCAAGCGCTTGTGCGTGCGGATCTCGAAGTGCTCGCGGCTCTTCTTGTCGACGTGGGGCGAACGGTTGACGCATGCGCGATGGATCTCGGTCGGCAACGGCACCGGGCCGCTGACGAACGCACCGGTGCGCTTCACCGTCTCCACGATGCGCTCGGCCGATTGGTCGAGCACTTTGTGGTCGTACGCGCGCAGCCGAATGCGGATCTTCTGCTTGCTCATGCTATTCGATCACTTTCGTGACGACGCCGGCGCCCACCGTGCGGCCGCCCTCGCGGATGGCAAAGCGCAAGCCCTCTTCACACGCGATCGGCGTGATCAGCTCCACCGTCATGCGCACGTTGTCGCCCGGCATCACCATCTCC
>DATBOZ010000009.1:0-3559 GCA_036561585.1 Candidatus Eremiobacteraceae bacterium | reverse complement strand
ATCAAGTTTGTTCCGATCGTCGTCTTACCGGTGTTGATCGCGCGAGTCATCCGAACGTCCGGGCTCTCGAGCGCGTTGTTGTGCGGTGCCGTCGCGCTCGCAGTGCCAGTCGCCACGTTCGTGCCGTTCTGGAGTGGCGGCGCTACGCTGCTGCCGCTTTTAGACATCAACGCTCGACTCGGCATATCGCCGACGTGGCTGTTGAGCATCCCGTTTTTCGCGACCGGCCTCACGAACTTGCCCGTCGCCGCCGGTCTGCACGGTACGTTTCTCGCCGTGCTGACGTGGGGCAGTCTATTCCGTTACGTCCTCGACCTGGCGCTGCTCATCGTTATCGCGTCTGTGACTATAGCGGTGGCGCGCGGCGCATCGCTGCGCTCGGTATGGCGAATCGTGACCGCTTTTATCTGGACGCTGCCGTCGGTCAATTCGTGGTATGTGGCGTGGCTAGTGCCCGCCGTGGCGTTCGGCGATGCGTGGGCGACGTACGCTTGGTGGTTTGGCGCGCTCGTTGGCCTCCACTTTATGGTGGATTCCGGCACCGCGAGCAATCTGCCCGGCGGTATCGTTTGGGTCATCGTGATAACGACTATCTTCTTGAGCGTGCCGGTCTTGATCGCCCTACGGGCACGCCGCCGCCTCGGAGACCGACGCGAGCAGGCGCACGCCGGTTAGCACGCCAATCCGCCCGGATGTTCAACCGGGAGAACGGCGAGCCGCCTTCGTCGAACGAGGGCCGGTCTGAACGCGCGCTCGTGCCGGCGGTCGCAAAGGCATTCAAAGTGCTCGAGGCGCTTAGCGACTCGGGAGAGCCGCTCGGCGTGTCGGAGTTGGCGCGACGACTGGGGATGGGCAAGAGCACCGTGCACGGGTTGCTGACGACGCTCGACACGCTCGGCATCATCGACGCCGCCAATGGCGGACGTCGCTACCGGATCGGCCGCGGGCTGCACGCGCTTGCTTCTCGCTCGACGGGGAGCATCGATCTCCGCACCACCGCGCGCTCACGGTTGGAAACCCTAGCCGCGACAACCGGCCAAACCGCTTTCCTCGGCGTTCCTAATCGAGAAATCGTGACGATATTGGACATGGCGCACGGCCGGCCGGCGATGTCGATCTCCGCGCCGGTGGGGTCGTCCATCACGTTGCTTGCCGGGGCGGTTGGGAAGGCGGTACTCGCGGCGTGGCCCGAGCCTCGCCGGGATGAGTTCTTGCACGGGCGTGAATTGCCGCGATTCACGCGGCGGACGCTCACCGATCCGCAGCGCTATCGCGCCGCAGTGCGGCGTGCAGCGGAGCGCGGCTTCGCGGTCGACGTCGACGAGTACGTCGACGGGATTCATGCGGCGGCCGCGGCGATCGTCGGCAACGGTGGTGAGCCGTTGGGCGTGTTATGGGTGGCCGGCTTCGCGCGTCACATGGACGACAAGGCGTTGGACGAGATCGCGAAGTCGGTGGCGTTGGCCGCGCGGGAGATCGGCGCGCTTCTCTGAGTCAGTCGAAGCCGCGTGCGCAAAGATCGTCGGATCGAAGTGCCAGAAAATTACACGCGCTACACCCGAATACGGTGACATACATGCCGTCCATCATGCTTGTTGGTTTCGACGGATTTATGAGGATGAGCTGGTGTTCCGGCAATACCCAATTGCTCGGCGCTTTGGCTTTGCACATCGGACAATCATAGGGCGGCGGCCGTGATGTGGAGTAGGCGTCCGATGCGACTCTTTTCACCGCGTTCTCTCCTCAATGCGCGAGCGATGCTCGCCGTACTACAAAAAACGGAGGCCGACCGTAAAGGTCGGCCCCACATGGCAGGTCGGCCCCACATCAGTAAATTTTAGGGCGAGCCCTAATACAATTCAGCGGGCGGCGAGGTCGCGGGAGACGGCAAGGGCGTGTTCGATGTCCGCGATGATGTCCGACTCGGCTTCGATGCCGACCGAAAAGCGCAGCAAGTTGTCGGTCACACCGCGCGCCTCACGCATCTCTTTCGGAATCGATCCGTGCGTCATGGTGACGGGGTGGCACAGCAGCGACTCCACACCACCCAGGCTCTCCGCTAGCGAAAAGACCCGCACGGCCGACGCAAACGCGCGCGCGCGCTCCGGGCCGCCCTTGAGCTCGCACGAGACCATCCCGCCGAAGCCGCGCATCTGCTTTTTCGCCAACGCGTGCTGGGGGTGAGATGGCAAGCCGGGATAGTAGACCCGCGCCACATCGGGATGCTCGTCCAAGTACGCTGCCACGGCGCGCGCGTGTCGCTCGTGCTCGCGCATGCGTATCGCCAACGTCTTCACGCCGCGCATCGTGAGAAAGCAATCGAATGGACCGGGAACGCCGCCGACCGCGTTCTGATGGAACTTTATGATCTCGTGCAGTTCCTTTTTGTTCGTCGCCGCGAATCCGCCGACCGTGTCCGAGTGCCCGCCGATGTACTTCGTGGTGGAATGCACGACGATGTCCGCCCCGAGGTCCAGTGGGTTCTGTAAGAACGGCGTCGCAAACGTGTTGTCCACTGCGAGCAGAATGCCGCGCGCACGGCATAAAGAAGCAACCGCTTTGATGTCGCAGATCTTCAAGAGCGGATTGGTGGGCGTCTCCAGCCAGACCATTTTCGTGGCGGATTTCAACGCCGCAGCGACGGCAGCCGCATCGGACGCGTCGACGTAGTCGAACGTCATGCCGTAGCGCTTCAACACCTTGTCGAAGAGGCGGAATGTACCGCCGTAGAGGTCGTCGCTCACCACGACATGATCGCCGGCCGACAAGATATTCATCACCGCCGACGTCGCCGCCATGCCCGATGCGAAGCACGAACCGTGCGCCGCGTTTTCGAGCGATGCGAGGCACTGCTCGAGCGCGACGCGCGTGGGATTCACCGTGCGCGAGTAGTCGAAGCCCTTATGCTGGCCCGGCGCGGCCTGCGTGTAGGTGGACGTCTGGAAGATCGGCACGATCGTGGCGCCGGTGATCGCCTCGGCACCTTGGCCGACGTGGATGGCTTTGGTCGCGAATTCCATGGATATCGTACGCCTTTTTATGCCCCTGAGAGATAGTTGATGATGTCCATCTTTGTGATCACGCCGATGGGTTTGCCGAGATGCGCGACGATGACCGCCGCGTGACCGAGCGACAGCGCCTTGTACGCGTGCTCCACCGGGTCGCGGTCGTCGAGGACGGCAAACGGCCGGCCCATCACGTCGCGCACTTCGCTATGCACGACGTCGGACTTATCGTAGACCATCTGCATGACCGAGACTTCGTTGACCGATCCCACGATCTCGCTATGGTCGACGACGGGGATCTGCGAGATCTGATATTCGCGCATCAATTCCACCGCGCGCTTCACCGAATCGGTCGGCGACAGCGTGATGAGCTGCGGAATCGGACCCTTTGCGCGCAAAACCTCGCCGACCGTTGCGGCGCGTCCCTCTTCGCCGATGAAGCCGTTCGCGCGCATCCACTCATCGTTGAAGATCTTCGACATGTAGCCGCGGCCGCTGTCAGGCAAGAGCACGACCATCACTGCATCGGCGGGCAATTCGCGCGCCACGCGCTG
>DATBOZ010000008.1:0-7667 GCA_036561585.1 Candidatus Eremiobacteraceae bacterium | reverse complement strand
AGCGCGCGTTCGAGTTCGTGTGCGACGTCGTCGCTGAGCCGCGATTCGCCCATAGCCGCGATGTCGTCTTCGTGGCCTTCAACCGATTCGTGGATCTGCTCCATCGCTTGCTCGCGGCCTTCGGGCAGCGGCAATTGGATGACGCGGCCGTCGACGCGCTTGGGCGCGCCGTCGGGGAGCGGCGGTAAGTCATCGAGCGATTGCAAATCGAACGATTCGAGGAAGAACTCGGTGGTGCCGTACAGGATCGGACGGCCGACGACTTCCTTCCGGCCGAGCTCTTTGATGAACTCGCGCTGCTCGAGCGTGCCCATCACGCCGTCGGAGATCACGCCGCGCAACCCCTCAACCTCGGGCCGGGTAACGGGCTGCAGATACGCGACGATCGCGAGCGTCTCAAGCGCCGCCGGCGAAAGATGGTTCTTCGGCGGCAACAAAAAGCGCTCGACGTCCGCGCGACACGCGGGATTCGCGGTCAGCCGCCAACCGCCGCCCACTTCGCGCAGCGTCATGCCGCGATCTTTCATGAATCCGGCGAGATCCTTGAGCGCTGCCTTGATCGCTTCGGGTGCGGCTTCCGTTGCAGCGCACAACTCTTTGAGCGTTGCCGGTTCGCTCGCCACGAACAGCAGTGCTTCGAGGCGGCTACGCAGACTGGGCAAGATCGTCGACCGCTCCCTTCGGCATCGGGGTGAAGACGATGTCGTCGAAAAGTTTCGGCTGTTCGTAACGGATCTTCCGTGCACGCACGAGTTCCAGTACCGCGAGAAATGTCACCACGATCTCAAGCGTTGCACAGCCCGCCACGAGTTCGGAGAACGTCAAGGTCGCGCGCTCGCGTATCAGCCGCAACACGTAATTCATCTTCACGACGACGGAGAACGCCTCGCGCTTGAGCACGGCCGGACGCGCTTCGGCATTTTCCAGCGCGCGCATGAACGCGGCCGCAAGGGTCTTCGCGTCGAGCACGTAGCGCTGGACCAGCCCTTCGTTCTCGAGCGCTTCCGGCGGACGCGGATAGTACGCCGCGGCGATCTCCATGCGTTCGCGCAACACGCCGCTTGCGTCTTTGAAGTGCCGGTAGGCGATGAGGCGTTGGCGCAGCGCTTCTTCTGCGATGGCCGCCTCGTCGGTGAGATCCTGGTCGAACGGCGGCGGCGGCGGGGGGAGCAGCTTCTTCGACTTGATGAAGATGAGCGTGGCGGCGATGACCAGATAGTCGCTCGCGATCGCGATATCCAGCGCTTCCATCAAGGAAAGGTAGGAAAGATACTGCTCGCAGACCGACGCAAGGCTGACCTGCGTGATGTCGAGATCTTGCTGCAAAACGAGTTGGAGAAGCAGGTCAAGGGGGCCGTCGAAGACGTCGAGTTTGACCAGCAGGGCCGGCTTGGCGGAGGCGGTGGGCGCTGTCGTCACAACCAGGATGTCGAATCGCTCCCGTCGCTCTAGTGTGTGATGGTAAGTTTCCCGACCGTCACGCTTCCACCCTGCGGCAAGACTTCGATGTAGATCTGTCCTCGAGCGAGCGGCACCGGATCGCCGGAGTCGTCGATGAGTTGCGGCGGCGTGTCGGGACCGGTCGCGATCCAGCGTGCCGGTTGCGTGCGATCCGGGCGCACGACGAATGCCGGATACTCGCCGTAGACCGTCATCGCGAGGTCGCCGAGTTCGTCGAGCACTTGCGCGGGAATCCAAATCGCGACGATATCGGAGACCTGATACGGTCGCGGATCGTCGAGATCGTGCTGCACGTCGCCGGTGATCGATCGCTCAAATGCGCTTCCCGACCGCCGATAGTCGACCGCGTAGTGATTCCAAAACGTCACGGTCGCCGCATCGATCTTGGGCTGGCTGAGGTAGTCGAAGGCAAATTCGGATCGCGCATACGCGGCGTCCGGCCAGCCGTGATTCGGCGCGGCGGCGCGCAGCTTCGCGACCGAAGTATACAGATTGTGCGGCATATCGCGCGAGGATTCGCGCCAAAAGGCTTCGGGCGTGCCCACGATCTGCTCCATATCCGCAAAACCGTCCGCCCGCAAGAGCTTGAGCGGCTCCCAGACGTCGTCGTTTTCGCCGGCGTGAGCGAAAAGCGCGTTATACGGCCGGGTCAATTCCACGAAATACGTCCGGGCCGAACGCACCGGGCCGATCTTGGCGGGGGTGGGCGCGAGAAAGAGCGCGAGATAGCGCGTGATGCCGCCTTCGGCTTCCACTTCGTAGACGATTTCGGCATCGTGCAGACCGCTCTGCGGCCGGGCGTCGATAGGATAGTTGTCGATCATCACCGCGGCGATGCGATGGCGGAGGGTTTGGGGATCGACGAGCACGCCGTTGAGTGGATCCATCGCCAACGCTTTGGGCGTCGACGTCGGCGACGGCTTCGGTGCCGGCGGCGGCTGATGCCGGGCGCAGCCGGCGGTTGCAAAAACCAACGCCGCGCACAAAGCGCGCAAAGCGGGCAAAAGTTGGTTTCGCACGGTCGCGCTCAAAACCCGAGGTCGACTGCCGGATTCTCCGCGACGATCGCGCGCGCCATTTCGATCAGCCGCCGCTCGTTGCGATGGGTCATGATCTCGGGCATGTCGTCGAGCTTGGCCCATGCGGTCTCGTCGACTTCGCCTTCCTGCGGTTTGGGTTTTCCGGTCAGGTAACGCATGAGGAAGAAATGCACGATCTTGCTGTGCTTCACGTCGCGGCTGTAAAACCAGTAGCGGATGTCCGAAAGCTTCGAGACGATGGCGGCCTGGACGGCGGTCTCCTCGCGGACTTCACGTACCGCCGCTTCCTCGATGGTTTCATCCACCTCGACGTGCCCTTTGGGCAGCGACCAGATGCGCGGCGTGTTGCGGCCGATCAGCAAGCCGGAATAGGACCCGTTCTCCCGCTTGAGGACGAGCCCGCCCGCCGAGCGTTCGTGCTTGATCCGCGGCGAACGGCGCGCGCTGGGCGCGACTACTTTTCGCCGGTCCAACGCAGCCCGATGCCTTTGTTCGCAAGGCGTCCGACCTGTGCTTCGTCGACGCGGCGTACGTATGTGTGTAATGGAAGCTCTTGCATAGACGCCGGATCGTCGTGTGCCTGCTTCACGAGCGCGCGCAGCACCTCGACGAATTCGTCGAGGGTCTCCTTCGTCTCTGTCTCTGTCGGTTCGATCATAAGGCATTCGGGCACGACGTGCGGCCAGTACATCGTCGGCGCGTGGATCCCAGCGTCGAGCAACCCCTTGGCGAGGTCGAGCGCGCGAGCACCCGTCTCCTTCTTCAGCACCTCGGCCGAGCATACGAACTCGTGCCGGCAGTGATCGCTGTATGGCACGGTAAGGATGTCCTTCACTTTGGCGCGGACGTAGTTCGCGTTCAGCACCGCCAGTTCGCTGTTGCGACGCAGGCCTTCGGCGCCGTGAACGATGATGTAGGCGTAGGCACGCACGAGCGCGATGAAGTGCGAAGCGAAGACGCGGACGGGGCCGATGGACTTCGCGTCCGACGCGCGCAGCGAAAAGACGCCGCCGGCATCCTTGACGACGCGCGGCGCGGGCAGATACGGAGCGAGGCGCGCCGACGCGCCGACCGGACCTGCGCCTGGGCCGCCGCCGCCGTGCGGCACGGAAAACGTCTTGTGCAAGTTCAGGTGCATGAGGTCGAAACCCATGTCGCCGGGCCGGCACAGGCCGACGATCGCGTTTGCATTCGCGCCGTCGTAGTACATGAGGCCGCCGGCGTCGTGCACCGCCTTGGTCATTTCGACGATGTCGTCTTCGAAGAGGCCGAGCGTGTTCGGATTGGTCATCATGCAGACGGCGACCGTGTCGTCCAGCGCGGCGCGCAATGCGCCGATATCGGTACGCCCCTGCGGCGTGGACGGAATCGAGACGACCTTATAGCCGACCATAGCTGCGCTCGCCGGGTTTGTGCCGTGCGCGGTGTCGGGGACGATGCACGTGACGCGCTTTTCGTCGCCGCGCTCGCGATGGTATGCTTTCGCCATGAGCATGGCGGTGACTTCGCCGTGCGCGCCCGCGCACGGCATGAGCGAAAACGCTTCCATGCCGAAGAGGCTCGAAAGCGTGCGCTCCAACGTCCACATCATCTCAAGCGCGCCTTGCGCCGCATCGTCGGGCGCGTACGGGTGCAGATCGGCGAACCCCGGGAAGGCGGCCACCGCTTCGTTCAGCTTCGGATTGTACTTCATCGTGCACGAACCGAGCGGATAGAAGTTGGTGTCCACCGAGAAATTCCGGTGCGAGAGCGCTACGAAATGCCGCGTCACTTCGAACTCGGCGAGATCCGGCAACGGCAAGCCGGCGCGCAGCAAGCCGGCGCTGAGATAGTCTTCCGGCTTCCCCGCCGGCGCGACGAAATCGCTGCCGCGGCCGGGCTCGCCTTGGTCAAACAGCAGCGAGAGCATCGTTGATCTCCGTCGCGAGTGCGCCGGTGAAGGCGGCGATGTCTTCTCGCGACGTCAGTTCGGTCGCGCACATGAGCAGGGCGTCGGGCATATCGGGATACCATCGCGAGAGATCGACGCCAGCGAGGAAGTTGCGGCGCTCCATCCGTTCGATGAGCAGCGCGGCCGGCAGCGGCGCCTTCACGACGAACTCGTTGAAATATTGTGCTTCGCTGCTCGGACGGATGCCGGGAACGGCGAGCACTGCTGCGCGCAGCTCGCGCGCGCGCTCCATATTCGCCGTCGCGATCGAGCGCAAACCGTGTGCGCCGACCGTCGCGAGGTAGATGGTCGCGAAGAGTGCGCAGAGCGCTTGATTCGTGCAGATGTTCGAGGAGGCAAGTTCGCGACGGATGTGCTGCTCGCGGCCTTGCAGCGTCAGGACGAATGCGCGCCGGCCGTCGACATCGTGCGTCTCGCCCACGAGACGGCCTGGGAGCCGCCGAACGTGCTCCTTTGTGCAGGCGATGAATCCCACATAAGGGCCGCCGTAGCCGACCGGTAGCCCGAACGACTGCATCTCGCCCAATGCGATATCCGCGCCCGATTCGGCCGGCGTCTTGAGAACGCCCAGCGACATCGCTTCAACGATGACTTGAATCGTGAGTGCGCCCGCCGACTTGGCGAGGGCGGCCGCTCCAGCCACGTCTTCAATGCAGCCAAAGAAGTTCGGACTTTGCACGATGACGGCGCCCGCGCCGGCGACAAGATCTTTCACCGCTGCGGATTTCATGTCGACCGAAAGATCTGCGCCAACCGGCAGTTCGACGACCTCGATGCCCATGCCGCGCGCATAGGTGTCGAGCACGGCGCGATAGCCGGGATGCACGCAGCGGCTGATGGCCACGCGACGTCGGCCGGTGGCTTGCGATGCCATAATCACGCCCTCGACGAGGGCAGTCGAACCGTCATAGAGCGAGGCGTTGCTCACGTCGAGGCCGGTGAGCAGACAGACATACGTCTGCCACTCGAAGATCGCTTGGAGACTTCCTTGGCTTGCCTCCGCTTGATACGGCGTGTACGCCGTGATGAATTCCGATCGCGTCGCGAGATACGGCACCGCAGGCGGCTGGTAGTGGCGATAGGCGCCGGCACCGAGGAAACTCGTCATGCGTGCACCGGAGTTTGCGCCGGCGAGCCGCGCGAGATGGGCGAACGCGAGCGATTCGGGCAGCGCTGGCGCGACGTCGAACGGCGTCTTCACCTCGAGACCCTTCGGCGGCGCCGCAAGCGATGCGAGCGAAGGCGCCCCGATGACGTCGAGCATCTCCCGAACGTCGCGGTCGGTATGCGGTGCATGCATGGTCGGTCTTCTTAGCTTCCTTATCTGTAGTGCCGACCTTTACGGTCGGCATTTTTTTGATATGGGGCCGACCTTTATGGTCGGCCGAATTTTTTGATGTGGGCCGACCTTCATGGTCGGCCAATTTTTTATGGCCGAGCGATGCTCGCCCTACTACTAATGCTCTTCGGCCTTCACCAGTTCATCATATGCCGCCGCATCGAGCAGTGACTTCGCTTCGTCGGGATTCGCGATCTTGATCTTGACCAGCCAACCGGTGTCGTAGGGATCGGCGTTGACCTTTGCCGGATCATCCTCGATGGCCCCGTTGACTTCGGTGACGGTTCCCGAGATGGGGGCGTAGATATCGGACACGGCTTTCACCGACTCCACCACGCCGATAGGATTACCTTGCGAGAGCGACGCGCCGGGCTTGGGCAGCTCGACGTAGACGATATCGCCGAGCGCCGACTGGGCGTGATCGGAGATTCCGAAGGTCGCCGTCGGACCGTCGATTTTCACCCATTCGTGTTCTTTTGTGTAGAGGCGGTCGGTGGGTGCGGGCAAGTAGGTCTCTCCTTTATTTTTTCCGCTTGTAGAATGGAAGCGGCACCACCTGGCAGCCATGCCGCTGGCCGCGAATCTCGACTTCGAGCTTGGTCCCGGGCGCCGTCGCGTCGGCGCTGACCAACGCAGTGCCGATGTTCTTGCCGCCGAGACTCGGCGCCGGCGAACCGCTGCGCACTTCGCCAATGCGATCATCGCCGCTGAAAACCGCGTAGCCGGCGCGCGCCGGCGCTTTGCCATCCATGACGAAGCCCGCGATGCGGCGGTATCGCTTCTCGGCGGCTTGCGCGGCGAGCGCATCTCTGCCTTTGAAATTCTTGCCGAGCTTGACCACCCAATCCAGTCCGGCCATGAGCGGCGAAATATCTTCCTCTAACTCGTGACCGTAGAGCGGCATGCCGGCCTCGAGACGGAGGACGTCGCGCGCGCCAAGTCCCGCGGGGATCATTCCGACGCGCCCGGCTTCTTGCGAGAGCCGGCGCCACAATTTTTCCGCTGCACCGGCGGCGACGAACAATTCAAAGCCGTCTTCGCCGGTATAGCCGGTGCGCGCGATCTCAGCCGGTATTCCCGCAACCGCGCCCTCAGCCGCGTAATAGTACTTGACCGCCGACAAATCGACGTCGGTGAGCGGCTGCAGCAATTCGACCGATCGCGGTCCCTGCAATGCGATGAGCGCTGACCGCGGCGTCCGGTCGTCGATCGTCACTCCGGAAGGCACGCTCGCCGACAGCGAGGACCACATCTTAGGCGCGTTTGACGCGTTGACGACGACCAGCCAGCGCCCGTCGAGCCGGTAGATGATGGCGTCGTCCATCGCGCCGCCGCGGTCGTTCGTGAAGATGTTGTACCGGGCTTGATGCGGTTTCATCGTCGCCACGTCATTGCAGGTCATGGAATCCAGCCACGGCGCCGCACCGTCCCCGCGGACGATGAATTGTCCCATGTGCGATAAATCGAACATACCGGCGGCTTCACGGACGGCGTTATGTTCTTCTATGATTCCGGAATAGGAGATGGGCATAAGAAAGCCCCCGAACGGGGACATCTTCGCACCGAGACCTACGTGAATTTCGTAGAGTGGAGTCCGCGCTACGGCGGCATCGACGGTCACGGGCGTTGGTTCGCGTCGGTGTCGAATCCGTCCTCGGGCGGTTGAGGCAGCCGCTGAGATCTAGCCCGCATGCCAACCGAGGATCTTGGCGGCGAGCGCCGTGCGCGACCGGACGCCGAGTTTTGCGAAGACGCGTTTGAAGTGATCTTCGACGGTGTACTCGGTGAGGAACAGTTGGTCCGCGATGCGGCGGTTCGAGTAGCCGTACAGCACGAGCATCACGACTTCGCACTCGCGCGGGCTCAGCGCATAGCG
>DATBOZ010000007.1:0-24082 GCA_036561585.1 Candidatus Eremiobacteraceae bacterium | reverse complement strand
CCTGCTGTTCGGTTTCCCGCGCCAGCAGTTCAACCTCGAACTCGACCGCTACCGGCCGTGGCAGCCGGGCGCGCCGTATCGCGCGCGCTTGGAATACGAACTCGACGACCATCGCGGCTTTGAAACGACACGCGATTTCGCAGACGACGTACGAACCGTCACGCGAGCGCTTGATACGAAGAAACAGGTCGACGCGTGGAGCGGCGCCCGAAAAGCATCGCCTGCGCAGGCCGTGCTGAATCTTTCGCTTGAGGCGTATCGTGCAGCCGCGGTCATCGGACCGGGCGAGCTTCAATCGAAGGAAGACGCCGATTTCGGCGCGTTGGGTGAGCGGTTGGCCGCGGTCGTCGGCGCGGCCGGCGATGAGGGCGCCGATGCGGCTTCCCTCGCGCTGAATAATTTTGCGACGAAGGAGATCGGCAGCGACGCATCGCGGCGAACGCGCTTCGCGACGGCGCGCGCCGAACGAGAGCAAGCAGAACACGAATTGGAACTGGCGAGCGCGCGATTTCACACGCTGAAGGTCACGATCGAGGAACGTGCGGCAGCGATGGCGGACGTCGACCTCCTCGACGCGAGTTGTCGCAAAGCGGAATTCGCCGTCAAAGCGACGCGCCTACGTGCGCTCAAGGAGCGGCTGGCGCTCGTCGACGCGGCGCGATCTGCGGTCGGCGCTGCAGAAGCGGCGCGCGAATCGATCGCAGGCGCAAGCTCTGATCCTCGCAGCAAAGCGGCCGATGATTTGGCCAACGCCGCTCCCAAGATCGAACGCGCGATCCGCGATCGGGAAATCGCCGCCGCCGAGGCCGCGTCGGCGTTCGGGCGCGCCGAGGGACGCGAACCGGAGCGCTCGGCGTTGCGCGCGCAGAGCGAAGACTGCAAACGGGCGATCGAAGCGGATGAAATGCGATCCGCACAATTGCGGTCAAAGCTCGATGCGGCTTCTGCGCTAGCGGGCAACGCGCCGGATCTCGACCGCACTGCCGTCGAGCAACTTGAAGCACAGGACGTCGCCGTCGACGCGGTGGAAAGCCGGGCGCGCAATCTTGAGACGCGCGCCGCCATCGCGCGTCAAATGCGTCAAGCAACACCGATGGCGTTCGCGCCGGTGCTGCTCATCGCCGTGCTCGTGCTCGTCACCGGATTGTTCGAACAAGCGACGCTTTTGACGCGCGCCGGCGCCGGCGCGTTGGTACTCGGGCTGATCATGCTGCTGTTGTATCTTTCAGCGGCCGGCAAGCGGGCCGAGCGAATACGAGTCGCGGAGGCAGACGCAGAGGAAGCGAATAACGTGCTCGCGCGCGCGCAAGCCGATTTCGCCGCCGCATGCCGCTCCTTTGACTGCAACGATGTCGCCGCAGTGCGGGCGCGCTTTCGCGCGCAGCGCGAACGCGATGCGCTTGCGACGGAGGCAGCCGCTCTCTCGCAGACGATGGCGTCGCGGCGGGCGCAACTTCGGTCGATCGAATCGAATCTTGCAGGCATCGGCGCGCTCGAGCGGGATGTGCTCACCGGTACGACGGCAGCAGACTCAGCTTCGGGCGCCTTGGCTGCGCTATTGGACGCGGCCGGCATCGCGCCGGGATCCGATGTAGATGGTCGCGTCGCCGCGTTCCTCGAGCTGCGTCGCGCGGCCGAGCGCGTGGGGCACGCAGATGCCGCGGTCGCAAACGCGCGGACCGTGCTCGCTGAAGCGCTGGGCGATTTCGATATCGACTCGCTCCTCAGCGAGATCGACCGGCTCGGAGCCGAAGTGCGGGAGTCCGCGGTGTCTGCGGCTGCGCTGACCGCCGCCGTCGACGAGAAGACGGCGCTTGCAGGCTGGGAGCAGCTGCGACGACGGCTCGTCGATGCCAGAACGAAGCTGCACGGACTGTCTGAGGTTTATCTGGCGGCGAACCTGCCCGATATCGCCGCGCTCGAAGAACACGCCGAAGCGTGCCGGAATGAAGAGCGCAGACTCGCCGCCGCGGCGCGCGCCGCGCTCTTTGCGCGCGACGTCATCGACGAAGTCAAACTCGGGGTGCATAAGAGTTTTCTTCCGACGATGAACGATGCGTTGGGCGAAGCGCTTGGCGCGATCACGTCGGGCAAGTATGTCGAGGCAAACCTGAATCCGGCCGATTTCGCCGTGCGGCTCACGTCGTCGGAACGGGGCGGCACCGTCGATCCATGGCAACTCTCAAGCGGCACCATCGAGCAAGTCAACCTCGCGCTGCGCGCCGCAACCGCACAAGCGCTCGGATCGGGCGAGCGCGTGCCGTTGATACTCGACGATGCGCTCGCGCACGCCGATCCTGAGCGCGCAGCCGGCGCCATCGCCATGTTGGCACGAGGCGGTCATCGCGGTGTGCAGACGCTGCTTTTCACGCAGCGGCCGGATCTGGTCAAATACGCAAGTGGATTACCGGGCGTCGTCATCGTCGACCTGGGCGAAGCAAGCAACGGCGCGAACTCGACTGCGCACGCACCGACGCAAATCGGTCTCTCCGAAGCGGCCGGCCTCGGCCGATCGGCCGGCTAGACGGACGACGTTGCTTCACCTCGGCGTCGACGCCGTCAATCTGTTGCACGATCGACGCGGCATCGGCCGTTATGCGCGCGCGCTGCTTCGCCGCTGGGCGCGTGACACGCCGCGTCGCGTTCGACTCACGCTCCTCGTGCCGCATCTCATTCCGGGATTGGTGCGCTCTCAATTGCGGGCCCAAGTCGGCGCCGACGTCGCGGTCGCGCGCAGGACCCAGGCGGGTGCGTTGGGTCTCGATGCGGTCTGGTATCCGTGGAACGGCATGACCTGGATCGCGCCCGTCCGCGCCGTCGCGACCGTGCACGATGTTTGGCCATTTGAATCGCCCGCGAGCGATGCACGCCGTCTGCGCAACGAACAGGAACCGTTTCGGACGACTGCCCGGGTCGCCGAATGCATTCTCGCGGATTCCAACTTCACAAAGAACGAAGTCGTGCGCCACTTGGGCGCGCCTGCGGAAAAGATTCGGGTCGTGCATCTCGGCACCGATTTTCCCCCGGCGTTCGCGGAGATCGAACCCGCCCGCATAGATGGTGCGCGTCGCTACGTCTTGTTCGTCGGCGAAGTCGAGGGCCGCAAGAATGTTGCGACTTTGGCTGTTGCGATGGGCATGTTGCCACCGGCTCTGCGCCGGGAAACGGCGTTTGTCGTGGCCGGGCGCGCCGATCGCCTGCCCGGGCGCGATGCAGCCGGTGACGTCCGGGTGATACTAGAAGGCGAGGTGAGCGATGTCCGATTGGCCGCGCTCTATCGGGGCGCGGCGGCGTTCGTTTTCCCGTCATTGTACGAGGGCTTCGGTCTGCCGGTGCTCGAGGCGATGGCGTACGGCACCCCGGTCGTCGCATCGACGGCCGCGAGCGTGCCGGAAGCCGGCGGCGACGCGGCGCTGTATTTTCCGCCGACCGATGCGAGCGCGCTCGCTTCGCAACTCACGCGCGTGCTCACCGATGACGCGCTGGCCGCTTCGTTGCGTTCACTCGGGCTTGCCCGTGCCGCAGCGATGAGTTGGGACGCCTGCGCGGAACAGTCGCTCTCCGCCATCGAATCCACATTTCTGTAGTGCCGACCTTTAAGGTCGGCCCCACAGCATTTGCCTACGAGTCTTGCTCGCCTCGCAGCATCGCCGCCCGTGCGGGCGTCATCAAGGCCGCGACGAGCACGCCGGCGATCAGCCCGCCGATGTGGCCGGCATTGGAGACATGGCTGTTCGGTCTTAGACCGTTTCCGAGCGTAAGGACGATCGGGATAAGCGCGCTCTGCAAAAGCGCGTTGCGTGCGTGTGGGAGCTTGAATCCGAGCACGCCCATGGCGCCGAACACGCCCATGATCGCGCCGGACGCGCCGGCCGTTACCTCTTCTGTTCCAATCGTGAAGTAGTATGAGGCCAAACTGCCGGCGATCAACGCGACGAAGTAGATGATGAAATAACGCGCGCTTCCGTAGACGTATTCCACCAAAATGCCGACTTGAAAGAGCGCGTACGAATTGAACGCGATGTGTATGATGCCATAGTGCACGAACCCCGAGGTTATGAGTCGCCACCATTGGCCGGCTTGGATCAAGGACGGCACGATCTGTCCGGCAGCAGCGAGCGGCCCGATCACATCCTGCCCGCCGGTCACGAGGAAGTCGAATACAAAGACGACCCAGCAGATCGCGAGCATCGTCAACGTGACCGGGGCGGTGCGCCAGCTCACGCGATTTCCATCACCGGTGCGCCGCGATGGCCGCGCGAACGCCGGCGGCGAAGAGCGGCAGCATGATCTCGTGATGGCCGGTGAACATATAGCCGCGCCCGCCATCGAGGTGTGGCCGGACAACCACATTCGTCCGCGTGCGATAGTGGCGTATGAAATCGAAATCGGCGGTCACGAAGTTGTTCCGGTAGCCGAGGTTTCTCGCGATCGACAGCGCCTTGAGAAACACTTCTGGCAGCACGACGGCGGATCCAAAGTTGAGGTACGCACCGCCGTCGGTGACCGCGGCGATCACTTCGGTGAAGCGCCGGAAATCGAAGAGCGACGCCGCGCCGAGCGCCGCGCCGTCGGCTTCCGGATGCATGTGGATGATGTCGGTTCCGATTGCGACGTGCACGGTCACGGGGACGTCGAGCGCCGCGCCCTGGGCGAGGAGAGAGGTAGACGCAAATTTCGCATTCCGTGCGAGCAACGCGTCGCCGAGCGCGCGGCCGAGGCCGACGCGCGGGCCGGCGTCCGCGATCGCCTTGAGGATAAAACCTGCGGTTTCGCGCGACATCCCGAACGACCCGTCGCGGAGGCTTGCGTCTACATCTTCCGATGTCTTGCCGGCGATCGCAAGCTCGACGTCGTGGATGCAGACTGAACCATTGGTCGCGACCGCGTTTACGATGCCGTCGCGCATGAGATCGACGATGATCGGCGCAAGACCGGTCTTGATGACATGCCCGCCGGCGCCCACGGCGATGGCCTTGCCGTCCTGATGCGCCTGCGCGACACCGGCCACAAGAGCACGTAGATCCCTGACCGCGAGCACGTCGGGCAGCGAATTCCAGAACTGTTCAAACGTCTGGCCGGCGGCGTATGACTTCGCAAGCGTCTCGCGCCCAACCTTAGACGGGCGGGCGTCAAGCGCGGTCAGCGACAGTCTATTCAGGTCGAGCGACGGAAATGGGAACGGGCGCTTCACGGGCGTCCCGTTCGTAGGCCCGCCGAACTCGACCTGTCATGGATCGATGTCGTTTGACGTAATCGGCATCACTCGACGTCGACGGCGCGCAGGCTTATGCTATGCACATGGGCAGCATGCGCTCCTTATTGATCGCAGCGGCGCTCGTGGCGTTCGTTCTCGCGAGTTCGCCACGGGCGGCCGCGGACCAATCCGCGATCGCCGAGCTCAATCGGCAGGTCGCGGTCACGCTTCGCAGCGTCGGTGACACGCCGCGCCGGCCACCGTTCGTGCGCCCTTACTCGTTCGGCGAACAACGGATGCAAACGACGGGGCTGCCAGTCGGGCGCGCGTTCGTGCTCCCGGCGTGGGCGATGCCGCTCGCGCATGTCGATCGGCTCTTGCACGTGCACACGGGCGATTTCGAATTCGACGGTTGGAGCGCGCTCGTACCGCGCGGGGTTGTTCGGCTGAAGTATACGATTCGAGTGTAGTGCCGATGTTATTGTCGTAGGGTGAGTAGCGCTCAGCCTCGTTTTATTTTGGGCGAGCGATGCTCGCCCTACTACAAAAAAACGCGGCCGACCATAAAGGTCGGCCCTACATGGTCACCAAGGTCGGCACTATAGGGTTGCGCCGTAGGATTCCAGCAGGGCGCGGAAGCCGGCGCGGAACCGGTCCGCTGAAAACGTCGCTGCGTGCGCCGTCATCTTCTCCACATCGTAGCCGAACGGATCAAGTGCGCTGAGCGCTTGCGCGAGCGACTCGGCGGTCGGCTCGCGAAAAAACGTGCCGGTCACTCCATCGACGACCGTCTCCATCGCACCGCCGGCCCCAAATGCGACCGTCGGTCTACCCGCAGCAGCGGCCTCAACGGGAACAAGTCCGAAGTCTTCTTCCCCCGGTACGATGATCGCGAGGGCGCCCGCAAACAGCTGCCGGCGCCGGTCATCGGGAACGTGACCTTCGAAGCGCACGGTCGGGCCCGCCAACGCCCGCAACCGCGCCTCATCGGGTCCGGAACCTAATACAACCAGCGGCACGCGCAGCATATTGCATGCTTCGACCGCGAGTCGCACGCGCTTGTACGGCAAGAGCCGCGCCGCGACGACGTAATAGTCGCCGATCTCGCCCCTGCCGATCGGCGCGAACGCTTCGGTCTCGGCCGGACAATGCAGCACGTCGCTCGTGCGCCCGTAGCACATCATGATGCGCTCAGCGACGTTTCGCGAATTCGCAACGATGTGATCGGGCCGCTGGGCGGCCGCGAAATCCCATCGGCGCAATCCGGGCAGCGCCGCCGCGAGCAGCGGGCGCGACCACCACGGCGCGACGTCGAACGCGTACTCGTCCATGCGCCATAAGAATCGCGTGGGCGTGTGGACGTACGACACATGCAGCGCGCCCGGCCGGACACGCACGCCCTTCGCGAACGACGACGTCGACGATATCACAAGATCGAACGACGATAAGTCGAGCGCCGCAAATGCGGAGGGATATAATGGAAGCAGCGCGCGAAACGATCTGCGCGCTAACGGCACGCGCTGGAGCCATGTGGTGCGGACGTCGACGCCGTCGAACGCGCCTGCGAACACCGATGGATCGTACAGCGAGGTGTACACCGGCGCAGACGGATCGAGCGAACGCATCGCGAGCAGAACCCGCTCTGCGCCGCCGAACTGCGTGAGATAGTCGTGGACGAATGCGACGCGCACGCGCCCCACGGCTACTGCTGCGTCGATGTTTGCGGCAATACGATGCCGAGGATCTCGCCGGTGAGGTAGTGCCGCGCAACGCGCTGGATGTCGGCCGCACTGACGCGCGCGATGCGGACCGGAACGAGATTCTCGAAGTTAGGCCCATCGGGCGACGCGGCGGAGCGGCCGAGGAGCCACGCGGCATCGCCAAGCGTGGAGACGCTCGCAAAATACTGACCTACCGCGAGCCGGCGGCCGTGATCGACGATCGCATCGGACAGCGTCGTGCTGCGCAACCGGTTGACCGCGCTCTGAAGATCGCGCACGGCCGTATCGACGCTTGTGTCGCTGCCGTTGAGGAATATCGCGAGCATGCCAGGCTGCGCCTCGAACTGATAGTACGCGCCAGCGAATTCGTCGGGCAGCGAATTGGCCGAACCCAAGGAGAACGAGTGCACGTCACCGCCGCGACCCAAAAGCGCCTCGATGACAAGCATTACCGGGTAGTCGCTTGCGTACATGCCCGGCGCGGGATAGCCAACCGCTACCCACGGCGCGGACACCGCGCGATGCGTCACGACTTCGTGCCCTCTAGTCGACGGTGGCTGCGCTTTGGTGGTCGGTTGCGCATTCGTCGCCGACGAAAATAACCTCACGCGGCCACCGGGTGTCGCAACCTTGCCGAATTCCGATCGCACCGTGCTCATCACAGCGCTGTCGACAGCGCCCTCAAGTGCCACGATCGTACTTGGCCCGGTGCGATACGACGATGCAAAAGTCGACGCATCGGACGCGGTCAGTTTGGAGAGACTGATCTGTCTGCCTGCATCCGGATACGAATAGCCGGTGCCGGCGTACGTCACTTGGCGCAGCATGTCGAGCGCGGCGATCGCGGGCCCGTCGCCGGCAGTCGAAGCGGACGCAAGCGCCGCCGCGCGCGCCGCGGAAAATCCGCGGAGGTCCGGCGCATTGATCGCCGTTACGAGACCATGCAAGAGATGACCGAATTGCGGCGCCTGCGCTTCGAGATAAAAACGCGTGTCGAGAGGATCCAACGTATACGTCACGGTCGCGCCGACCGCTGCGGCCGCATCGGCGAGCGTTGCCCCGCCGTCGATCGGCGTGCTCAAGACGAGTTGCGCGGCAACGCCGGCAATGCCGGCATTGGCCGCCGTTTGCTGCGCGAGTCCGACCGGCACCACGACCTCCACGGCGACCAACGCCCCGCCGGTCGGCTGTGACACGATCGTCGTGCCGTTCGGCAGCCGCTCCATCGCTGCGGTTTGAAAGGAACTCGGTGGCAAGACCGGCGCGGCGCCGATGAGCGCGATCCACGCGACGCACGTCGCAATGGTCAAAGTGAGGGAACGGTTGCGCACGTCAGCGATCTCCTTTTGACGGCATGACCCAGGCGACCGAACCGCCTGCGTCGGGCGACGTCACCATCGCCGGCTCCGACGAGAGGTAGCGGCGCGCGATGTCGTGGACGAAGCCCGGAGTCAGCGAACTGGCGGCAGAGTCGTACACCCCGGCGCCGAACATCATGTCCACCGGCGTGTACTGCGGTGCGCCCTGTGCGAAATACCAGCCGAGATTATCGGCGATCGATTGCGGTCCATCCATGTCGTGCAAGAGATGCGTGCGGTACGCGATCGACGCTTGCGCGAAATCGCCGTCGGAGAGCGGCGCATCGACGACGCGTTGGACGGCTGCGCGAATCGATGCGACGGCGGCGCGGCGATCGAGGCCCGCACCCCAAACGCCTGCGAACATCACGCCGGGATCTCGGAGTGTGATGAACTGGCCGTCAAAGCTCGCGCGCGGCTGCGCTTTTGCGATCGCTTGCGCAGCGGTGCCATAGCCGTCGCGCAAGAGATAGTCGGAAAGGAAATCCATCGCGGTGGCCGCGCGCTCATCGCTGATCGGAGGCCCGACCCAGCCGAGTGCAACGGCATGGACGTCCGGCGACGAATCGACCGGAAGCGCCACCGGCGCAAACGATTTCCTCACACTGGATTGCGGCACCGGCATGCCTGCGGCCGGGGACGCTCCCGCAGCGCCCGCTTGGAGTTGATTCGGACCGGAGGTGGCGATTGCGCCGTAAGCGTCCATCGAACCGAGGCCGGCGCTCGCCGCGAGCGCGTTGGCCGGTCGAAATGCTTCGCCGATGAACGATTGGACATCGGTCAGCGTCGCAGCGTCCAGCGTCGCTGCGGTGCCGAACGTCGACGCAAGGTACGGCCCGTTGGAGAAGATGGCGGCAAACGTGCGCTCCCGTAGGTAGATGTCCGGCTCTAAGCCCGAAAGAGAAATCTGCTCCGCAAGCCGCAACTTCGCGTTCTTGACCGCCTTGTCGTCGACAGATGGGTGGAAGATCCGCGTCAACATGGCGTCTTGCACGGCGCCGGAAAGATACGCCGGCACAACGATGCCGATTTCGGTCGCCGCCGGAAATACTTGTACCGTCAATTCGCCGCCGCTTGCAAGCGCGATGTCGCGAAGACTTGCCCCACCGCGGTCATCTTCGGCGATCGCAAGCGCTGCCAGCCGCGCGATGCCCGGCCGCGCACCATCGTAGCCGTCCGCCGGACAGCGGAACCAGACCTCGATCGCTTCGGTCGGGGACGCGCCCCCGCCGATGATGCGATAGGTGAGTCCATCCGCTCGCGTGCCCGATTCAGCCAACTGCGATGCGGCGTCGGTCGAAGCTTCGGCGATGTTCGCAACAGATGCGAGCAACACGGCCGAGCAGAAAAGCGCGGCGAGGGCGCCGCGCGGTCTATACGTCATGCCTAACCTCGTGAATTCGGCTACGCCGGCTCGGGAGGCGGGAACGGGAGACCACCGGCCGGTTTCTTGCGCGGAATCTCGTCCGGCGGTTTTGCCGCTGCGGCCGCGACATCGTCCGTCAACGGACGGCCTTTGTCTGCCGGCTTCACTTGTTCGGCGGCAAGCGGTGAAGGCGACGGATCGGAGAGCAGCCGGTCGACTTCATCGGCTTCAACGGTCTCGCGCTCCAACAACGCTTCAGCCAGCCGGTGCAATTTGTCGATGTTCGTCTCGAGCAGATGGTATGCGTTGGTGTAGCACGAGTCGATGATCGCGCGCACCTCGGTGTCGATCTGGCCCGCCACTTCCTCCGAATAGTTGCGCTCTTCGGCAAAATCGCGGCCCAGGAATACTTGTTCGTGTTTCCGGCCGAGGGCGAGCGGCCCAAGTTTCGCGCTCATGCCGAATTCCATGACCATCTTGCGCGCCAAGCTCGTGGCCTTTTGGAAATCGTCCTGTGCGCCGGTCGTGCACTCGTGGAAAATCAGTTCTTCGGCGACGCGTCCGCCAAGCAGCACCGTGATCCGGTCGATGATCTCGGCACGCGACATCAAGTAGCGGTCCTCGGTCGGCAGTTGCATGGTGATGCCGAGCGCCATGCCGCGCGGAATGATGGTGATCTTGTGCAGCGGATCCGCATTCGGCAGCATCTTGCCGACCAGCGCGTGACCGCCTTCGTGATATGCGACGATCTCTTTCTCGCGGTGCGAGATGATACGGCTCTTGCGCTGCGGTCCGGCCATGACGCGGTCGATCGCCTCTTCGCAATCGGTCATATCGATGGCGGTCTTGTTGGCTCTGGCGGCGAGCAGCGCCGCTTCGTTCAAGAGATTCTCGAGATCGGCGCCGGAGAAGCCGGGGGTGCGGCGCGCCAGCACTTCGAGCTTTACGTCCGGGCCGAGCGGTTTGTTGCGCGCATGCACGGCGAGGATCTGCGCGCGGCCGACGACGTCTGCGCGGTCCACGACGACCTGGCGGTCGAAACGGCCCGGGCGGAGCAGGGCCGGATCTAGGACGTCCGGACGGTTGGTCGCCGCGATGAGGATGACGCCGGCATTCATATCGAAGCCGTCCATCTCGACGAGCAGTTGGTTGAGCGTCTGTTCGCGTTCGTCGTGACCGCCGCCCAAGCCGGCGCCGCGCTGGCGGCCGACCGCGTCGATCTCGTCGATGAAGACGATACACGGAGCGGTCTTCTTCGCCTGTTCGAAAAGATCGCGGACGCGTGACGCGCCGACGCCGACGAACATCTCGACGAAATCCGAGCCGGAGATGCTGTAGAACGGCACGCCGGCCTCGCCGGCGATAGCGCGCGCGAGCAAAGTCTTGCCGCTGCCCGGCGGGCCGAGCAAGAGCAGTCCTTTGGGAATCCGCGCGCCGAGCGATTGGAACTTCTTCGGATACTTCAGGAACTCGACGACTTCGGCAAGTTCTTCTTTTGCTTCATCGACGCCGGCGACATCGGCGAACGTGACCTTCGATCGATTCTCCGAGTGCAGCTTCGCCCGACTCCGGCCGAACGAGAGCGCCTGGTTGCCGCCCGATTGCGCCTGGCGAAGGAAGAACAGGATGATGGCGATGAGCAGGATCACGGGAATCGCGCCGAAGAGCACCTGCAGTCCAAGCGTGTTGGATGCGCTGTTATCGAAGCTATAGACGACGTGGTACTTCTCGAGCAGCGCTTGAAGCTGATCCGTCTTGCCCGGCGGCGTATTGACGATCTCTTTCGTGTTGTCGGTCATCGTCGCGGTGGCCACGCCGTCGGCGATCAACACTTTGGTGAACTTGGTGGGATTCGTCGCGATCTGCGTCTCGAATGCGCTGTATGTGGGCTGCGCTTGAGCCTGCTTGCCGTTTTGCTGATACCAGCTGAAGACGAGGAGCAGCAGGATGACGATGCCCACCCACCACAGCATCGCGCGACCGATTCTAGCCAAGGGACGATCTCCTAATAATTCTTCTGCGCCGGCTGGCAGCCGCGCGGGACGGGGATCTTTGAGCCGCAGGACCCCCGGGTCGCCTAAAGGCGGCCGCTACGTCTACTAGTACTACGATTGGGGGTGGCGTTTCAGTTTACAGATATATGGCAGATTTCTGAAGCCTTCTTGGTAGTCCAAACCGTACCCTACTAGGAATGCGTCGGGCGCGGTAAGCCCGATGTAGTCTATCGTCACCGGCACGATCCGGTGAAAAGGTTTGTCCATGAGGGCGCACGCGCGGAGACTGCGCGGTTCGCGGCTGCGCAGGTTGTTGAGAAGATATTCGAGCGTTAAACCTTCATCAACGATGTCTTCAACGAGCAACACGTTCTTGCCGGCGGGCTTTAGATCGAGGTCCTTCAGCAGGCGCACGTCACCCTTGCCGCCGTCGCGGCCGCTGCCATATGAACTCACCACCACAAAATCCAACGTGAGCGGATGCTCGCCCAGCGCGCGCATGAGATCCGCGTAGAACGCGATGGCGCCTTTGAGGACGCCCACGAGCATGATCGGTTCGTCGACGTAGTCGCGTTTGATCGCCGCCGCTAATTGGTCGACGGCGCTTGCGATTTGCGCAGCGTCGAAGACGACCTCGCCGAGCAGCGACTCTTGTGCCGCGGCCTTCACGGCTGCGAGTGCTTCATGTAGATGCTATCGGATGATTCAGCGTGTCCCGATAGAGTGCTGGGCCGCCACGTGATATCGACGGTCTCGTCGCCCGGGCCGGGCGCGAATGGCTCCATGACGCGAACGCCAAACGCTGCTGCGATTCGTCCGTCGACGCATAATAGCGGCACCGACGCGCGTAGATCGCTTGGAACGCCCGCCTTGGCCAGGAAGCGAGCGAGCGAAATAGGATGCATGCGCCCGGAGGGGACGCACATATCGCCAGGCGCTGACAGACGGACCGTGAGGTTCGGTGACACCGGCATCGATGCGGCGCGAATTCGCACGGTGTGCGTACCACGCGATTTTCTGTAGTGCCGATGTTTATCGTCGGCCGGCCGACCATGAAGGTCGGCAGTACAAGATACGCGGAGCAGGCCGGCCGACAAAACAACCGTTGCCTTCCCGGCGTGGAATCGGCCGCCGCGGCGCTCGCGAACGGCGTGGACGATCGCATCGCAATGCGCGAGCGAAAAATCGGTCGCTGCGCCGGTCGCGTCGCGGACCATCATCCGGACGACGCGCCGCACAATCAAAGCCGGCAACGCGCGCAGCACGCGCGCGTCGAGCGCGTCCGGCATTTTCGGCGAGCGCGCACGGTCGAGTGCGGCGCGGACAAGCGCATCCAACACTGCGCGATCGTCGGCCAACAATCGCGCGGATCGGGCAAGCGTTTTTTCCGGCGCCGCGCCGCGCGCAGTCCATGCCGCAAGAAAATCGCGCACGAGCGTGCGCGCATAGCGCGGATGCTCGTTTGTCTCGTCGAAAGACGCCGGCAGCCCGCGCCGGCGAACCACTTCCGCCAAAGCCGATTTCGATTCGCGCAAAAGCGGACGAACGAGATCGACTCCAGCCGCAAGTGACCGAATCTCCGGCATCACGGCCAGGCCGTCGAGGCCGCTGCCGCGCAGCATCGCGATCAAGACCCATTCGGCGGCATCGCCCGCGTGGTGCCCCGTGACGACGAGTGAAGCGCCACTTCGATTCGCCATGATCGCTAATGCGCGGTAGCGCGCCTTTCGCAGCGTCGCCTCAGACGAGCCTGAGCCGACCGCAGCCCAATGAAGATGCGCGATCAGCGTGCGCGCACCGATCGCTGCGGCCTGGGCACGGACGGCGGCGATATCGTGGTCGATTGACGCGCGAGGGCGCACGCCGTGATCGACGTAGCACGCGATGACGTCGGCGCGCGGTGCGAGCCGGCGCGTTTCGATCAAGGCCGCCGCGCTGTCGGAGCCGCCTGAGCAAGCGACCGCGATCGCGGATGCGTTCGCGATGGCGCCGGCTGCGGTCGATTGGTCCATAGGCGGGATTCTTTTCCACACACCGGTCGCATTCCGGCGGCGGCGCTGTGGATTTCGCGGTGTTACGCCCGGCGGGCGACTCTTTCGACCTCGCGACGCGCCTCGCGCTGTTTGATCGCCTCTCGTTTGTCGTACTGCTTCTTGCCGCGCCCGAGTCCGAGTTCCACCTTCACGAGCCCGCGCTTGAAATAGACGCGAAGGGGCACGAGCGACAAGCCTTTCTCCTGGAGTTCTGAGACGACCCGCTTGATCTCGCGTGCATGAAGCAGGAGTTTGCGGTCGCGCCGCGCTTCGTGTTGAGAAAAAAAAGAACCCTGTTGGTACGGCGGCACGTGCACGTTGAGCAGCCAGACTTCGCCGCTCTTGATGGCGGCGTAGCCGTCCACGAGCGAGCATCCGTTCACGCGCAGGCTCTTGACCTCCGTACCTGTGAGCGCGACGCCCGCTTCGAATTTGTCGAGGATATGATAATCGTGATACGCGCGCCGGTTTGCGGCGATCGGCTTGATGCCGGATTCCTCAGCCATCCTTCGTGCGCTCCGCGACGAAGCGCGAGTGGCCGTCGGCGTAGACGGTGCCGTCGGCGCCGCGCACAACGCCCGTGACCTCGAAGACGCGGCCGCGCCGCCCCGTCACCCGTCCTTCAACGGTGAGCAGCTCGTCGGTCGGCGCAGCTTTGCGAAAGCGCACCTCGAGCCGAGCGGTGACGGCGCGCTCGCCGGTCGAGAGCGTGGCGTGTGCCATCGCTTCGTCAAGGAGCGCTGCCACCACGCCGCCGTGCATGATGTCGCTCCAGCCGGCGAATGCGCGACCCGGCACGATCGCGCAGGTCGCGAATCCATCGCCGTACTCGAAATGCATGTGCAGTCCATTCGGATTGTCGGGACCGCACGCGAAACAGCGCCGGTCGTCTTGCAGCTGCGGGCTCATGTCACGACCATCCTTGTGCGCGCGCAATCGTCAATAACCGGTGGTGAGACGGGTTCCCAATTGCGTCGGTAAGTGGACATGTTCGATGCGTTCCCGCACACTGCCGATATCGTAGGTGACGCGCCGCACCTCGACCGCATTCGCCGCGGTGTCGAGCACCGCATACGCGGCTTGCGGGTTGTGATCGCGCGGCTGACCCACGCTGCCCGGATTGATCAAGTACCGATAGGACGGCACGAGATCGATGCGCCCACCATGCAGCAATTTCTGTTGGAACGCCCTGCCCTCAAGATCCTGATAGTACACTTCGGCCACGTGCGTGTGGCCGATGAACGTGACCGGCGCTTCGACGCGTTCAAACGCGCGCTGCGCGTCCGTCACGTCGAGAATGTAGTCGAAATGAAAGACCGGCGCGCCGTGGACTAGCGCAAACCCGCCTTTGAGGTCGCCGGCCGCGGCGCCGTCAAAGCGACGATCGCGCCCAAGCGCTTGCAGGTAGTCTCTATTCGACGACGTGAGCGCCTCTTGCGTCCAGACAAGCGCCTCGCGTGCCAACGGATTGAAAAAATCGGCGCCGGCTCCGGTGACCGCCGCTTCGTCATGATTGCCTGCGATCGCGATGCAGTTGCGCTCGCGCAAGCGATCGCAGCATTCGTTGGGATTCGGACCGTAGCCGACGATGTCGCCCAAGCATAGCAATGCGTCGACCTTCGCCGCATCGATTTCGCCGAGGACGACGTCAAGTGCTTCGAGGTTGGCGTGGATGTCCGACACAATGCCAAAACGCATCCGGCCTACGTCCTACTGTCTCGTAAGGAGCGCACCTATTCTCGCCGCCTCGCCGTCAGGCCTCCGGTACCGCGCTTGCGTCATCGTCGCGTGGTCGAGAACGGCACGACGTCCACTTGCGTGCCGGCTGGCATGCGGCCGACACCTTCCTCGACGACGATAAGGCCGTCGGCAAATCCCAAGATGTGCGCGTGCGCCGACGTGCCGATCAGCGGTTGCGCGCGCAATCCGTTGTGCGCGGCGAACAAGCGCACGGGGATCCGATGCTCGAGCTTTTTCGAAACGTCGATGCTTTCGCTCAATGCCGCGCGCCACGGCAGCGGCGCATGCGCGATCCCGAACATCCGCAACAATATCGGTTTGCCGATCGCTTCGAGCACGACGAGCGCGGAAACCGGATTGCCCGGCAAACCGATCACCGGTTTGTCACCGACGGCTGCGAGCACCGCCGGCCGTCCAGGTTTTGCGCGGATGCCATGCACGACCACGCCGGGAGATCCGGCTGCATCGATGACGGCGGGTGTGTAATCGCGTTCACCGACGCTCGACCCTCCGGAGATCACGACCGCATCGTTCTCGGCGAGCGCGACGGCGAACGCGGCGTCAAACGCCGCGCGTTCGTCGGGCACGCGCGGATACGAGCGCGGCGCAAAGCCCATGGCGGCAAGCGCGGCGCACAGGGCCGCGCGATTGCTGTCGCGGATCTGGCCCGGTCGCAGCGGGGCTCCCGGCGGAACGAGTTCATCGCCGGTGACGAGCACGCCGACCCGTGGCTGTTTGAACACGCTGACGTCGGCGACGCCGGCCGCAGCGAACATCCCCACCGCCGCCGGGCTGAGCAGCGTACCGCGCTCGCACAGCAGATCTCCCGCTCGGACGTCCGCGCCCTCAAGGGTGACATGCTCGCGCGTGCCTTCACCATCGTTGATCGCGACGAAATAGCCTCGCTCTTGAGCATCTTCGACCATGACGACGCCGTCGGCTTGCGGTGGGAGCGCACCGCCGGTCGGCACTCGAAGACACGTGCCGCGTTCGAGCACAGCCGGGGCGGCTTCGCCCATGCGGATGTCACCGGCGATGCGGAGACGGACAGGCGACTGCGGCGTCGCACCGGCGACGTCCTCAGCGATCACTGCAAAACCGTCGACGCACGAGCGTGTGAAAGGCGGCGCGTTCTCGGCCGCACGCACATCGGCCGCCAAGATGCGACCCTCCGCGGCGTCGACGCCAACGCTTTCCGGTTCCGCCTTCCGGAGCGGATGCGCCGACATGGCTTCAAGCGCCTCGCGAACGCTCACCGGCCCAATCACAGTTCTCGACTTTAGCGCCATGGAGACCTCCGACCGCGCTCCGGGCCGGCCGATAATCGTAGTATCGTCCGCACAATCGCGTTCTCTGGAGGTTCGATGTTTCCCCATAAGATGGATGACTTGCTGCGCATGACCGTCGAGCAAGGCGCATCGGATTTGCACATCGTCGTCGGCAGCGCGCCGATGATCCGCCTTCATGGCGAACTTTCGGCCGTCGTGCCGGACAAGATCTCGCCGTCCGTCGCGCAAGAGCTAATCGCGTCCTTGATGGAACGCGGCGATCAATCGACCCTCGAAGAGCACCGCGAAGTCGATTTCGCGTACTCGCTGCCGGGCGTCTCGCGATTTCGCATCAACGCGTGTTTCCAACGCGATTCGCTCAGCGCCGTGCTCCGGGCGATCCCGGGCAACCCTCCGATGCTCGAAAAGATGGGACTACCTGCAGTCGTCGAGCAGATGACGCATAAACCGCGCGGACTCGTGCTCGTGACCGGACCGACGGGGTCGGGCAAGTCGACCACCCTCGCCGCCATGGTCAACTACATCAACCGCAACAAGGCGCTGCGCATCGTGACCATCGAGGATCCGATCGAGTTTCTCTACACCAACGACAAGTCGGTGATCAGCCAGCGCGAGGTCGGACGCGATACGCTGTCGTTCAACAACGCACTGCGCTCCGCGTTGCGCCAAGACCCTGACGTGATCTTGGTCGGCGAGATGCGCGATCTGGAGACCATCTCACTTGCGTTGACAGCCGCCGAAACGGGGCACCTCGTATTCGGCACGCTGCACACCACCTCGGCGCCGGAATCGATCAACCGGATCGTCGACGTGTTCTCGCCCGCGCAACAAGAGCAGGTCCGCCTGCAGCTCTGCGGCGTGCTCGAAGCCATCTTCACCCAGACGCTCGTGCCGAAGGCGGATGGGAGCGGGCGCCTGTGCGCGATGGAGATCCTTCTCGGCACGCACGCGGTCCGCAACCTCATCCGTGAAAACAAGCCCGCGCAGATGATGAACGCCATTCAGACAGGGCAGGCGGTCGGCATGCAGTCGTTGGACAAGTGCCTCGCAGAGTTCGTCAACGGCGGATTTGTTTCGCTCGAAGACGCGCTCGAAAAAACGTCGCACCCGGAAGAACTGCAGCGCATGTGCGCGCAAGCCGACAGCAAGGTGAAGTTCGTCTCCGGTTTCTGATCGAGAAGAATCGCGGGGCTGACCGCCGCGACAGGGCGTCCGTCGGCAGCCCTTTAATGCAAGGCGAATGCTCGACCGCCGGCTGATCCGCGAAAATCCCGCAAGTGTCCGCCTCGGCTTGCGACGGCGCTCCTTCGCAGACGGCGTCGTAGAAGAAATCCTCGATCTCGACACGCGCCATCGCGCCACGATCACTGCACTCGACACCGCCAAATCCGATCGCAACCGCCTCTCAAGCGAATTCGCGAACGCGAAAGGCGCCGGCGCCGACGCGCTGGCCGCGCTGCGCGCGCAATCGTCGGCGGTTGGCGATGCGATCAAGGTGCTCGAGCTCAAAGCCGCCGAGCTCGACAAACAACTCGACGACCGGCTTTCCGGACTCCCGAATCTGCTCGCCGACGACGTGCCCGACGGGCCCGACGAATCCGCGAACGTCGAAGTGCGGCGCTATCTCGAGCCGACCCGCTTTGACTTCGAACCGAAGCCGCACTGGGACATCGGCGAACGGCTACGCATCCTCGATTTCGATCGCGGCGTCGCGATCGCTCGCAGCCGGTTCACGGTCCTGGCGGGCGACGGCGCACGCCTCAACCGGGCGCTCGCGCATTTCTTTCTCGATAGCAATTCCGCGGCCGGATTCACCGAACTGTCGCCGCCGGTGCTCGTCAACCGGGAATCCGTGCAAGCGACGGGCCACTTGTCGAAATTCAGCGACGCGATGTTTGCGATCGAAGGCGGCGAGCTCTTCCTTTCGCCGACGTCCGAAGTGCAGCTCGTGAATATGCACCGCGGCGAGATCATCGACGTTGACATGTTGCCGATCCGCTACACCGCCTACACGCCGTGCTTTCGCTTAGAAGCGGGCGCAGCCGGCAAGGACACCCGGGGATTGATCCGCCAGCACCAGTTCGAGAAGGTCGAAATGGTCGCGCTCTGCACGCCTGAGCAGAGTGCCGGCATCCACGAGAAGATCGTCGCGCAGGCCGAAAGCCTTTTGCAGACGCTCGAGCTGCCCTACCGGCTGGTCCTACTGTGCGCAGGCGATACCGGATTCGCGTCACAGAAGACGTTTGATCTCGAGGTCTGGCTGCCGGGTCAGAACGCCTATCGTGAGATCTCCTCGTGCAGTAACTGCGGCGATTTCCAGGCGCGGCGCGCCGGCATCCGCTACCGCGGCGCACCCAAAGCCCGCCCGGAGTTCGTCCACACGCTCAATGGCTCTGGGTTGGCGCTCGGTCGAACGCTGGTCGCGATTCTTGAAAACTATCAGCAGGCGGATGGGTCGGTTCGGGTGCCGGCGGTTTTGCAGCCGCTGATGGGCGGAACCAAGATTATAAGGCCCCGCGTGTAACAATCCGCGCGTCGCTGCGGTCACTATGATATCGGCGCACAGCGTGCCGGTGCTTCACCAGGGAGGGTGACCGCGATGAGATGGCCGACGGTGATTCTGTTCTCGATGGTCATCGCAGGTTCGTTGGCTGGGGTGGCGTACAAGCGCTATCTCGACCATCTTTCCGAGTTGCGGCACGCGGTTCGGGTAGCAGCCACAGGATAGCGCATGGCGGCAACCGGACCTGGATGAATGAGAGGCGGGCCCAGCGCGGGCCCGCCTCTTCTGTTGTAGCCGACCGTAAAGGTCGGCACTACAGGTGGATTACCGGTACTGTAATGCGTCTTGCAATTGCACCCGGGCGATCACCAGCTGCTGGACCGCCTTGGAGCGATAGCCGTTGTAGTCGTGTTGGTCATTCTTCAGCATGTCGATCGCGTGCTCGACGTAAGCCCGGGCATACGCGATGTTCTGGTTGCTCGCGCGCTGCCCGCGCACCGGTTCGGCCGGAGCAGCAAGGGCCTGCACCGCCGGCACGGACTCATCCGCGTGATCGGCACGCAGCGCAGTCACGATATCGGCGTCGGCATTGCGCATCGCTGTGATGGCGGCGACGCGGTGTCCGCCGTAGTCGGCCTGGTCTTGCTGCAGCATGTCGATGCCGCGCTGGATGTATCCGCGCGTGTAGCGTAAGTTGCTATCGCTCGCCACGCCAGGATGTTCCCCGCGCGTATCTTGGCGAAGTGCGGTGCCGATCTGGTCGCGTGCTGCTTCCAAGTCGGCGATCGCTTTCACGCGGTAACCGCCGTAGTCGTGACTATCGCGGCGCAGCATGTCGAGAGCGCGCTCGAGATATGTTCTCACGTAGTTGAGATTGCGGTCGCTGCCGGCCTGCGAGCGCTCGAAATCCGCCTCGGCGGCGGCGTTCGCCGCGGCTGCGGCCGAAAGGTTGTAGCGTTCGTGACTGTTGTCGTACGCAAGCGCCGACGCGATGTCTGCGCGCGCGCGCGCGATATCGGCTATGGCCGCAACCCGGTGGCCGTGGTAGTCGTGCCGGTCCTGCTGCAATGCTTCCGCCGCGCGATCGACGTATCGGCTCACGTAGGCCAAGTTCGAGTCGCTCGGACCTGCCGCGGCAGGCGCCGTTTGGCCGATCAGCGCGGTGAGCGCCACGGCCGCGGCCGCCGCCGCGATTTTCCCAGTGTACATATTGATGATCTCCTCAGATCGTCGGTCGTCGACGCGTGTGTTATAGATATCATGCCCTCGCGTCCCGACTGCATAACGTCATTCCGAAGTCCGACGCTCCATTTGGCTGTGAAAATTATGTGAGACTAATTGCGGGACAGGCGACCAGGCGCTTCCTAGCCGGCGTCGCGGAGCGCGTCGCACTTGGCCGCGAACACGAAATCGCTTTCGGTGAGGCCGTTGATCTTGTGCGTCCAGATCTCGACGGTGACTTTGCCCCACGCAAGGTGCACATCGGGATGGTGCCATTGCTCTTCCGCCATCGCGCCAACGCGATCGACGAATGCCAAAGCCTCGGCGAAATTCTTGAACGTGTAGGTCTTGCTGAGGTGGTGCTCGTTCACCACCTCCCAGCCTTCGAGTTGGGGGAGCAGGGCGGCGATCTCAGACGCCGCCATCGGCGGTACGCCGCCTTTGCACGGAACGCACGTCTGCTGTGCGAGGCCGCTCATAGCTTCCTCGCGCCGATGATCGCAAAGGCGCCGCTGATGCTTCGTACGCGGCCCTCATCCGCCTCGAGCCGGAAGTAGTCGCGACAACGCTTCGGTGCGGCGAGCAACCAATGCTCGAGCGCAGCGCGATCGGCCGCCGGCATGTGCATTCGCTCCGTCCACTCCGCAAAAGCGTATGCCTTGAGTTCCAGAGGGTCGTCGACAACCACGTGCAGGCCACTCGCTTCCACCCAAGCGCGCCATTGCGATGGCCGATATGCGCAGACGTGGCTCGGATCGCGCCAGTGCTCGAAGCGGTTCATAAATGCGTCCAATTCGTCGTCTTCCGGCGCCATGTTGTCGTCCAACAAGAATAGTCCGCCGGGATCGAGCACCCGCGCGGTCTCACGGACGAATGCTTCGGGATTCGCAAAATGGTGCGGGGCGATCCGTGCCGTCACGATGTCGAACGTCGCGTCCGCAAACGGCAATCGTTCGGCATCGGCTAACGCGAACGCGATGTTCGTCGCGCCGCGTTCGGCGGCGTATGCGGCGGCGGCCTCGAGCATCTTCGGCGTCAGGTCGATCGCGATCACGGACTTCACGAGCGGCGCGAACGCAAGCGCCGTGTGTCCTCCGCCGGTGGCGATGTCCAGCAAGCGCTCAGTGCCGTTCGGTGCAGCGAGTTGCAGCAGCCGTCGCAGGTCATCGCCTTTGGCGTGCGACGCACTCGTCACATAGTTTTGCGCCGCCGCGCCGAACTGCGCGCGCACGGCGTCTTTGATGGCAGCGTCGTTTCCAGGTTCGATGGTCAGCCTCCGATATGCGACATCTCTACCTTTGGTGATGTCGCGGTTTGCCCGCCGCGTTCTTCGGAGTAGCGGTCCGTCCGCGCAGACCACAGCGTGTCCAAAAACGCAGCGATCGCTTCGTCGGATGCGCCGCCACGCAGTAATGCACGAAAATCGTGGCCGCGCGTGGCGAAGAGACACGTGTAGAGCAGCCCTTCGGATGCGAGCCGCGCGCGCGTGCAGTCGTGGCAAAACGGCTGCGTCACCGACGCGATGACGCCGATCTCTCCGCCGCCGTCGGCGTAGCGATAGCGTCCGGCGACCTCTCCGAGATAGTTCGGTTCGGTGCGTTCGAGCGGCATATCGCGTGCGATTGTGCTGACGATCTCGGCCGCAGGAACGACATCTTCGAGACGCCACGCGTTCGTGGAGCCGACGTCCATGAACTCGATGAAACGCACGATGTACTTCGGACCGCGGAAGCGTCGCGCCATCGCGAGGATGTCGCCATCGTTCACGCCGCGCTTCACCACCATGTTGATCTTGACCGGGCTGAATCCGGCCGCGATCGCCGCGTCGATCCCATCGAGGACCAGCGCAACCGGAAAGTCGACGTCGTTCATCGCGCGAAACGTCGCATCGTCCAACGAGTCGAGGCTGACCGTGACGCGATGCAGACCGGCGGCTCGCAGCGCGGCGGCCTTTCCCGCAAGCAGCGACGCGTTGGTCGTCAGCGTCAGATCGCGGATGCCGGGAATCTCGGCCAGCATCGCGACGAGCGTCTCGAGATCGCGCCGGAGCAATGGCTCGCCACCGGTGAGCCTTATCTTGTCGACACCGCGCGTTGCAAAGACGCGCGCCAGACGCGCGACCTCCTCAAAGGTGAGCAATTCCGACGCCGGCAGAAAGCGGAAATCGCGGCCGAACACCGATTTCGGCATGCAGTACGTGCAGCGGAAATTGCAGCGGTCGGTCACCGAAATGCGCAGATCGCGCATCGGACGGGCGAGGGTGTCGGTTATGGTTGACATGATTGTGCTGAGCGTAGATTAGGCAAACCCGGCGGTGCATCCCCGCGACGCTACGGCTTAGGATACAGGATTACGCCGAATGGCGCGCTCGGCCCGATGGCAGTGCACGCGATCAAACCTTTGGGGCTGATGCCATTCGCGGCGGTGAGACGCAACGCCAACAATGGGATGGTCGTATTGAGGTCGACG
Organism: Candidatus Eremiobacteraceae bacterium; assembly: GCA_036561585.1. Lineage (GTDB taxonomy): Bacteria > Vulcanimicrobiota > Vulcanimicrobiia > Eremiobacterales > Eremiobacteraceae > JABCYQ01. The sequence goes on along the minus strand of DATBOZ010000007.1, from coordinate 1,191 downwards.
ACCGCGCCGTGGTACCAGCGTACTGCCCAATTCAAGGACTCCCCAACGATGACGTCATCGTCGTTGACCGCGAATGCATGATCGTATCCGGCGACGTATGCCGAAGGAAGAAACCGCAGACTTCCTCCTTGAAAAGCCCACGCGCGAAATCCGGCGAGACCGTTTGTATCGCCGACGACAAGGTCGCTGTCGTTCACGCCGAACGCGTGGGTGTGAAAATCACCATGAATGATGTAGTGCATTTCGCCGGGCATGCCTGCGTCGAACCAAGCGCCCCCTTGTGGATCGTCCGGTGAGATCTGACCGGATCCGACGAACGCTCCCTTCGCGTTGACCGACGACGCGAACGCCGCGTAGCCGCCGAGATCTACCATGCCGTTTGTGGTCCACTCGACCGAATGTCCGCCGGAACTTCCGATGATGAGATCGTCATCACGGATGTCGTCGGCAACGGTCCCCGATGTGCCTGGAAGACTTGGGAGCAGGGTGAGCTTCCCATGATGCCACGACATTGCCTGATAGCCGCCCGGCGGTTGCGCGTAACCGACGACATCGCCGCTGTCGTTGATCGATGCAGCCCACGTCCAGCGCGTCGACATCGAGTGCGGCACGAATAAGACGTGCGCTGTTCCGTTCGTCCACTCGACGGCACGATAGAGCGTACCGCCGCTATTGAAACACTCGCCCGCCGCTTGACCGCGATTGTTCACGACGGTTGCGTAGCATCCGGGGTAGCCGCTCGGGGCCGGCAGCACGACGACTGAATAACGGGGCGCGGCCGCGGCTGCGCTCGCTGAGAAGATCGATAGGGCGCCGGCAATAATCGCCGCGCGCACGATCAAATTTTGCACTCGGTTATTCTTCGCTTTCGCCATGTCAAACCATGCGGGTAAGCGACGAAGGTCGGCGCTTCGGCGTCCCGAAACAATCGCCCCGATGCATACAGACCCCTATGATCATGGCTGGTGGACGTTTTCCGTCGATGAAGATGAGCGCGCAGATCCGACGCGCAGCCGGTTTCAAGGCGATCGTGATATCAATCCCCCGCTAGCGGGCGGACGGCACATGCTCGACTATCACAGATATCTCGGCTTGGATTCACTGCTCGCGAGCCAGCGGCCGAGCTCTTCGATACCGGACGAACGAGTCTTTATCATCACGCATCAGTTGCACGAACTGACTTTTAAAATG
>DATBOZ010000006.1:0-17449 GCA_036561585.1 Candidatus Eremiobacteraceae bacterium | reverse complement strand
ACCCACGATCAGTATTGGCGCAAGCACGCCGGTGCGGATCTCTACGTCGCCAAGACCGCCGATGCCACCAAACTCGTCAAGGCAGTGGAGGATCTTTTGGCCGGCACCGCGCCCGACCCGGACAGCATCACGTAAAAAGATGTAGTGCCGACCTTTATGGTCGGCCTTTTTTCTCTGTGGGGCCGACCTTTATGGTCGGCCGACTAATTTTTTTTTGGCCGAGCGATGCTCGCCCTACTACTGGGTCGGCACGACATCATGATTTGATTTCGCGCAGCAATGCTTCGGCGTGGCGGAGCGCCTCGGCGCTTTCTCCGTCGCCCGCCAACATGCGCGCGATCTCCGTTCGCACAGCAGGGCGGTCTCCGAGTGACCCGGCCTCGACGATCGTTCGCCCTTTGCGGAGCACCTTGGTCAACGCGACGTGATGGTCGGCAAATGCCGCGATCTGCGCGAGGTGCGTCACGCAGAGCACCTGCACGCGACGGCCGAGCTCGGCGATCCGCGCGCCGACCGCACGCGCGGCCGCTCCGCCGATTCCAGCGTCGATCTCGTCGAGCACGACGATCGGATGCGGATCGACGTCCGCGAACGCCAGCTTCAGCGCAAGAAGTAGGCGCGAAAGTTCGCCGCCGGACGCCGCTTTGGTGATCGGACGCAACGGTTCGTTAGGATTGAGCGCGGCGACGAACTCCACCGCGTCGCCACCGGTTGCGCCGATGCCGCCCGCACGCGGTTCGAACGCGCACGAGAACTTCGCGCCGCGCATACCCAACTCGCGCAACTCGGATTGAGCGCTTTCGGCGAGTCGGGCGCCCGCCGCCAATCGGTCGCGAGAAAGTTTGGCCGCCGTCTGCGCAAGGCTCGCGTCGCGTTCCCGAATCCGCTGCTCGACGAGTGCGAGCTCTTGGCCGCGACGCTCGAGCCGCTCAACTTCCGCCGCAGCGCGCTTTCCCGAGGCGGAGACATCGGCGACTGACGGCCCATACTTCTTCAGAAGATCTTCGATTGCGGCGATGCGGTCGTCGACCTCATCGAGCTGACCGCCGTCAAACGTTCCGTCATCGTTCAACGCGGCGAGCGATGCAGTCACGTCTTGAGCGGCGCCCTGCAGGCCTCGAAGCGCGATGGCGATTTCACCGAGCTGCGGCCCAAACGACGCCACCGCGTCCATCGCTTTGGCGGCGCGCCCCAAGCCTGTGACGGCGCCGCGCTCGCCGTCGGCAAGTGCAGTGGACGCGAGATCGACCGCCTGAACGATCTTGGCGGAATTGGCGAGCAGCGCGCGACGCTCGCGCAACCGTTCCAACTCTCCCTCTTGCAGATTCGCGCCGGCGATCTCGCGGGCGGCGAAGCGCGCGTCTTCCAATAGACGATCTGCGTGCGCTTCTTCGCTGCGTAAGCGCTCCAATCGCGCCTGCAGCTCGCGCAATGCCGCGACCGAGTCGCCACACTCGCCGCGCAACGCAAGCGCCGTTTCACCCGCATATGCGTCGAGCATTGCGAGGTGACGCGCCGGTTGTAGCAGCACTTGATGTTCGTGCTGGCCCACGACGTCCAACATGATCTGACGGAGTTCGCGCAATTGACCCGCAGTGGCCGGCTTGCCGTTGATGCGCGCCGACGATCGTCCGCCCGCGGTTATCTCGCGGGAGACGACGAGAGGGCCGCCCGCTTCGAGATCGTCGTCGGAGAAGCCGTTTTCGGCGAGCCAAGGTCCCGCTTCCGGTGCGCTCTCCAATTCGACGAATGCGCTTGCGCGCGCCGAACCGCTGCGCACGACATCCGCGCCTGCACGCTCGCCGAAGGCAAAGCCGAGCGCGTCGATCACCATCGATTTGCCGCTGCCCGTCTCGCCGGTAAACGCATTGAGACCGGGTCCCACGTCTGCGGTCGTGCGGTCGATAAGGCCGAATCCTTCGACCGTCAGCGAGCGAAGCCGGCCCTTAAGCGCCGTTTTTGCGTTCATGCGCATCGGCATCCAGCGAGCGCTTGATCGAGGAACCCCAGTGAAGTTTCCGTTCGAGCAGCTGGAAGAACATGCGATCGTCTGATGAGACGAAGAGCACCGGTCGTTCCGCCTTGACCACGTTCACCGCGCTGCCGCCGGGAAGATCGAGCTCGGCGCGACCGTCAGCGAAGAGTTGCGTCCCCGGACCGCTGCGGGGCACGGTGACGCGAATGCGTTCGTCGGATCGCACGATGAGCGGCCGCGAAAAAAGCGTGTGCGGGCAGATCGGTGCGATGCCAAGCGCTTCGAGACGAGGCGCCAAAATGGGTCCGCCGGCGGAGAGGAAGTACGCCGTGCTGCCGGTGGGGCTGGATACGATGATCCCGTCCGCCGGTAGATCGGCGACGCGTTCACCGCCGATCTCTATGCCAAAGGTGATGGTGCGGCCGTGTTGTTTGCGGTCGATGTGTATGTCGTTGAGCGCGAAGTACGTACCGGGTAGTCCGTCGACCGATGCTTTCAGCGCGATCCGAGATTCGATCTGCACGCCCTCGCGAAGCATACGCGCAAGTGCGTCGCTGAAATTGCGCCGGTCTAACTGCGTGAGAAAGCCCATGCGCCCGAAGTCCACGCCCAGTATCGGGATGTCGAGCGGCGCCGCGAGGTGCGCGGCCTGCAGCAAGGTTCCGTCGCCGCCAAACGAGACCATCAGATCGGCGCCGGCAGGAAACGCGGGACTTGAATGCACGTCGGCCGATTTGAGTGTCAGCGCTTGATCCGGCTGCATTTGCACGGACGCCTCGCGTCCCATGGCAACGGCGACCGCGCTGCGTGCCGCCTCCAGCGCCGCCGGCCGCGCGGTGTCGACGAACAGCGCGAGGCTCTTCACGGCGTGGCGGTTCATGGATCGAGCGTTTCGTGAGCACGGCGCACCGTACCCGCCACGTCCAATGTGGCCACATCCGGCTCGATCGCATTATGGGCGAGCGATGCTCGCCCGAGTACGTCTCGCCCTACTACAGAAGAGCGCGATGCGCCCAATAGGAATTCGATGTTGCCCGCCGGACCTTTGATGGGCGAGTTGGTCAAAGCGCGCGGGGCGAGCCCGGCTGCGTCGCACGCGCGCAACACGTTTTCGATGGCGGCGACTTGCGCGGATGGGTCGCGCACAACACCACCCGAACCGACCGCCGCGCGGCCGGCCTCGAACTGCGGCTTGATCAAGAAGACCGCTCGACCGTCCACGGCGAGCGCAGCGGCGAATTTTGCGAACAGTTTGGCAAGCGAGATAAATGAAACATCCGCACACACGAACGCGAAGGGCGCTCCGAGTGCGGCGACGTCGGCATACCGGAAGTTCTGGCGCTCGACGACCGTCACGCGCGGATCGGTGCGCAGGCGCCAATTCAGTTGACCGTAGCCGACATCGACCGCCGTCACTTTTGCCGCGCCGCGCTGCAGCAAACAGTCGGTGAAGCCGCCCGTCGACGCGCCGACGTCGAGACACGCGAGACCCTCGACCTGCCACCCGAATTCTTGCAGCGCATGTTCGAGTTTGAAACCGCCGCGGCTGACAAAGCGCTCGGCGCCGGCGATCTCGAGATGCGCGTCATCGTCCACGAGTGCGCCGGACTTGGTCATCGGCGTGCCCGCGATGCGCACCTCGCCGGCGAGGATGAGCGCTTGCGCGCGCGCGCGCGAACAGCCGGCGCGTTCTGCGACAAGCACGTCGAGGCGCCGCCTATTCTTCTTCGTCGATGCCGTCCTCGTCGCCGAGCTCGTCATCTTCTTCGGACGGTTCGACGTCCTCGCCGACCGAATTCTTCAGCGCTTCCTTCACCTGCACTTCCGCTTCGGCTAGTTTGTCGCGGCAGATCTTCGCAAGCTCCGTGCCCTCTTTGAAGAGTGCGATCGCATCATCCAACGGTAAGTTGCCGTCGTCGAGTTTTTCGACGATCTTCTCCAGCCGCGCGAGCGCTTGTTCAAAATTGGGCGATTTGCCATCGTAAGTTTTGCCTTTAGGCTTCGTCATGGGTCTCCTCGATCGTGACGACAGTGGCGGTGAGTCCGCCACGCCGCAGAGTGACGCCGATGCGTTCGCCGGCTGAAGTAACCGCGGCGTCACTGATCACTCGGTCTCGCGCATCGTGGACGATGGCGTAACCGCGCGCGAGCGTGGCGCGCGGTCCGAGGGTGACGAGACGCGCGTTGTTGATGTCGAACGCATTGCGACGGGCGGTGACGACGCGATTGAAGCTGCCCGTCAGCTTTTCGTGCGCAGTCCCGGAACGCGAGCGCGCCTGCTCGATTGCGCGTGGGCCCAATGCCCGCGCACGGAATAGGGCGTCCGCGATGCGACGGCGACCCTCCGCAAGACGCCGGCGCGGATCGCCGCGGCGAACGCCTGCCGCAAGGTCATCGACCGTTTGCGCGGCCGCGCCGATAAATGTATCGGGCGCGCGCACCAATGCGTCGAGCGCTTGACCCCAGCGGAATCGCGCGTGAGCCACCGCTCGCGCAAAGCTTCGTCCGAGGCGCGCGTCGAGCTGAGCGATGCGCCGGAGAAGTCCGAATCGATCGGCAGTGACGAGCTCTGCAGCCGCGGTCGGCGTTGCGGCGCGCTTATCGGCCACAAAGTCGGCGATCGTGAAGTCGGTTTCGTGGCCGATCGCACTGATCACGGGGCGCGCGCACGCCACGATCGCGCGCGCCACTACCTCGGCATTGAACGCCCAGAGATCCTCGATGGAGCCGCCGCCGCGCGCCACGACGACGACGTCGACCGGGAGCCGGCCGGCGCGAGCGATCGCGATGGCCAATTCCGGCACGGCGCTCTCACCTTGCACGGGAGCGTGCACGACCGTGATCGCGACGTGGCCGCCGCGTCGCCGGCACGTCGTGATGAAATCCTGCAGCGCGGCAGATCCGCGGCTGGTCACGATCGCGACCTTGCTGACGAATTCCGGAATCGGCCGTTTGCGCGCTTCGTCGAACAAGCCTTCGCGGCGCAGCTTTTCTTTCAACAGTTCGTAGAGGCGATGCATCGCGCCGCGGCCTTGCGGCACGACGTCGTCAACCGTGAGCTGGAATTGGCTCCGCTCCTTGTAGATATTCAGCCGGCCCGACACTTCGACCGCCGCGCCGTCGGCCAACGGAAAGGCGACGTCGAGTCGCGCGACCGTCGACCGCCAGACGACGCACGCCACCAACCCTTCCTTATCTTTGAGGCTGAAGTACGCGTGACCGCTCGGCGCAACGGAACACTTCGAAATTTCTCCCGTCACGCGCACGCGATCCGGAAACGCCGATTCAAGCGCGCCGCGCACCGCGCGGCACAACTCGCCGACAGTCAGGGCGGGGGCTGGGAAAAGCGGCGTGCGCACGGTGCTATGGCGTCGCCGAAGTAAGCGGCGCGGGTGTCTGCAGCACCGGGAGTTGCGTCGGCGCCGGCGAGTCGAGCGGTTGCGGCGTGGGCGTGGGTTGCCAAGCCGGGTTCACCTGCACGCTGATGGCTTGCGCGCCCTTGCTGATCAGGCGTTTGGGTGGCGCGCAATATGCGAGCGGTGCCGTGCCGTTGAGAAAATATTCGTATTCGCCGCCTTGACCCGGCAACGCGCGCCGGTTTTGGCCGGAGCAGACGCGAACTTCTTGGACGTCGGGCGGCTGCGACGCGAAATCTTGCGCCTTCTCGTTTGCGAGGGCGCGCTTCATGAAAGCAGCCCAGATCCGTGCGGGCACGTTGCCGCCGTACGACTCGTACATCTTCGAATAGTCGTCGTTTCCCACCCATACCGCGGCCGTCAATTGCGGCACGAAACCGACGAACCACGCGTCGCGGAAATCCGACGTCGTACCCGTTTTACCCGCCGCCGGACGCCCGATGATCGCGTTCGGATAACCGGTGCCCGCTTGGATCACGCTCTCCATCATCGTGGTCATGATGAACGCAGCGCCGCTCGAAAGCGCGACGCGGCGTTGCGGATAGCGGTCGTCGCGGATGATCGAACCGTACTTGTCCGTGACGTAGCGAATGCCGGTCGGCGGCGTGAAGACGCCGCCGTCTGCGATCGTGGAATATCCCGAAACCATGTCGAGCGGCGAGACCACTGCGGTGCCGAGCGCGAGCGACAGATCGGGTTGCAGATCTTCGGTGATGCCCATTTTATGCGCGTAATCGATGACGGTGTCGATGCCGATCTGCTGTGCCAGTTTCACCGCGACCACGTTGCGCGAGAGCGCGAAGGCGCGGCGCAGCGTCATGTTGCCTAAGAATCGATGATCGTCGTCGGTCGGTTTGTAATCGGAGCCGTCGCCGGCGGGCAGCGTGACCGGCGTGTCTGCAAAGATGGACGACACCGGAATGCCGCGATCGACGGCTGCTGAATAGACGTATCCTTTGAACGAAGAGCCCGGCTGACGGCGCGCTTGCCACGCACGATTGAATTGACTCTTGGCGGAGAATCCGACACCGCCGACCATCGCCTCGATCTGGCCGCTCCGCGGATCCTCTGCGACCAGCGCGCCTTGGTGCATGCCGTAGCCCTCGGCGAGACCCGACGCGACGCCGTTCGTCACCGTCTTCTGGGCGATGTCTTCGAGCGCGGGATCGAGCGACGTATACACGGTCAATCCGCCGTGCAGCAGCTGGTCGTCGGCGTACGTCTTTTCCAATTCCGCGATCACATACGTGGTGAAGTACGGATAGCGATACGCCTCGACACCGCCGGAGCGCGCGCCGACGTAACGCAATTTTTCCTGCGCTGCGGCATCCGCCTTCGCCCGCGAAACGAACCCGCCCGCGACCATACGGTCGAGCACGTGCGCTTGGCGGTCCTTCGCCGCTTGCAGGTCCGCGTACGGGGAATATGCCGACGGCGCGGCGACCAGTCCCGCGAGCATCGCAGCTTCGGCCAAGTCCAACTTGGCGACGTCTTTGCCGAAGTATGCGTGGCTTGCAGCCTGCACGCCGTAGGCACCCGCGCCGAAATAGATCAGGTTGAGGTACCGTTCGAGGATTTCGTCTTTGGTGTAATAGCGCTCGATCTGCATCGCAAGCATCGCTTCTTCGATCTTGCGGCGGATCGTCTGCTCGTTGGTGAGGAAGAGATTGCGCGCGAGCTGTTGCGTGATCGTGCTCGCTCCTTGCGTGATCGCTTCGTGATGATAGTTCGCCAGCGCGGCGCGCGCGATGCCCCGGATGTCCACGCCGTGATGCTGGTAGAAGCGCTCGTCTTCGGTCGCGACGATCGCTTGGCGCATCACGTCGGGGATGCTCGTGATCGGCACGTACACGCGATCCTTGTCATACAGTCGCGCGAGCACCGTGCCGTCGCGCGCGAGGATGCGTGTGGTGGCGGCCGGTTCGATGTCGGAGAGGCGGTCGATGCTCGGCAAATTCCGGCCGAACGTCGCGACCACCGCGGTCGCGCCAATCGCTGCGCACAAGATGATGAATGCGAGGAACATAGCGGCCACGGCGGCGGAGACGCGCGCGACGCGCATCCAGTCGGCCGGTGAACGTCTGCTCATCCGGTCGGCCTGTCGACGGGGGTCTTCGCGAATGCGTCGAGCACGCCGTTGACGAACGCCGGACTCGCATCGGTGGACATCCGGCGCGCCAATTCCACTGCATGATTGATAACCGCGGTCGTCTCCGCCTCAGGCCGATTGCGAAGCTCCCACGCGCACATGTCGAGGAGCAGCCGGTCCACACCGGGCAAGCGCTGCACGGTCCACCGCCGCAACAGCGGTGCGAGCGCCGACTCCAATGCAGACTTCGAATCGAGCGTGCCGCGCACGATGCGCTCCACGAGCGGCCAATCGGTGGCGCGCGGCGCGTCGGCTCGGCGCTCTATCGCCGGATACTCCGGTTCGTACGGATCTTCTTCGGCTGCGACGTCCCCGCGTCCGAACACGCCAACTTCGTCGCGCGCTTGCGCGAGCACGTCCTCGAGCGGCATGGATCCGATGTCGACCGCATACAGGATCTCGAGCGCCACGCGGTGCTCGCGCCGCTCAACCGCCATGCGATCCGGCTGCCGCCGCTTGCGGGAGCAATAGTTCCTCGCGCAACCATGTCACATGCGTCCTTCCTTCGAGGAATGACGGCGTGGTCATGATCCGCCGGTGGAGGCCGACCGTCGTGGCTAGTCCGCGCACTTCGGTCTCGAAAAGCGCACGCCGCATCCGCGCGATCGCGTCTGCGCGATCGCGGCCGGACGCCGTGATCTTCGCGAGCAGCGAATCGTAGTACGGCGGCACTTCGACGCCGCTATAGATGTGCGTGTCGACGCGGATCCCTGGGCCGCCGGGCATGAGCACGCTGCCGAGCTTGCCCGCGGCAGGCGTGAATTTGTTGTCGGGGTCTTCCGCGTTGATGCGGCATTCGATCGCATGACCGCGCGGCCGGATATCTTCTTGGCGTCGCGTCAAGCGCTCGCCGGCGGCGATACGGACCTGCCACTTCACGAGATCGACGCCATAGACGACTTCGGTGACGGGATGCTCCACTTGGATGCGCGTGTTCATCTCCATGAAGTAGTATTTGCCGTCTTCTGTGACGAGGAATTCGAGCGTGCCGGCGTTCGCATAGCCGCAGGCGCGCGCCGCCCGGACAGCCGCTTCGTTCAATTTCACGCGCAGATCGGCGTCGAGGTTCGGCGCCGGCGCTTCTTCGAGCAGCTTCTGGTGCGACGGCTTCTGCACCGAACAGTCTCGTTCGCCGACATGGATCACGTGGCCGTACTCGTCGGCCAAGACTTGCACTTCGATGTGGCGCGGCCGTACGAGCAGCTTCTCGATGTAGACGCCGGCGTTTCCGAATGCTGCTTGCGCCTCGCCGCCCGCGGCCGTGAGACCGGCCGCAAGATCCGCATCGCGCCCGACGATGCGCATGCCTTTGCCGCCGCCGCCGGCAGTCGCTTTGATGAGCACCGGGTAACCCACTTCGGCGCAGAACTTCTTGGCCACCGAAAGCGAGTCGATGATACCCGATCCCGGGATGACCGGCACGCCGGCCTCCAGCATGCGCTGCTTCGCGCTCGCCTTGTCGCCCATCAGCGCGATCGCGCTCGCCGGCGGACCGATGAACTTGATGCCGTGCGATGCGCAGATCTCGGCGAAGCCGGCATTTTCGGATAGGAAGCCATAGCCGGGATGGATCGCGTCGACGCCGGCCACTTCGGCGGCGCCGATGATATTCGGCACGTTAAGATAGGAGCGAGCGCTCGGGCCGGGCCCGACGCAGAACGCTTCATCGGCAAAACGCACGTGCAGCGAATTGCGGTCGGCTTCAGAGAAGATCGCGACGCTCTTGCATTCGAGTTCGCGACAAGCGCGGATGACGCGCAGCGCGATCTCGCCGCGATTGGCGATCAAGACTTTGTTGAACAACGTATCCCTGCTTTAATGCGCCGGCGGCAGCGTCTGCCCGTGGTCGGATGCTTGCCAGACACCCTCGAATGCATAGCCGAATTCATCGACCGGCGCTTCGATGTGCTCGAGCGATACGCTGCCCTCGAGCGGCGCGGGCTCTGGCTGCGGCGGCGTATCGCCGCGTTCGACGACGAAGAGCACTTCGCCGAATTCAACGGCTTGGCCATCCTCGACCGCTTGTGCGACGAAGTAGCACGGTGCACCGGCACGCACGGGATTGCGCAACTTGAGCGCTTCGACGAATCCGAGCACGCGATCTGCGGCCACCCGCTCGCCGAACTCCGGGATGTCCGGCGCCGGCCGGAAGACGCCGACCGCCTCGGCGTTAATCGTGTCGTACGCGCGGCCCGGCTCGCCCTCTTGAATTTTCGGCGCATGGGCTGCCTTGATTGCCGGCGCTTTCGCGCCGTCGGCGGCGCCAGGTGCGGCTTTGACCAGCGTGATCATGCCCTGCGCGGTGCGCACGCGCAACTGCATGACCGGCAATTGTGCGAAGGTCCGTGCGAGCGGCGCAACGCGATCAGTGACGAACGTCAATAGTTCGGTCGTCTCCGCTTCATCGTGGTTGTCGGTCACAGGCGTTTGTTTCGCGTCGGCTCGCCGTTGAGCCTGTTCCGGCCGCGCGGGGCCTTATGCCACGGGCTTTTCCCGCGTTCCCCAGACCACCATCGCGTGCGCGGATCGCCGCACCGATGTGCCGGGCGGCCACGCCGTGCGCATGGTTGCGAGCCCGCGACTAAATTCCTCATCCGAGAGCAGATGAAACGACGAGAGGTATTTGCGTTCCACTTTGCCGACGACGACGTCGGCTCGATCGTCGATCGCAGCAGCGAACATCGTCGCCGTCACCGAAGCGAAGCCCGCAGCCTGCAATGCCGCTTCGAGCCGCTGCCGGCTTGGAAACCGCGCGAGATCGAACGCGACCATCGATGGGAAAAAGCGCGCGAATTCAGACTCTGCGAAGTGACGATGCGGAAACGACGCGAGCACGAGCTTGCCGCCGGGTGCGAGCGCCGCGTGCGCAAGACGGCTGAAAGCGGCGACGTCCAAGTACTGCAGTGCGTAGAACGACGTGATCGCGTCGTAGTCCTTCCCGGGAAGCACGACGTTTGCATCGCCGTATAGGTATGCGGGCGCATCACCGGTGCCCGCATGAGGTGTTGCGCGCGCCGCGCGCAGCATCGTCTCGCTTCGGTCGACGCCGGTGACGAGTGCGCCGCGCGCCGCGAGCTCGCGCGTGAACCGGCCGGTGCCGCAGCCCACGTCGAGCACGCGTTTTCCAGCCAGGGGCCCGAGCGCTCCTACGGCGACGTCGAGCACGGCGGTGTCGAAGGCCGAGAACGGCCGAAGCTCTGCGTAGTCGCCGCCCGCGCCGCCGGGTGAGTCGTAGTCAAGCGTGGATGGCTTCGGGAGGTGCGCGGTGCCGGCGAGCCGGCGCACGCCGTCGCGGTCGGCTTGCGGCAGTGCGGCCAAGAGCTCGCGAACGCTCTTGTCATCGCCGGGCACGCGAACATCAGGCGCGATCTCCGCAAGCGGGGCAAGCACGAATGCGCGGGCTTGCAATTGCGGGTGCGGCACGGTGCACGCGGGATCGTCGAGCGTCACATCACCGTACAAGAGCAGATCGAGATCGATCGTACGCGGTCCGTATCGGACTTCTCGCGTGCGGCCGAATTCACGCTCGATCGCGATCAGTGCTTTGACGAGCTCTTGCGGCGGGAGTCCCGTCTCGACCGCGGCCGCAGCGTTGACGAACAGTGCTTGGTCTACTTTTCCCCATGGTTGTGTGAGATAGAGATCGGAGATCGCCGCCACGCGTCCGACGCGTTCGAGTGCGGTGAACGCTTCGCGGATGTAGCCGGCGGAGTCGCCGACATTCGAACCCAATCCGATATGCGCAAGCGCGGGGCTCATCGCGCGCGCGTGAGTTCGATTTCGGGCGTCGCCCCATCGAGCAAGCGCGGCTTACGTACGCGCACGGTCGCGCTCTCAACGCGAAGGTCCGCGAGCACCGCAGTGAGACACGCGTCGGCCAGCGATTCGAGCAAGACGAACGATTGCTGCGTCACGACGTGCTCGCACGCTTTGAATACCGCGTCGTAGTCGATGGTCTTGGCAAGGTCGTCGCCGGCGATCGCCGGCCCGCAATCGATCTGCAGTTCCACGTCCAGATCGATGGGCTGCGCGCGCTCGCGTTCGCCGGGACTCGCTCCGTGGCGTCCCCAAAAGCGCATGTCGCGGAGACGGATGACGCCTCGCTTCACGCGGAGTCCCGCACGATCGCGTCGGCAACCGCGACGGTGGCCATCAGATCTTCGACGTCGTGCACGCGGACGATATCGGCACCACGTGCGATCGCCAAGGTGACCGACGCGGCGGTTCCAAACGCGCGCTGTTCCACGGGAAGGGCAGTCAGCGCGCCGATAAACGATTTACGCGATGTGCCGACGAGCAACGGATACGGCAGTCGCGTGGCGAATTCGTCGAGGCGCGCGAGGATTTGGATATTGTGCGCTGCGGTCTTGCCGAAGCCGATGCCGGGATCGACGATGATCTGCTCCGTCTGCACGCCAACCGCTTCTGCGTCGCCGACGGATCGCGCGAGCGACTCGATCACGATATCGACGACGTCGCCGTCGTAATCCGGCACGGCGCGGTTATGCATGATGACGAGCGGCGCCTTCGCACGCGCGGCGATTTCCGCGATGGCCGGCGGAGCGCCCCACACGCAATTCACCATGTCCGCGCCGGCCTCGAGGGCCGCGCGCGCGACGGCGGGTTTGAAGGTGTCGATGGAGATGGGCGTGTCGACCGCGGCGCGCACTGCCTCGATCACCGGCAGGACGCGGCGCAACTCGTCGCGTTCGGATACCGGTGTGTGCCCGGGGCGGGTCGATTCGCCGCCGATGTCGAGGATGTGACAGCCTGCTTCGGCAAAACGCCGTGCTCGCTGCACCGCCGCGGAGGCGTCGGCGCCGATCCCGTCGCCTGAAAATGAATCCGGGGTGGCGTTGATGATGCCCATGACGAACGTCCGCTCGCCCCAGGCGAAGGTCGCGCCGCGCAACGTCAGCGGCGCGCGGCGATAAGCGAGATCAGACCGTGACATGACGCGGATTGGCGACGTTGTCGAGGAACCACCGGCGTAGCTCGCCGACGAGATACGTCGAGCCGGTGACGACGACGATATCGTCCGCTGCCGCGACCCGCAGCGCGAGCATGAGCGCCTCCTCGGGGTCTTCCACCGCGCGGGCGGCAAGGCCGTGAAGCTGCGCGGCGTTCGCGAGATTGTACGGCCGCACCGGCCGCAGATGCGACTCCGGAAATGTCGTGAAGATGAATTGCGCTGGCAATTTTTCCCACGCGGTCATCATGCCGGGCACATCTTTGCCTTCGGCGATCGCGCTGACAAACGTCAACCGCCGGTCCGGGAAATGCCGTTCGATCGATTGTCGCAGCGCGACCGCTTTTTCCGTGTTGTGGGCGATGTCGAAGATGATCGACGGCCGGCCGGGAAAATATTCGACGCGTCCCGGCAAGGCGACCGCTCCGAGGCCGCGCGCGACGGCATCGGCATCGAACGACAGCGCGGACTCGATCTGCTCGCACGCGACGATAGCAGTCGCAGCGTTGAGCAGTTGGAATCCGCCAAGCACCGGCAGATCGAACGCATACGTCTGTCGCTGTGTGCTCACGCGCGTGCGTTGGACGAGCGGATCGTCAGAGGCGATCGATTCGATGCGCGCCGCCTCTTGCACGACGGTGAGCGGTGCGCGCTTGCGTTCGGCGGCGGCGCGGATGACGGCGATCGCTTCGGGGTTTTCGGCGGCAGTGACCGCCGGTATCTTGTCTTTGATGATGCCGCTCTTGTCGTTGGCGATCTCTGCGATGGTGTCGCCGAGCACGTCGGCATGATCGCCGCCGACGTTCGTGAGCACCGCCACGAGCGGGGTGATGAGATTCGTGCCGTCGAGCGTGCCGCCGATGCCCACTTCCACCACCGCGACGTCGACGTGTTCTTGGGCGAAATACAGAAACGCAAGCGCCACGAGCAATTCGAAATACGATGGCCTGCCCCACTCGGTGGTCGCCATCGAGTCGATCGCGCCCAACATCCCCGAGATCAATCCGGCAAAGCGCTCTTCGGTGATCGGCACTCCGTCGATGCGGGCACGCTCGGTGACGGCGTGCAAATGCGGTTTGGTGTGGAGGCCGACTTTATAGCCCGCCGCCGACAGGATTGCGGCGCACATCGTCGCCGTCGATCCTTTGCCTGCGGTGCCCCCCACGTGGATGCTGCGGAACTCGCGCTCGGGGTTGCCGCACGCCGCCAAGAACGCGCGCATCCGGTCGAGCCGGCCCGGAAAGCGTCTCGACAGATTCTCGTTCGTCGCCGCCTGGAGTAGGCGTTTTGCGTCGGTGAAGTCCATGCGGGTCGCGATCCTATCGAGAGTGTTCACCCACGTCGCCGCGGAGCAGACCGACCGCGTGCGCGAGTTGACCTGCGATGACCGCGAGCGTTTCGCGGACGGCCTTCGGACTTCCCGGCAGGTTGACCACGAGCGTTCGGCCGCGGACCACAGCGATCGCGCGCGAAAGCATCGCGGCGGGAACATTGGCCGCGCTCGCCGCGCGCATCGCCTCGCCGATCCCGGGCACGACGTAGTCCGCGATCTCGGCTGTGGCTTGCGGTGTGACGTCGCGCGGGCTCAGCCCCGTGCCGCCCGACGTGAGCACGACATCGGCGATGTCGTCGTCGCACAGGCGGGTAAGGCGGGCGACGATCATCGAGCGATCGTCCGCCAAGATCTCCTGGCTCACGATCGACGCGCCCGCTGGGATTCCCGAGCGCATCGCCGGAAGGCAGGCGTCGGCGCGCTCGCCAGACGAGGCCTTGTCTGATAACACGAGCAACGCGACGCGCATCAACGGCGCCATCGACCGCTCGCCCCGCCCGCTTTCTCGAGCAAGCGCACGGATTCGATCGTGATCGCCCGGTCCATTGCTTTGCACATATCGTAGATGGTGAGCGCGGCGATGGCGGCGCCGGTCAGCGCTTCCATTTCAACGCCGGTCGGGCCGACGCATGACGCGCTGCACGTGATACGCACGCGGTCGCGTCCGGCGAATTCCGTCGCGACGTCGATATCGGTCAGCGCGATCGGATGGCACAGCGGGATCAACTCGGCGGTGCGTTTCGCCGCGAAAACTCCTGCGATTCGCGCGGCCGCGAGCGCGTCGCCCTTCTTCAGCGATCCGGCTTTCAGCGCCTGACGCGCCGCGGGTGCCATGCGCACGACCGCTTCGGCGATCGCGATGCGGGCTGTGGCCGGTTTGGCGCTCGTGTCGACCATGCGCAGCGAACCGTCGGCGCGCACGTGACTGAGACGTTTTTTTCGCGACGGCGACGCCGGCTTACGCGCCGTGCCGGACACCGATCACACCAAGCATGAAGAGACCGAAAGCCCAACAGTAGACGGCGAACGGCGTCAGCTTGTGGTCGCTCACGTACTTCATGAAGAATCTGATCGCGATAAGCCCGCTGACGAATGCCACAATCGTGCCAATCGCGATCACGACGAGCGGTTCGGGCGCGGCAGCGAGGTTCGCGATTCCGTGCATGGTCGCACCCTGATCGGTTGCGCTCTTGTGCCCGAGGACGCGCGGCAGCTCGAACAAGCTCGCGCCGAGAATCGCCGGACCAGCGAGCAAGAATGAGTAGCGCGACGACTCTTCGCGCGAAAGCCCAGCGAACATCCCGGCGCAGATCGAAAAGCCAGAACGCGAACCGCCTGGGATGAGACCCGCGACTTGGCTCAGCCCGATCCCGATCGCTTTGAAGATCGAGAGCGATGCCGCGCCGGTGTATTCGTATTTCGGCTTGACGGGATCCGGGAACCACATGCGCTCTTCAGTTCCGTCGGACGCCGTTGCCGGACGGGCGATGACCTCGTCTGGTGCGCGCCGCTGCAGCATTTCCGTGATGAAGAGGACGACGCCGGTCAACAGCAAGCAGCCGGCGGCGACCACCGGCATGGCGAAGAGCGGATCGATGATAGTGGAAAGCGCTTTCCCCGCGAGCGCGAGCGGGATGAATCCGACCACGACCAGCAGTCCGAGCCGCTGATCG
Source organism: Candidatus Eremiobacteraceae bacterium (assembly GCA_036561585.1). Taxonomy (GTDB): domain Bacteria; phylum Vulcanimicrobiota; class Vulcanimicrobiia; order Eremiobacterales; family Eremiobacteraceae; genus JABCYQ01. Next base: position 1,934 of record DATBOZ010000006.1, on the reverse strand, counting down.
GGCTCGATCCATTTCGTCCGGAACCCGCTGAAGAATCCGGCGGTGATGGTCGCGAAGTCTTTCCAGAAATACACGAGGACGGCGAGAAACGTCCCGAGATGGAGCATGACGACGAACGGGAGACTTGGAAAACCCCAATGGAACAGATATGAGAGCAGCACCGTGTGTGCGACGCTTGAGACCGGGAAGAGTTCGGCGATGCCTTGGATGATGCCAAGCATCACGGCGTGTATGATTGCGTTGATCAAGCAGTCGTTCTCCGTGACACGCCTGCGGACCCCGAAGGGTCCGCTGACGCCCAATGTATACGCCTGCTTGTTTCGGTTCCAATCCGGGGCTCGACCTCCGGCGTTGGTCCTATAGTCGCCTGAGACCCCTCGTGGTTAATCCGATTCTCACCTACTGGTTGAGACGGAATTCGTAGACGATCTTGTACTGCTGCTCCGTAGGGACGCCGTTCGCAAGGTATGGCGTGTAGCGGCTCGCCCGCGCTGCGTTGAGCGCTGCTTCGTCGAGGTTCGCATTACCCGACGATTCGGCGATCGTCGCCGAAATCAGGGTGCCGTCCGCTCCGATGGTGACGAGGACGACCGCCGTCCCCTCGATGTCCTGTTGAATCGCGATCTCCGGATATTCCAGCGGCGCTCTGTACTTGAAAGTACTATCCGTGATCGCGATCGGACCGTTCGGCGTAGGCGCGACACTCGGTTGCGCGATCGGCGTTGCCGGCGGTGCGCTCGCGGTCACGATGCCGGGCGTCGGCGGAGTGTAGGGCGGTTCCGTCGGACCGACACCGTGACTGGCCCCCGGGTTGATCGTCGGCGGATGAACCGCTGGCAGAACCGGCGGAGTCACTTTTGGCGGCGGCGGCGGCGTGACGTGGGGTGTCGGTGTTGGTTTGGGCGTTGGCCTCGGACGCGAATCGATGATGATCGTCTGTGGCGACGGCGTTGGTTGCACCGTGAAGTGCGGCATCAATCCGTAGCCCATGCTTCCCACCATCGTATGGACCAATCCCGAGAACGCGATGAATGCGACGGAGCACAAAGCGAGCGAATACTTCTCGCGCTTGGAATAAAGTGGCGGCGGTGTATTCATGGTGCACGTCTGTCGCGCACCGCTGCAAAAGGTTCACTTCGCGGCGCCGATTTACTGTGTGGGGCAGACTTACAATGTGGGGCCGACCTTTATGGTCGGCCGGCCGATGATAAACAACCGCACTACATTTCGAATAATAAAGAGGCCGACCATGAAGGTCGGCCCCACATTGAGAAAGCGATAGACTACGCGTTAGCCGTCGAGTTTGAACTCGTAGACGATCTTATATTGTTGCTCGACCGGCTTCCCGTTCAACAAAAACGGGTGGTAGCGGCTATCGCGGGCGGCTTTGAGGGCGGCTTGATCGAGCGATGCGTTGCCGGATGATTCCGCAATGGTCGCAGAGACGAGCGTACCGTCGACGCCGATCGTCACCAACACGATCGCCGTGCCCTGAATATTTTCGTCCTTCGCGATCTGCGGATAATCGAGCGGGGCTTGATACGCAAACGTGGCGTCGGTCGCGGTGATCGGACCGCTCGGCGGTGCTTCGGTGGGCGCTGGCGTAGCGGGCGCGACCGTCGGCACGGCGGTGGGTACGCCTTGCTCATTGCCGGCGGGAGGCGGCGTATAGGCCGATTCGCTCGGACCCGTGCTGGTATCGTTCGTCGTCTGTTTCACGACGTTCAACTTGATGTGCACCGGCGCCGGCGTGTTCTTCGGTGGCGGCGGCGTCGGCGTGGGCGGCGGCGTTGGGGTGGGTTTCGGCGTCGGCCTCGGGGTGTGCAGCATCGTCTGCACGGTCACGATTTGCGGCGGTGGCGTGGACTCAACTTTGAATTTCGGGAAAAGCGTCTCCGTGGCTCCGCCGACGGCGAAGTGCAAGATGACCGAAA
>DATBOZ010000005.1:0-7193 GCA_036561585.1 Candidatus Eremiobacteraceae bacterium | reverse complement strand
AAATCACGCATCGCGCTCGGATTTCGTGCCCATTCGGGATGGGCTGCGGTCGTTGCTATAGGCGGCTCACGCGACGCGCCAGTTGTGCTCATGCGCACCAGAATCGAACTTGCCGATCCAGAAATTCCCGAATCGATCCAGCCATATCATTCGGCATCGGAACTTGACATAGCCGCCGCAGGAATATTCATAAGGCGGTGCGCCGCCGCCACCAAGCAGATGGCGCGAAAAGCGATGCGCGACATCGCCGCGCAATTGCAAAAGAGCGGCCATGAGGTCGTCGCCTGCGGCAACCTCCTCGGTTCCGGGCATTCGCCCGCCTCGCTCGCGGCAGCGCTTGCGTCACATCCTATGCTGCACACCGCAGAGGGCGAATTCTATCGCAACGCGCTCGACGACGCGAGTCGCCACCTAGGTTTGAAAGTTGTCGGCGTCCGCGAAAAGGAGATCATCGAACTTGGATCGGCCATGTTCGGCATCGCGTCAGACAAATTGCAGCGCACGTTGACCGAACTCGGCAAACCGTTCGGCTCTCCGTGGCGACAAGATGAGAAGCTTGCCACGCTGGCTGCGTGGCTCGCGCTTGCGGAAAATCGCGCGCGACGTTAGATGCCGGTGACGACTTTCACCAGTGCGCGGCCGAACGGCACGCCGATGCCGGTGGTCAGATCGTAGCCGGTAAGGGCATTATAACCCGGGTCCAATTGGTTTGGATTCGTCAGATTGAACACCGCGTTGTTGCCGTACGTGACGTCGTAGACCGTCTGCGTGTAGCTTTGCAGACCGTACAATCTATAGAAGATCCCGTCGGGATTGCCGAGGCGGTATGGATGCCCGGAAGGTCCGAAACCGCACTGCGAATTGAGCCGGCACGCCTGCAACACGAGCGCCCACATCGCCGCGGCATCGGGGGCCGACGCGCTGGTGCCGCCGACCGCGCCGAGCGCGATGGTGTTCGGATCGAAGGCGTTGATCACCACTGCGTCGCCGGTGATGAGGTCGGCGTTGAGTGCGATGTCCGGAAGTCCGCGCGCGGCGCCGACGATGCCGGCGACCGGTTGTTGGTATTTCGGCCGGCCGAACACGGCCGAGACGCCGCCGCCGGTCGCACCGTTGCTGCCGAGCAATTCGGTCTGCACGCCCCACGCCGTGATCGGACCGGCAAGCCGGCCGTCGGACAAGATCGCCGTGGTCGTGCCGCCCACGGCGCTGACGTCGGGATCGCTGGCGGGATACGCGACGCAGAGCACGTCTTGCGTCGCGGGGACGCCGTCCTTTTGACAGCCCTCAGCGCCGTTATCGCCGGACGCCAAGAACGTGGCGATCCCTTCGGAAGCGAGCATCGCGAACTCGTCGGGTTCCAAACCGGTGCCATCGGGATGCAAGACCGGATTGCCCGGCGAGGCGATATCCAACTCGCCGCCGCCCGCGCTCATGCTGATGATGTCGGCCGCGTTGTCGGCGATCGCCTGTTGCAGTTCGTCGTCGACTTCACCGATGCCGAGCGCCGGCGTCGGCGGATTGTGATTGCACGGTCCGGCAGAGTTGCATTCGTTCGGATTGTAGGCGAGATAGAACAACACGCTCGCATCGCGCGCCAGGCCCGATGACTGCTCGGTGTCCAGTTGGGCTTCGATGTCCTCCGGATTGCAGAGGTTATAGTTCGGTGGATCCGTCTGCTTGCAAGGCTTTGTCACCGGCGGCGGTGTCTGGAGCCCCGAGCTGCATATCGGACAGACGGCCGTCACGTTCACCTGGTGCACGGCCCCGGTGCCGGGCACGGCGTACAAAATCCGATACGCGGGGACATCGGCGCTTGAGATCGGTCCGGTGCCGATGATGCCGATCGTGATCCCGCGGCCGGTGATGCCGATGTTATACGCGCCGGTGTAATCGAACGCGCTCGCGAGTTGCCAGGGCGAATAGCCCAACAGCAGATTGTTGCCCAGACCGCCCGCGACGTGCACGGGCGTCGAGACCACGATCATCGGATCGTGTATCCGCCTTCGCGTGATGAGCCGGGCGATACCCGACACGCGCAGACCACCGTCGACTTTCGGCTGGCTCGTGGGCGCGAAGAACGTCTGGTTTCCGATCGCGTAGACGCCGAAGGTGGTGTGCAGCGCCGCTTCTACCAGCGACTGTCGGCCGAACACGCGCAACGCGCCGCGTTGCGGCCAGCTTTGCACGGCGAGCCCAGCCTTGGCGAAATAGCGGTAGGCGCCGATATAGTCGCTAGCGGCGGCGCCGAAATTATCGCCGATCTGCGACGGCGTGAGAAAGTGTCGATAGGCCGGCGATTGCGGGTCGTTCACGAGTTGCGCGAAATTGAGGAGTCCCTTTTCGTCGCGCAGCGGCACGATCACATCGACGCCGAGCGTGCCGAGATTTGCGCGGCCGATCAAGCGCGCGCCCGAAAGCGCCCCGACATCGTACTGAATGGCCCCGGGCAGTGTACGCCGCGCGAAAGGGAGCGTGGTGGTCGACGCCGCGGCCGGCGAAAGGCCGCAAACCAAGACGAGCGCACTGAAGAGTGCTGCGATGATCGATCGAGCGTTCACGGCGCTAGACTTCGGCGTACGCCTCATCGCAACCTTACCGGCCCTACGCGTGAGGCGCGTGCGCGCTGAGCCGCGTCGCGCATGGCGCGCGCGGCATGCATGCGCACCGCATCCACCAAACGCATGGCACCGCGCGCGACCACAAACGCCGGTCGATGGCTGCGGCCCGAAAGCACGCTTTCGGCGCGCAGACTGATCGTCTCGTCGAAGAGCGTGTATTGGATCGGAGTACCTGCGAAGAACGCAAGACCGTTCTGGCCGGTGAAATCGTAGTACGCGGTCAATGAGTCGTGACGCGTGACGCACGCGACGCCGCGCCCCTGCACGATGTACGCGTGTTCCGTTACATCTTCGATACTGCCGAAGATCGGATCGACGGCGGTGCGATGCTCGGAGACGTCGTAGCCGTGCGTTCCGAAATTGGCGGGCAGCGCGCATCCCGCTGGTATCGCGACGATGCCGTTGTCCGCGTAGGAGTCGCTCGCCAGCCCGCCGGCCGGCTGCCAATCAGGCACGGTGAAGACGGTCGGCGACGGCACTGGCGATGCCGGCGCGGTGACCGTGATGGTGATGTTGCCTCCGGCGGGTGCGGTGTAGGTATAGTCGGTCTCAGACGGCGTGCCTTTGAGCACCTGGTACAAGCCGGAGCCGTCCGGGTTCGCGATCGCCGAAGAAAGCGTGCCGTCCGGAAATGCATCGGTCTCCGCATACGAACCGTCGGCGTTCGTGTAGCGCGTCAGCGTTTGCCTGTCCGGATCGGTTTCGACCGATGTGCGCAGCGCGGTGTCGGACCACAGTGCGCCCGCCGTTTCGGGCAACATATCCACGACGCCACTGCTCGCGCTGCGCTGCACATCGGTTAACACAAAGTTACTATCGATCGATTGGAAACCGTCTTCGATGAGCGGGCCCGCACCGCTGGCTGGGAAAAGGAAGAAGTCGTCGGTCACCGACGAGATGGTCTGGAGACCCGTATCCACTTCGTTCTCGGCGAAATCGGTCAAACCGCCCATACCATGAAAGGTTGCGTTGGTCGCGACGGTCGTGAGATTGTCGACCGTCCAATTCGTGGTGCTGGTGGGTACCGGCGATGGCGCGTTGGACGGACCGGGTTGAGCCGGCCGCCAAAACGTCTCGACAAGCGTGCCGTCGTAGTGAAACGAGTCGCCATTTTTTGCCGGACGAAACGATCCCGCGGGTGAGGGGTTCGGACTTGGTCCGGGTGCCGGTGTGCCCGAACCACCGCCGCCTCCGCATGCCGCAAGCGCCGACACGACGGCGGCGCCGAGCAGCGCGGCGTGATAGGTCTTCACCTAGAACGTCGTGCCGCTCGAAAAACGGAAGCCGTCGATCTTGCAGGCGGGTATCACGTGACTCTCGGAACGCACGAGCTCTTTGGCGAGTTCACAGCGGCCGAGCGATCCGATGATCGATTCGTTGAAGCGCATGTTGCGCAGCCCGCGAACGACTTCGCCGTCCTCGATAAGGAAGAACCCATCGCGAGTCATGCCCGTGATGATCGTCTGCAGCTTGTCGACGAGGCGAATGTACCATGTCCGGCAGACGAGCAGCCCGCGCTTGGTCTCGCGCACGAGTTCGTCCGCGCTCTTCGCACCCGGCTTCACCACGATGTTGAGCGGGAGCGGACCAACCGTGTTCGGCGCGGGTAACGCGTGGCCCGTGTTGGCGTGCTTCATCTTCGCCGCGTAGTACGAATCGTAGACCACGCCGCGCGCGATCCCTTGGTCGATCAGCGGTACCGGCTGGCGCGGCACGCCCTCGAAATCGAACGGCATGCCGGCACCCGCCGGATGCGCGAAATCATCCGCGATGGTGACGTTGTTGCCGATGATACGGTCGCCGATGTGGCCCGTCATGAATGACGCACCTTCGGAGAACGGCATCGCGCCGAAGCCTGTCCACGAGAGATAGACGAGATACTCGCGAAATGCGGGTGGTTCCAAGATCACGGTATATTCGCCGGGATCTACCGAACCCGGACTGCGCCCGGCGATCGCTCTTTTCGCGGCCTTTTCGCCGAGCGCGGCCGCATCGAGGTCCGCGAAGCGTCGCGAGTACCCTTCCGCGTAGCCGCTCGAGTCTTCGCCCATCGCCTTGATGTTGATGGCGGAGTCGGTGGACCGGAAAAACTGCCTGACGCCTTTGCTGTTCGCGATGGCGATGCTGCTGTTGCCGGTCGAGACGTAACCGGCCGCGGTGAGTTTGTGGCCGGCCATCACGCGCACGATCGCGGCGACGGCCGCGGCTCGCTCGTCCGCGGTCAGCGCCGCGGTAGGCGCGTCGTATGCCCAATCCATCGGCTGCGTCGCAGCGCCCGCACTGGGTAGGCCGGGAAATTCTTTGTCGACCGGAGAGACGCGCGCGATCTCGATCGCCCGCGCGACGGCGATCCGGATCCCATCGCGATCGAGCGCATTCGTGGACGCGACGCCGACGCGATTGCCGACCACCGCGCGGACGTTGAGATTTCGGTCGCGCTCGACGAGATTCTCGTGGATGACGTTATGCGTGATGCGTGAGAGCGCGAGCTCCTGCGAACTCAAGACTATTTCGGTCTCGTCGGCTTTGGATTCTTCGAGCGCGATATCCAACACGGCATCGGCGGCGGCGCGGTCGGCAGCGAGATCAGCGAGCATAGCTCACCACGCCGACGTCGACGTTGCGGAACCGCGACGGCGACGCGCCTTGGCACGAGCGCGCGGTCTGCATGGGCTCGCCCTTGCCGCAGTTCGGCGTGCCCCACGCGACCCACGCATCTTTGTCGCCGATCGCGTCGCACGATCCCCAAAATTTCGGGGTCATCCCCGCGTAGGTGGGATTCTTCAACATCTTTCCTTTTTTGCCGTTCTTGATCTCGTAGCCGAGCTGGCAGCCGAATTGAAAATTCAACCGCTTGTCGTCGATGGACCACGAGCGATTGCTTTCCATATAGACGCCGTTCTTGACGCCGTCGAAGAGTTCGGCGAGCGGCGTCGTGCCGGGCTGCAGGTTCACGTTGCCGATGCGGATCATGGGCAGGCGGCCCCAGTATTCGGCGCGCACGCATCCGCACAGGTCGACGTTTGCGGCCATCGCGGTATCGCGGCCGGCCATATAGCCGACGAGTATGCCGTCTTTGATGAGGTACACCGATTTGGCGGGCGTGCCCTCGTCGTCGAATCCGTGCGTGGCAAACGCAAGCGGGCACGTCATGTCGCAGACCACGTTGACGATCGGGCTGCCGTACTTGAAGGTGCCGAGTTTGTCGAGCGTGGCGAACGACGTCCCCGAGAAGTTCGCCTCCCAGCCGAGCACGCGATCGAGTTCCAACGCGTGGCCGATCGATTCGTGGATCTGCAGCGATACTTGATCGCCAGAAAGGATGACGTCCATGGTGCCGCTCGGACACTGCTCGGCGGTGAGCAGCGCGACGGCCTCTTCGCCGGTGCGCCGCGCGTTGGCCGGCAGGCCGGCCTTCTTGACGATCTCGTAGCCGCCCGTCTGGTAGAGGCCACAGGTGCCGGGAAAGAGGCGGTCTTGCACATCGCCGCTGCCGACCGCAAGCGCCTCGCACGCGCTGCCGCACTGCAGCAATTCTTGCGATATGCGGCTGCCTTCGGTGCTCGCGAACTCTTTTGTCGTGCGCCATGCGTCCATCCACGCTCGGCCGACCGTGACGCCCTTGGCGGCGCGCACTTCGGCTTCGACGTCCAAGAGAAACGTTAGGCGCTCGTTCACCGACACATCGTTCGGATCGATCTCGAACGGCGTTTTGAAAGTACCAACCTGTTTGCCGGCGGGCAACACCTCGATGCCTTTGTCTTTGACTTTCGCGCTCGCTCGCGCGACTTCGACTGCGAGCGCTGCGATGCGGTCGACTTCGCGTTTGTCCAGCGATGCGCTCGACGCGAAGCCCCACGCGCCGTCGACGAGCGCGCGCACGGAAAAGCCGCGGCTTTCGGAATCGCTGAAGCCGTTGACGACGCCGTTGCGGACCTCGAGATGTTCGTCGCGTACGACGCCGAACCGAACGTCGGCATACGTGGCGCCTCGCGCGACGGCGGTGTCCATCGCCGACTGCGCTTCGGATTCAAAAAGCACGGAGACCTCCGGTATGATTGCGCGATAAGTGGCCGTCGGCCTGAATTATGCGCGGTTCGGAGGGCGACCTTGCGCCGCTTCGCGAATCTCGCGTCGGATGAGCGAGCGGACCACCCGATTCGCGGCCGGATTGGCCGAATTGCTCCGCGAGCAATCGTTGACCGCCGAAAGCCTGGCTTCAGCCGCAGGTGTGGATGCAGCGGTCGTTGACGCTATTCTTGCGAACAGCGAAGGAGCAAGCGTCGGCGATATGGCGCGGCTCTGCCTCGCGCTCCATCTCGATCCGCTGGATTTTCTTCACCGTTGCGGCATGTTCACCGATGTCGACTACGCGATGGGCTTAGACCCGCTCTTCTTCCTGAATGAAGGCGGTGTGCGGGCCATGATGCGGATCACGCTGCGCGAGCGCTTCAACAATCCAAAACCGATCGAGGGCGAGCACGTGATCCGGCGCAACACGGTCATCCGCGCGTTGCAGGACGACCGCCTCATCGACGATCCCGCGCGCGTCGAACTGCAGATGCGCTACCT
>DATBOZ010000004.1:0-9523 GCA_036561585.1 Candidatus Eremiobacteraceae bacterium | reverse complement strand
CTTCGGCGACCGCACATCCATCTGGTACGTCGTCACGGGCTTGCCACGCACCTGGATGCGGTTGTTGTTGCAATCGTGCGCGAATGTGCTCTCGTCATGTGTGTACATCGGCGTCCCTTTATGGGACCTGTTCGGGTCGGTGTAATACATGGTCTTGATGCCTGCTGCGTGGAACGCGTTGGCATCTTTGAGGCCCACCCCTGCGTAATCGAGGTACTGCGCCGCCCTCACGGGATCGAACTGGCCGGCCTTATCTTCGGCGACCATAGTGATCACGTGATTAGGAACGGAACCGGAGCGCGCGCGCGCGTGGCCGCCGGACGGCGAAGTCGCCGTCCCCTTAAGGTGCGGAGCGATTGCCGAAGCGCACCCGGACACCGACAGACCAGCGGCGCATACGGCAATTGCGGCTATTTGGATGAATCGTTTCATAGTAGCTTCGACCTCGAAAGGATTTGCCGAACGTTAAACTTCACAAGTACGATAGATTCCGTACCGTGAATACGCGACCGTATTTTGGATTCGGCGAGCATCTTCCCTGGGACTTTCAGCGTACTCATTCGCCGGCCGATTCGTGATTATTGCACCGGCATTTGAGGCGATTTGCGTAGTAGCCGTTGGGATTCCGCGGACGTCCTCATGCGCAACGGCGTGCGCTAATTGGCTGCGAGTCCGGAGACCATGTTGGCGCTCCGGGGTGACCTCTGCCGTCGTGGCCGACGCGCTCACGCGCGGTGGCGACTGGCCGAAGCATATCGTCGACGCCACCATGCGTCGACGCTACGGGTCCTCCTGCGACGCGTGTCATCCGGCCGCCGCTTTCGACGTCTTCGATCTCGCGCCGAAAAAGATCGCGCGTGCCCGCGAGGCCGTCCGCGCTTTCGACTAGGTAGCCGCGAGTCGCAAGCCAAAGGGCCGCTCCTCGGATGGGCGGAACCTACTCCGCTCACGTGAAAACCGTAGCCGAATGCATCGCGCAGCGGCGCGATCTCTTTACCAACGTCTCGTACGAGCCGCAGATCGATGCGGCTGTCAGCGCCATCGTCCGCAGCTTCAAAGCGGGCGGACGCGCGCTGTTCTTCGGCAACGGCGGGAGCGCGGCGCAGGCGCAGCACTTCGCTGCCGAGTTCTCCGGCCGCTTCATGTTGGAGCGGCCGGCCTGGGCGGGCCTCGCGCTCACCACCGACACCAGCGCACTCACGGCGATCGCAAACGATTATGGATTCGATCAGGTCTTCGCGCGCCAGCTGCGCGCTCATGGCCGGCCGGGCGACGTCGCAATCGGACTCACCACCTCCGGTGAATCGCTCAATATCATGGCTGCATTTCGCGCGGCGCGCGAATTGCAGATCACGACCGTCGGGTTCACGGGCAACGGCGGCGGCGGCATCGTCGGTTTGAGCGACATCGCAATCGTCGGTCCTTCCGGACCTTCGTGGATGGTCCAAGAAGTGCACCTCGCGCTCGGCCACATCGTGTGCGAATTGGTCGAACTCGGCTTGACGCGATCGAAGACATGATGCCTACAGACGAACCGTTGAATGCGATTTCCGTCGACGTCGAGGACTATTTCCAACCCGAAGCTTTTGCGCGCGATGTTCCGCGCGAGGACTGGCCGTCATACCCATCGCGCGTCGTCGACAATACGCATCGGATCTTGGACGTCTTCGCTCGTCATGGCGTGCGCGGCACGTTCTTCGTGCTCGGATGGGTCGCCGACCGGTTCCCGGCGTTGGTGACGGACATCCGGGCCGCCGGTCACGAACTCGGCTGCCACAGCTACTGGCACCGGCCCATCTACTCGCTGACGCCGGAAGAGTTCGAGGCGGATACGCGCCGCGCCAAAGCTGCCATCGAAGCAGCCGCAGGAGTATCGATCTCATGCTATCGCGCCCCGACCTTTTCCATCACCAAGCGATCGCTTTGGGCACTCGACGTGCTGGCAGCATGCGGCTTCACGAGCGACTCAAGCATCTATCCTATCTATCACGATAACTACGGCATCGTGGGATCGCCGATCCGGCCGTATGCAATCCAATGCGCAGCTGCGGTCATCGACGAGTTTCCGATGTCCACATTTCGCGCCTTGAATTACGACGTTCCGGTCGGGGGCGGCGGATACTTACGCATGCTTCCGTTGTGGTTCAACGTCTACGGGATGCGGCGCATCATCGCGCGCGGCGATCCGGCGATGGTGTACCTGCACCCTTGGGAAGTGGATCCCGATCAGCCGCGCATCCGGACGCGTCTCAAATCGCGGCTCCGTCATTATACGAACTTGCGCGGCATGATGCGTAATCTTGAGGCGCTGCTTCAGCGCTTCAGATTCGGCACCATGAGCGAAACGCTCGCACAGCGCGCAAAACTCATCCAATTCCGGGCGGGCGAATCGGGGACGCTGCTGCCGGTCGCCTAGTGGACGGCGCCGCCGCAGCCTTGGTGCGGTATCGAAAGCATGAAGCCCGTGTTGGGTCCGAGCGAAAGCGGGCTCGTCACGGTTGTGCCGCTCGCGATGTCGGTATAGGACGGCTGCGGCAGCTTGACGACGTAGGTCGCCGTCGAACTGGTATTCACGAGCGCGAGCGCCATCCTGTACTGCCGGTAGTACGCATATCTGCCGAGTCCGAGATACGCGGGACCACCGTACATCTCGGCACAGGGCGGTCCGATCTTGGTCGTGTACTGCGTGAAATAATGCTCTTCGCCGTATTGGCCGTAGGGCGCGGCGAAGACCAGCGCGGCGCCTTCCTTGAGCATCGCGTACGTCGCGAGCGCGTAGTCGAACTCTGGGTTGGTGAGCTGCTGGCCCTGCCATTCGTTGACGTCCATCCAGCCTTTGCCTTGATCTTGGACGTACCTCGCCCACTGGATGGTGGCATTGAAGTAGGTGTCGCTGCTGTACCGCCCGTAGTTCGCAAATCCGCTTTCATCGAGCACGATGTCCAGATCGCCGATCACCGCCGTCTCGTTCGGATCGCCGAATGTGTACGCACCGGGAACGTTGTTGCCCCATATGGCGAGCGGGCTCGGCTGGCCGTGAAGATAGGTGCGTGCGGTGGAAAGAAACGTCAGCATCGCGTTCACCCACAGCGGGTCTTCCAGATTGCCCGAGAACTTCTGCACCCATCCGCTCGCTGTCTTGACGCCGCAACCGTGTTGGCCGTTTGCCGGCCCGCCGGTGTCGTTGCGCAGCGAGACGAGATCGAACCCGAGCGCCGAATAACCGTTTTGTTCTGCGTAGCCGCCGACCAAGTTGAGGATATAGTTGACGACGTCGGGGTTTGAGATGTCGAGCGGCACGCTGCTGACGCCGGCCACATACGCCGGTGTCGTCTGATCGCACTCGTAGAGGATCCAATCCGGGTGGTTGGCTTGCCACCAACTAAACGTTTGCCCAAGATTGCCGAACAAGTTCTGCGCGGCGTCCGTGCCGATGATCTGGTACATGCTGATCAGCAGCGTCGGATTGTTCGTGCGCCACGCCTGCACCATGACTGGAGAATTCGAGCCCCATATCGCGTCGTAGCGCGGCCCATCCGCGGCGGCCTCCGCAGGCGTTATCCCATATTTGTTCTTGTGATTGTCGAAGACTTGCATCGTCTCGAGATGATTGAACGTGAACGGCATGTACTGGCTCGCCGGGGGCGGCGTCTGCGTCGGCACCGGCTTGGCGCCCAACGGAGCCGCTAGCGGTGCGTTCGCGCTCCCGCCGGCGGACGCCGGTGCACCGGGGACGAGCGGCGCGCCGCTTCTGCCGCTGCATGCGGCGACCGTCGCGAGTACGAACGCGCACGACAACCAAGCGACAAACGGACGGACGGCGACCATATCCATATCTCCGAAACGACTGCGGGGACTCATCTGTTTGACGCATTCCCAATGCATCCTTGCGTTAACCAATTTCAGGTGATCAGTCGGATGACTGCGTGCGGATGCACGCTTCAGGCCTTTTCTCTGTGCGCAGCCCGAGGAAGACCGGCTGCCGCAACGCACCGTCACTCGTCCACTCTTCGAAGGTCACCGCAGCGACCAGCGCCGGTTGCACCCAGTGGATCGGCGCATTGATGAAGGGAACGATCCGGAATGGGCAGCGCGTCGCTTCGAGCGGCGCAACCGCCGCGCGGAGCTCGGCCAGCGAGCGCTCGTCGTTTCCCGTATCCGCGAGGCCGGCATAGATCAACGTGCCGCGATCGAAAACGCCGAGCAAGAGCGCGCCGAGACCGCTCTCGCCGCCGCTCGAACTTGTCCAACCGCATATGACGAAATCCTGGCTCGGGTTCGCGTCGGCCTCGGTCACGCCGCGCGTTGGGCCGCCGCCGATCGACCTTTTGTGCGGGCGCAGCGCGCGCGCCACAGACCGCAGATCTGCGAAGGTCGGAATCCACAGATCCGCCGGCGACAGATCGGAATTCTTACAGAAATACCACGTCATCACGACGGCGGAATTGAGGTACGTCAGCGTGCACGCGAGCGCCGCGCCGTCGATCTGATACCGCGGCACGAGCACGAAACACAGCGTGGTTTCGACGACGGCGTTCATGATCGACATGTAGAGCAGAAAGATCGGCCTTCCCATCTGATAACTGAAGAACGTCGAGAGAATGCCGCTGCTCGAAACCGCCGCGATACCGGGCAAGAGGATGCGGATCGCGTCGCCGGCGCGATGGAACTTCACGCCGTAGAGAAGATCGACGGCCCACGGTGCGGCGACAAACGCCACGGCGCTGGCGGCGAGGATGATCGCAAAGCTGGCGCGGTTGGATTTGGCGACCGTTCTTGCCGCGATCGCCCGCTCGGACGCGGCGACGCGCAACGTCGCGGCTTGCGCGACCGAGCGGGAGACCTTGAAAAGCAATTCGCCGGCTGACACGGCCACCGTATAAATGCCGAAGCCGGACGTCCCAAGCCATGCCAGAATCGCGATGGAATCGATCTTGTTGTTGATGAATCCGAAGATGCCGCCCGCGCTCGCGCGCAATCCGAAGCCGAGCAAGTCTCGGACGATCGCGCCCGTCGGTTCGGTGGGCACGCCGCGCGCTTCGCCACGCGTCCGGACGAGGATCGAAATGGCGATCGCCCAGACGCAGACGACCCAGCCCCACATCGCGCCAACCGTGCCCCAGTGGAACACGTATAGCGTGGCGACGGCGGTCACGAACGTGCCGGCGGCGAAGTACAATCCTTGCACGTTCAATGACCGGATCCAACCCAGGCCGAGAAATATCGGTCCTTGCCAGGAGAGTACGATCAGCGAGGGTGCGGCGACCGCGAAGAGCAGCGGCGCGGGGTCGGCGCCGTGAAGCCACACCCAAACGCCGACGGCGCCCCACTCAAGGATCGAAAGTGCCGCGAGGAGCAGCCCGAGCGGTCTGACGAGCTCGAAGAGCGGTTTTTGCCGGCGCGCGACTTCGTAGGTGATCGCCATGCCGAGGTTACCCGTCACGGCGGCCGCCGCAGCCTGCAACAGCTGCAGCAACGCGTATTCGCCTTTACCGGCCGGTCCGAGCGCTTTCGCGACGGCGATGCCCGTGAGCACCGCAAAGCCGGACTGTGCGATATTGAAGGCGAGCGTCCGGATGGAGTCTGCGCCGATCGTCGAGCGTTCGCGCATGAGTCATAGGGCTCGATCGGTGAGGATCAAACGGTCGGACCGGCCGAAACGATCGTCAGGTACCGCGCTCACTCGGCGCGGCGGAAGAGGACTTCAAACGCGGTTTTGAAGATCATCGACAAGTCCATGAACACCGACCAATTCTCGACGTAGAAGAGATCGTAGCTCAGTTTCTCGCCTTCGTCTTCGGGCATGCAGACGCGCTTCATGTGCACCTGCGACCAACCGGTGATGCCCGGCCGCACGAGATGACGTTCGTCGTATCGCGGGAGCAGCTTGCGGAACTCTTCGGCGTACATCTCGCGCTGCGGGCGGGGTCCGACGATGGACATATTGCCGAGGATGACGTTGAACAGCTGCGGCAGTTCGTCGATGCTGGTCCTGCGCAGGAACGCGCCCACGCGGGTCGTGCGCGAATCGCCCGTGCTGACCCACGCAGGTCCGAGGGCCTCCGCGTCGGTGCGCATCGAGCGGAATTTGAGCATCTCGAACAGTTTACCGTCTCTGCCGACGCGGATCTGACGATACAGCACCGGACTGCCCGAGTCGAGCCAGACCGCGAGCGCTGCGAGCGCGAGCACCGGCGAGAGCACGATGAGGGCGGCGGTGGCGACGCCGAGATCGAGCAACCGCTTCAGCAACTTCGCGGTGGGCGTGCACGATCGAAGTTGCGACGGCACGATGAGCGCCTGCGAACCGTCGATCTGCAACGAGAGCGAATACGCGTGGCACTGCACGCGCGGCGGCGCGAACGCGACCTTGATGTAGTTCGCGGCGGCGACTGCCAAGAGATGCGGCATGACGTGTGGCGGCAGCACTTCGGTGAGCAGCAGCGTATCGCAGCCCCACTCGCGGGCGCGCGTGAACCATGCTAACCCGTCGAGGCCGGCCGATCCACCGAACGAACCCGAGCCGACCGTCGCGTCGATGTCGGGGATGTCGAGCCGCAGGAGTACGGAGCCTTCGGCCATGCCGAGCGATTGAGCGACCGACGAAATCCGGTCTGCCTTGCCGACGATTGCGATCCGCCGTGGACGGCGACGGTCAACCGAATTGCGGACCGAGTGCGCCACTGCGCGAGCGCCGCCGACCGCGACGAGCGCGAACCCGAGCGATGCCAGCAAGAGCAGACGCGACGTGGAGATGCTCGGGAACAAGGTGAACACGGTGAGTTGCGGCAGCACACCGATGATGAGCGCGAGGACCGTGTAGTAAAGCTCGTCCTTGACGGACAGGGCAAACGACCGTTTGTAGAGCCCGACCAGGTTGAAGATGAACAGCCAGATCGCGATCAGCACGATCGAATAGTGGGTGAGCCCAGCTTCGAAACGCTCGAATCCCCATCGGCCTTCGACCGTGCCGCCGGCGACGTAGACGCTGAGCAGGAGCATCGCGATGTCGAGGGTGATCAGGGCGAGTTTCCAGCCGCTCGTGTAAGCCGCCGCCGGACGTTGGGCCTGTATAGCGCGAGTGCCGCGGATCGAAGTCAACGTCTCCAGCGCGGGATCGAGCGTGGACATATCGGGTGCTCCGTGAACGCCTGGGATCATGCAGATTCTTCCAATTATCGTATGACGACGACCGACTCCCATCAAGGGGCTTAAGGCCTATGTCGTGGCGCACCGTCCGGTCCGTATCGATGTAGACTTCGTGCCCGGCGGCTATATGACTCAAACGGATGTGTTTTGTGTCACTCTCCTTACAACTGTCGATTGCGGTGCGACGAGCAACGCGCAGGTCACGGCGTCGGGGATGGCACCGGCGACCCGGCGGTGAGCGGCAGCGTGACGACTGGTTTGGACGGCGTATACGGCGGCGGCGTGACAGGCGCGTACGTGGGTACGGGGAGCGGCGTCACAAGCGTGATCGGCACCGGCATGTACGGCGCGGGCGACATGTGCACGATGGCGTCGGTCCGGCCCCCTGTCCGCATGCTCGGGTGCACCGCCTTCTTGGGTGACGGCAGCGGGCTGGGCGGCGGCCCGAGGTTCGGACCGGGCGCCGGCGTCTTGAGATCCGGAATGCGGTGGTAGTTGGGGAAATAGTAGGTTGGTGCGGGAAAGAAGAGCGAAATCTTCAGTGGTCCGCCGAACAGATAGTACGAAGCGATGGCGACCACGCAGAACATCGCGACGGCGGCAGCGAAAAGCCGAACCCTGTTCATGTCGTCAACTCGCCACCGCCGCCCGGTGCTTCCTCATGAGCGCAAGCGACGCGTCCACGTTCGGCATGGGATCGGCGCCGTAGATCGCGTCCAATCCGAACGCGCCGAGCATGCGCTGCGCCGCCGCCAGATCGTCGGCTGTCGCTTCGCTTTGCCAACGGCTGATCACGTCCCACCCGTCCGGAAATTCTTTGACGTCGCGATGGATCGTGGACGACGGCCGCCGGAGCCGGCGCTGCGCCCGAGCGAGCTTCGCATCGTCGGGATCCTCACCTAAGAACTGGTAGAGCCGGCGCAATTCGCCCGCCGGGTCCATGCACATCGTCTCGTAGAACATGATGTGGATCTCATCCGCCGCGAACTGGCGAAGCGGCACGAAATTCTGCACGCACCAAACCGCCAACCGCTGTTCCACCACTGTGGTCGCGCGCTCGAGAACGTCTCGAAGCGGCGCGAGATGGTCTTCGACGAGTTCCGGTTGTCCGAACATGAGACTGCGATATTCCGCATTGCGCCGCGCCGGATCGATATCTGCCACGTCGTGCAGTCGCGACAAGACGGTCGGGATGGGATGCCGCATGAGCAGCAGGAGCTTCATCTGCGGAAAGTGCCGGTGCAGCCATTTGAGGAACAAGTTTGATTTCGTCTCTTTGACGAGTCGGCGCTCGAACGCGATGCGCGCGTTATAGTTGTATTGATCGACTTCAGGATGGTGGAAGCGGCCGTTGACCACGCGGGCCGCATGCGCCACGAGCTCCGGATCGTCGCACTCCGGCCGGATGTAGCGAAGCCGGTCGTCGGGTTCGAGCCGGGGCGCCCACGACGGGCGGAGCGGTGTGACCAGAGAGAACGGCTCGAAGAGAAACCGGTACTCGTTTTCGAAATTGATGATCTCCGATACCCACGTGCTGCCGGTGCGTGCGCCCGAAGAGAGAAAGACCGTCTTGGACGCATCCGCGCCGCCGTCGACGATGCTTGCACTCCGCATATGGTTCCATAGGGGCCGTAAAACCGATTTCCAGCGTGATGCGCCGGCCATGAACGATCGCTCCGACAACTCGTCAACGTAACCAGGTCATTATAGGGCTTTTTCGCAAAATACGCTTAGGACTCCCGCACCATCGATGAGCGCCCGAACGTCCCGCGCATCACTCGCAAGGTCGGATGTGCGACGCCTTCGAAGTCCAGACAATCATCACGAGCATTCGCGAAAAACCGATATTGACGAGACGTCGGATTCTTTTCTTGTGTCTTTACGCGCCGTGGCGCCTCAACGGCGGTGCGCTCATCCGCAACTACTGGATGGTGCGCGGACTCGCGCGCGACTTCGACGTGGACGTGGTCATCGCCGAAGATCCGGGCGAAGCTGCGCCGCCGGAGTTCGCTCGCGACTGCGCTTCGATCACCACGTTCGCTGCGCCGAGTGGGATCGGCGCGCGCATCGGGCGCGCATCGGAGTCATTGCTGCCGCGCGAATCTTATTTCACCGCAGGGCAAACGCCGGGTGCACTCCGGCGCCACGTCGCCGCGGCGGTCGCTCGCACGCGCTACGCGGCAATCCACATCGACGACTTGCCGATCCAAGCAGCTATTCCGGCGCGCGATTGCCCGCCGGTCGTCTACGCATCGCACAATTGCGAATACGCGCTCTTCCACCGGCGCGCCGAACTCGAACGTCCGCCGCTGCGGCAGTTCCTCCTCTTCGACGCCGAGCGCGTCCGGCGCATCGAGACCGCGCTCGCGCGCAG
>DATBOZ010000003.1:0-6916 GCA_036561585.1 Candidatus Eremiobacteraceae bacterium | reverse complement strand
GAGCATCAACGCTGTGAGTGAAAGGGTAATAACGTAATAACGAACGCGCATTTCAGTCTCCTTCACTTTTGTGAGCGAGCACCACGAATGCAATCGCCCTCTTAGCCTACCCCTCTCGCTCATGCTTCACACACGGTACGCTCGAAGAAGAAACCTGGGTATCGAAATGACCATGGACCACAAGGCACGATTGAGTGCCTCAAGCGGAGTGGTGGGCGAGACGGGTGTACACCCGAAAGCCCGGAAATCGGACGGCCCCGCTCGCGCAAGGCCAACATCCTTACCGGCAACTGGCGGAAGTCGTGCGGCCCGCGCTAGTCGCGGTTCTGTGCTGCGGCCTCACCGAGGGAAGCGGCGCTGTCTTGTATAGGGAGTAGACCAGCGACCCTTACAGCGGAACTTGCGCCTTTCGAGCGCAGCAGATTCCATAGACCATGCGCTGAAAGCGTGAGCGACAAAAGAGAAACAACCGCAAGCGCAAGCAGCGTCCAGACGAAGAAAAAGGCTCCGCTCAATTTGCCGATCTCGATGCCTGGGAGGCCCCCGGTGCCGGTTACGTGGACCAGGAAAATGGTCAACCCGGCTAGCGATCCGAGCAGCATAATAATATGCCCTGCCCGACGTTCGGGTAGCATCAACGTACCATACAGCCAAACAGCAAGGATGGCTACGATGAGGAGGGTTGATGTCACGCCTTTTTCCGACCCGTATACGACGTCATCCACCAGGTGAAATGATGCGAGAAGTATCGAGAGCAGCGACGTTACCTGCAATACGATGTTGCGCTTCACGCAGAATGCCTTCTTAACGGTTCGCGCTTTTCCCCTGGCGCATGTGCCCCGCAGCCTGATTTCACTTTATGAATCATAGACGCGTGACACCGAGTCGGATGCGCGTGCGACTACCGCTCTTGTTTCAGGGGATGCACGTAAACGCATCCGGTATTCTCGCCAGAATAGTCGTACTCAAATCCGCGCCATTCGCTCGCGAGAATCAGCAGGGCGTGCTGTTCCGATCCCGCGAGGGCGCAATCAAAACATCCCTTCGGCGAAGGCACGGTCCGCAAAACGTGCCCGCCCTCGGCGACGAGGACGCACTCCTGGTTTGGAACGTCGGCATACCAGACATTGTGACCAGCGTCGATGCAGATTCCGTCCGGATGACCCTCTACCATCGCCCACGTGCGCCTTTTCGCGAGACGTCCGTCCGCGCGGATGCTAAAAGCGGTTAAGCGCTTTCCCATCGACTCTGCGACGATCAGAGACCTTCCATCACTCGTGATTGCCATGCCGTTCGGGAATTGTAGTCCGTCGGCGACCTTGCTCTGCTTACCATTCGGCTGAATAAGCGCGATCGCGCCATCATCGGAATCCATGGCAGGGCTGTTCACATAGATCAATCCTTGCGCATCGATGACGATGTCGTTCCAGGGGTTGTCAGAAAGGCTGCTCAGATCAGCATAGACGGGGACTTGGCTACCTGGTTCCAAAGCCAAGAGTTGGCGATCCTGGCCGGAAACGACGATCATCCGCCCGTCTGGCAACCAATCCAGACAAAATGGTCCGCGTTGCTGCGGCGCTTTCGACGTTTGCTTCGTCGGAATCTCACCGACGCGTCGACGAAGACCGTCGATTCCGACGTTCCAGATGACGCTCGTCCCCCAATCGCAGAACCACAAACGATCGTCGCGCCAGCGAGCGGATTCCGGAAAGACAAATCCTTCGGCTAATATCGAGAGATGGGAGTTTGTCAATGCGACGCACCCGGGGATGGCAAGAATCGCCCGTATGACTTCATTCCATTTTGAAGGGACGATGCCATCTCCGCGCCCTCAATCTAAGGCTGGCCGTGAATTGTGCAAAGCCTCGTGCCGTTCCTCGATATGAGCTGCGGCGAATCGTAGACGAATCGTGCGCAGTATCGGCATATAGTGCGCGACGTGCGGGCCTTGAGATGCTACCATTTCGATGTACCATGCGCATCGAAAGGAACACAGACCTACAAGCCGACCTTGAGTTCGCGCCTCGGCGGCGAGCGCTTGATGTTGCGCCGGAGACTCGTTGCATCGCGAACGTCACGCTGTATCCTCACCTTGCTGCGCTGACCGTGAACGGTATCCCGATCGCCGTGAGTCCCAAGGAGTTCGCGCTCGCGCGGACGCTCTTCGAACACGCCGGCGAGGTCGTCGCGCACGAACGGTGTTTTGCGGCACTCGGAGGTGCGGCCGGATTGAAGTCCGCGCGCCTCCTGCGCGTCTACATCTTTGCCTTGCGGCAAAAGCTTCGTGGGGCCGGCGCAATGACCGACCTTGCGACCGTGCGCGGGCGGGGCTATGTCTTGCGTGAGCCACCTGCGGCCGACCGGCCGGTTTGCACGCTACGCTATACGTGACGCTGGACCCGGTTACGATGGCGTGACGGGTTTCGGTTGCGGAGGCAATCGAAAGACGAAACACGTTGTGGTGGCGTGCGCGTAGAGCTTGCCCGCCTCATCGCGTACCTTCGCTTCGGCCGTCGCCATGCGGCTGCCGGAATGCAAGATGAGGGCTTCGCACAGTATCTGGCCGGTTGCCGCCGTCACCGGCCGGACGAAATTCAAGTGCAATTCAACGGTCGTGTAGCCGGTGCCGTGCGGCATTTTCGACATCACCGCGCATCCGAGCGCCGTGTCGACGAGCGTCGCGATGGCGCCGCCGTGCACAACGCCCATCGTATTGTAGTGGACTTCCGAGGGCGTGAGGGCGAAGATCACCCGTCCTTCTTCTGCAAGCACGGGCGTCAGGCCGACGAGCATCGCCATCGGCGGCGTCGGAATCTCACCGCGGGCGATGGCGCGCAAGAGGTCGATACCGCTCATGTGCGCCGACGCGTCCACGACGGTCTGAGGATCGTCCCAGACCACCGTGCGCGTCCGACGGGTATCGCTCACACCTGAGGGTTCTTCTTCAACCACGCGAGCGTCGATTGGACGTTTTGGAGCGGCGAAGGCTCTGCAAGCGCATAGACGACCTTGCCGTCCTTGCCGATCACGAACGTCACGCGTTTCGCGAGCACGGCGCCCTCATAGGCAATGGACACGCCGTACGCTTTTGCGATCGCACCATCCGGATCGGAGACAAACCGCTGCGGAGCTTTCGTATCGGCTTGGAATTTTTTGAGCACGTCGACCGGATCCGATGAGATGCCGATGACGGTGGCGCCGAGTTTTGAGAAATCCGCCAAACTGGCGGCGTAGGCTTTCGCCTCGATCGTTCAGCCTTCGGTGAACGCTTTCGGAAAGAAGTACAGGACGATCGCGCCGGTTGCGAGTGCCTTCGACATATCGAAGTCGTCGATCTTGCCGTCGTACACCGATTTGCCGACGACGGCGGGCGCCTTTGAGCCCGCTGCAACCATCGTCTGAGCATCGGCCGCGCGTGCCGTGCCATGCATCCCCGAAATCATCGCGATCGCCGCGGCGATCGCTGCGGCGTTTATCGCAGTAAAGCGCACGATTGCTTCCTTTCACTTCCCAGAAGCGCGTGCTTGTTCGTCGCCGGCTTCAATCCATAGACGGCTCGGGACGCGGGCGCCGCGCATAGAGGTTCGCGGCGGTATTTTCGGCCAATTGCTCCGCATATGGAAGAAGCGCTCGGCTATTACCGTTATCCTACGATAACGGACGACCTCATCGCGTTCAGCTGCGAAGACAGCATCTGGACCGTGCCCGCCGCCGGCGGCGACGCGCGAAGGCTCACTGGGGGAACCGGCGAGGCTTCGTACCCGCGCTTCTCACCCGATGGAAAGCGCATCGCGTTTGTCGGGCGCGACGAGGGTAATCCGGAAGTCTACGTCGTCCCTTCGGGCGGCGGTGAAGCGACGCGTACGACGTTTGTCGGTGCCGAACAGTGCATCGTTTCGGGTTGGACTCCGGATGGCGCTGAAATTATCTTCGCGTCCGACTTCAAGTCGCCGTTCATGAAAGAAGTTCTACCGTTTGCCGTGCGCGCAGGCGGTGGCGAGCCACGGCCGATCGACGTCGGTCACGCGATGAACGTTTCGATCGCGCCGAACGGCGCAGTCGCGCTCGGACTCAACAGCATCGATCCGGCGCGGTGGAAGCGCTATCGTGGCGGCACCGCGGGCGACATTTGGGTCGATGCTCGCGGCGACGGCACCTTCAGGAGGCTCATCAGCATTTCGGGCAACCAGGTTTGGCCAATGTGGCTTGCGGGCCGGGTATATTTTCTCGCCGACCACGAAGGCGTCGGCAATCTGTATTCGTGCACGCCGGAAGGCGCGGAGCTTCGCCGGCACACCGATCACACCGATTACTACGTGCGCTTTCCATCCACCGACGGAAAGCGCATCGTGTACGGGGCGGGTGCGTCGCTTTATATCTATGACCAGGCGTCTGATTCGTCGCGAGCGGTCACCGTCCGTGCGCCGTCCAATCCGCCGCAGATCCGGAGACGGTTCGTCGATGCGACCGCGCGGCTGGAGCACTACGCCCCGCATCAGGACGGTCATGCCGTCGCGCTCATCGCGCGCGGACGACCGGCCACGCTATCAAATTGGGAAGAGGCGGTCAGCGTGCACGGCGAGGGCAGCCGCGTGCGCTATCGCTTGGCAGAATGGTTGCCGGACGGCGGCCGGATTGTTGTCTTGAGCGACGCCGACGGCGATGAACGCTTGGAGATCCATCGCCACGACATGTCGGCGCCGCCGGTCGTGGTCACCGTCAAGGGGCTGCCGAACGGTATTGGCCGGGCTATCACGATGCTCGCGGCACCAAAAGCCGATGTCGTCGCGATTGGCAATCATCGCTACGAGCTCGTGACCGTCGACTTGACCACCGGCGAAGGCAGGCTGATCGATCGCAGTCCGGCGATGCGCATCGAAGACCTTGCCTGGTCTCCCGACGGCCGCTGGCTCGCTTACTCGTGGTCGCCGTATACCGACGCTGCGATCATCAAGATCGCCGACGCGGAGTCGGGCGAGTCGCACGAAGTCACCTCGCCGCTGCGCATGGACGTCACGCCCACGTTTGATCCGGATGGCAAGTACCTCTACTTCCTCTCGACGCGCGACTTCAATCCCATCTACGATTCCATGCAGTTCGACCTCGGATTTCCAAACGCCGTGCGCCCGTTCGCGGTGCCGCTGCGGCGCGACATTCCGTCGCCGTTCGTGCCCGCCCCAAAACCCGTCGTGCATCGCGCGCTCGACGACAAGAAGGAAGAGTTGCCGTCGCCGGATCCGATGCAGATCGGCATCGATTTCGACGGCATCGCGGATCGCGTCATCGGCTTTCCCGTGGACGAGGGCCGCTACGGACAGATCGAAGCGGCGAAAGGCCGCGCGCTGTTCTCGTGGTTCCCGACCCGCGGTTCGATCACACCGCCCGGCATGAGCGTGGAGGAAGAATCATCCGGCTCGCTCATCGCCTACGATTTCGATGACCAGCGAACGCTGACGCTCGCGGGGGAGATCTCATCATTTCGCGTCGCCGCCGATCATCGGACCGTTTTTTATCGCGCGAACGATCGGCTTCGGGCGATCGACGGGTTGGGCAGCGCGCCCGAAGGCGGCGAACGCCGGCGCGAACCGGGCCGGCGCAGTGGATGGCTTGATCTGGGCCGCGTCTCGTTCGAGTTGCATCCGCGCGCGGAGTGGGCGCAGATGTATCGCGAAGCATGGCGCTTGCAGCGCGATCACTTCTGGGACGAGCGCATGACCGGTGTGGATTGGCAGATGGTGCACAATCGGTATGCGCGGCTGCTGCCGCGCGTCCGCACGCGCTCCGAACTCAGCGACGTCATGTGGGAGATGCAAGGCGAACTCGGCACGTCGCATGCGTACGAGAGCGGCGGGGACTATCCCGGCCCGCGGCGTTACCGGCGCGGCTTTCTCGGCGCCGACCTTACGTTCGACGAAAAGTCAGGCGCTTGGAAGATCGCGCACATCTTGCGCGGCGATTCATGGGATCGAGACATCGATTCGCCGCTCGCAGAACCCGGTTGCCCGGCGCGCGAAGGCGATCTTCTGCTCGCGATCAATGGCCGAGCGCTGACGCGTGCGCTTTCGCCAGCGGTGCTTCTCGTCAACGAAGCAGGACGCGACGTCGCGCTGACCATTCGAACGGCGAGCAGCGGGCCAGACACGCGCGTGGTGGTCAGGGCGCTGCGCGATGAGCGATCGCTGCGTTACCGCGCCTGGGTGACTGACATCCGCGGGCGAGTGCACGAGCGGACGGCCGGGCGCGTCGGCTATCTGCACATCCCCGATATGGGTCCGTGGGGTTTTGCCGAGTTTCATCGCGGCTATCTTCCTGAGATCAACCGCGACGCGTTGATCGTGGATGCACGTTTCAATCGCGGCGGCCACGTCTCGCCGCTCTTGCTCGAAAAGCTTGCACGCAAGCGGGTTGGGTATGACGTGTCGCGGTGGGGCCACGTGCTTCCGTATCCACCTGAATCCGCCGCCGGCCCGATGGTCGCGTTGACCAATCAGTTCGCAGGCTCCGACGGCGATATCTTCAGTCACTTCTTCAAAGTCTACCGTCTCGGACCGCTCGTTGGCAAGCGGACGTGGGGCGGGGTGATCGGCATCTGGCCGCGCCACCCGCTCGTCGACGGCACCGTGACGACGCAGCCGGAATTCTCGACGTGGGCGAACGATGTCGGCTGGGGTTTGGAGAACTACGGAACCGATCCGGACTATGATGTCGACATCGCGCCGCAGGATGCCGCGGCAGGCCGCGATCCGCAGTTGGATAAAGCAATCGAGCTGATCACGGCGGCGCTCGCCGCACATCCGCCGCACCTTCCCGACTTCTCCAAGCGGCCGAACTTGCGCATCCCCGACACGCTTCCCCCGCGGTGACTCTGTGGGGCCGACCTTTATGGTCGGCCACTTTTTTTTGGGTGAGCGTTGCT
>DATBOZ010000002.1:0-12689 GCA_036561585.1 Candidatus Eremiobacteraceae bacterium | reverse complement strand
CAGGCCGGTTATCGCCCGGTCGTTCGCGACACGTACTTCAACCGCCGCGACTACCCGCTCGCCACCGCGGGCTAATAGGGTGTCGACTTACTCTGCAGGGCCGACCAATAATGTGGGGCCGACCTTTATGGTCGGCCTACGAGTTCTTGCTCTGATTTTCTGTATGATCGCCTCCATCTCTCAGGCCCGTGCCCAGACGTCACCGGTATACGACGCGTGCGTCGCACGCGCGACGACCCAGACCGCGATGACCATGTGTGCGGCCGAAGATCTAACGCGAGCGCAGCACGCGCTCAACGTCGTGTATGCGAAGCTGCTCAATGAGGTCTCCGGCCACCCGGAAACGCTCACAAAAATTAGAGTGGCCGAAAGAGCATGGATTAGCTATCGCGATGCATATCTCGAAGCGAAGTTTCCCGCAAAAGCAAAGCAGGCCGAATACGGTTCGATATTTCCGATGGAGGCCGATCTCGTTCTCGCCGACTTGACCCGGCAACAGACGGTTGCACTATCGAATCTACTCAAGACGGCAACTGGCTGCAATGACTCCGAGACGGGATGCATTCATCCCTCAACGGAGTAGCGAGTCACTAAGAAACGCGGCCGACCATAAAGGTCGGCCCCACATTGCCAAAAGCCCAGGCCGACCATAAAAGTCGGCCCCACATTGTCGGCGGCCTCGCGAAATCTTAGCGGGCGACGATGCGGAAGAATTCGATCAGCGTCTCGACCGGCGGCGGCAGCGGTAGCGTCTTGGTGATCGCGGTGAAGAAGCTGTCCTCGACCGCCTGCGGCGCGAACGTCGCAAAGCGCTTCACGAACTCGCGCACGTTCAGTTCCGTCGAGTACGTGGCGAGCGGCCCGAGCGCTTTTCTAAAATTGAACGACGCCGCCATGATGTACCACAGCGCGTCGATGCCGTCGATCCGCATGCCGAACACGAACAACAATTCTTCGTTCGCGACCGTGACGGAATTCTTATTGACCGTGGGCGACATCGGGATGCCCATGACCGCCATTCCGGCCACGGCCGTAAAAGCGACCGATGCGGTTTTGGCGACCGACAGCGACTTATACTGCGTCAACGATTCGTGACGGATGCGCGCACCGTACAACGATCGGATGCGATCGACGGGCACGACCTGCTCGGTCTCGTCGCCGTCGAGCAAGACGTGGATCTGGCGCTGCACATCGTCGAATGTCAGCGTTTTCACGCGGGCATTCGGCGGCAATTGCAAGCCGAAAGCAGGTTCTTCTTCGACCTGTTGCGTTTGGTCCGTTTGATCGGTCATACCCCTCGCCTACCTTACGTGGACCAGGGCTCGCTGACGAAGTTGACGACGCGCTGATCCGGAAATTCGCCGCGCAGTTTTGACTTCACGATTTCCTGCAGCAGCATCATGCCCGCCTCGTTCGCCAGGTTCACCGCCACGATCTGATATGGCGCTTCAGGGTCGTTGGCGTTGGTAGCCGCGAATTCCACCATTAGGTTATCGGTCGTATCGTACCAATCGCGCGTACGGGTTTCGCCCTGCGTGACGATCACATCGTACGAGTCGACATGGCCGGACCGGTGGCCCTTATGCGCCTTCAGCGACGCTTGAAATTGCTCATCCATCACCCCAGGAGCGGCCCCGAACGGTCCTATGTAGGCCGGGTCCTTAATGATTGTGACGACGATAACGTGCCCGTCGCTCATGATCACCTGCCCAAACGGGTACGCCAAGACCTCGGCGTGCATCGTGTCGAGATTGAACGGCTGGTCCGACTGCGGTCTGCCGGCGATCTCTTCGACGCGCTCGCGCGTCACACCGGGGACGATTTCGTGCGAGTAGCCGTTGGTCGACGGCGGCGCGGATTTGCAGCCTACAAAGCAGAGCACGAGGAGGGCAAGAGCCGAGCGTGCGAGCGCGTTGCCGGCACTCGCGACGCTCCGCGGTCGGTGGATCATCACACGTCCTTCCAGGCAAGCTCTTTGAATCATGCGATGACGCCGGAAGCAAGCACTTCGACGTCGGCTTCATCGTAGAGCACGAGTGATTGGCCGGGTGAAACCATAGGCACGGGTTCGTCAAGCCGCACGCGCAGACCGCCTGCGCTGGTGAGCTCGGCCGTGGCGGGTATCGCCTTGCTGCGGTAGCGGCAAACGGCTCGACCGCGCGCGCTTCCGCCGGCGAATCGCTCGGGCCGTATCACGTTTGCATCGGTGCAGTCAACGACACGCTTCGCGAGATCTTCGCGCCGCCCGACGACGACCGCGTTCGCTTCGCGGTCGGTACGCACGACGAACCACGGACCGTCACCGAGCCCAGAAACCGTCAGGCCTTTGCGTTGGCCGACGGTGAAGTTGACGAGTCCGTCGTGACGTCCGACTTCTCTGCCGTCGAGTGACAACATCGGTCCGTCTTCGGCGCTCTCCGGAAATCGTCGCGCGATAAAGCCGCGATAATCGCCGTCGACGAAGCAGAGATCCATGGAGTCGGGTTTCTCTGCGATATCGAGACTGTAGGCGCGCGCGAGACTGCGCGTCTCTTCCTTTGTCTGTTCGCCAAGCGGCAGCGTGAGCGAACGAAGTTGATCGATGCGCAATCCGGCCAACATGTACGACTGATCTTTCGTCGCGTCGACGGCGCGGTAAAGATGCGTGCCGTCGGCGTCATGTGCCACGCGCGCGTAGTGGCCCGTGACGATCGACTCGGCGCCCAGCGCCCGCGCAAAATCGAGCAGCGCGCCGAATTTCACCAGGTTGTTGCATGCGACGCACGGGTTCGGCGTGCGGCCGGCGAGGTATTCGGCGCAGAAATAGTCGACGACGGCGCGTTCGAACGCGCTTTCGAAGTTGAGCACATAGTGCGGAATGCCGATCGTCGACGCCGCGCGTCGAGCGTCGTCGAACGCGGTCGGCCCGCAGCACTGGCGCGACTTTTCGCTCAACGCACCATCACCCGGGCTCCACAGACGCATTGTGACGCCGACCGCATCCATCCCAGACCGGACGGCGGCCGCAGCGGCCACAGCGCTGTCCACGCCGCCGCTCATGGCTGCCAACGTTCGCCCCGCTCGCGCGAAATCGGGCCGGATTTCCGGCATCGTTTGCATGATCACCCGTTGTACTGAAGCGTCCCGCTGGAGGACAAAACTTGACCTCCTTTAATTCTCCAATTCTGCAGAGCGTCCATTCATCGCGCGGCCGCGCCCCTCACACGCAACGGATGACACCACGAGAGCGTCAATGCCAGGCATCGGCCAGCTACTGACTGACGCGCGCGAGGCGCGCGGAATGACGGCCATCGACGTCGCCAAGCGGCTGCGAATCCGCGCGATGTTCGTCGACGCGCTCGAACGCGAGGACTGGCCTGCGGTCGGAGAACCCGTGTACGCACGCGGGTTCTTGAAGAACTACGCACGGCTGGTGGGTCTCGATCCCGATACCGCGGCCGCAGCGCTCGATGCCGCGTACCCCGCGTACGAGCCGCGGCCCGAATCAACCGCGGTCACACGCGACGAGCCCATGATTCGATACGAGTCCGCGCGACCAAGCGGAACGAATTGGATGGTCGTCGCGACCGGGGTGGTCGCTTTCGTGATGCTGCTGGCAGTGGCGTGGAATTTTTTTGGCATGCCGAACAGCGGACCCGCGCAGCAAACGGCTGCACTGAACTCGCCGCAACCGTCGCCGTCAGCGCCCGCGATGATCGAGGGAAATGCGAGCGCCGCTGCGCCTTCGCAGATACAAGGAGTCGATTTGCGTTTGGAGACCACACAGGCGTGTTGGCTATCGGTGACCGTCGACGGCAAACGCGTCGTCTACGACACGTTGCCCAAAGGCGCCGTGCGCGAATTTCACGCCGAGCGGGAGATCAATCTTCGCGCGGGCAACGCGGGCGGCATCGTCGCGACCATCGACGGCAAACCACTCGGAACGCTTGGTCAGGTAGGCCAAGTGCAAGACCGCGTCTTCGCAGTCGCATCACCGGCGCCGTCGCGCACCGCGACCCCATGAGAGACGCATGAGCGATTATTCATTCGATATCGTATCAAAAGTCGAAAAGCAGGCGCTCGAAGATGCCGTGAATCAGGCCTCTCGCGAGATCGCCACCCGTTTTGATTTCAAGAACTCGAAGTCGTCCATCGAGCTCAAAGAGATGACGATCACGATCATCGCGGACGACGAGATGAAGCTCAAGAATGTGGTCGACATCCTGCAGAGCAAGTGCGTCAAGCGTGGCATTTCGCTCAAAGCGCTGCAATTCGGCAAGGCCGAACCGGCCTCGCAGGGCACGCTGCGCCAAGTCGTGACGTGCACCGAAGGCATCGCGACCGATCGCGCCAAGAAACTCGCCGAAGCCATCAAGAACGAGAAGCTCAAGGTCACCACCAAGATCCAAGACGAGCAGCTGCGCGTGGCCGGCAAGTCCAAAGATGATCTGCAAAAGGTCATCGACCTCGTCCGCCGCATGGAGCTCGATTTTCCCGTGCAGTTCGTGAACTACCGCTAGTGCAGCGCACAGCCGAGCGGCGCGTGTTTCTTGCAAGCCTCGGCTGCGCCAAGAATCTCGTCGACAGCGAAGTGATGCTCGGTTCGCTCGCGGAGGGCGGTTGGGCCGTCACCGGTGCAGCCGACGACGCGGACGCGATCATCGTCAATACCTGCACCTTCATCGATCCCGCGAAGGTGGAATCGGTGGACGCCATCATGCGCTATGCCGCGTCGAAGAAACCGGGTCAGACGCTTGTCGTGGCGGGCTGCATGGCGCAGCGTTCGGGTCACGAGTTGCGCGATCTTATTCCCGAGATCGACGCGGTGGTGGGCACCGGTGCGTTTCCCAAGATCCGCGAGGTCATCGAAGAAGCGCGCGGCGGCACGCGTCCGGTCCACCTCGAGGACCGCGATGCGTATGTAGAGCGGCTCGGATTCTTGCCGCGCATGGTCACGACACCGCGGTCCACCGCGTATCTCAAGATCTCCGAAGGCTGTAACCACATCTGCGCGTTTTGCATCATCCCGACGCTGCGCGGCATTGGGAAGAGCCGGACGATCGCGTCGCTCGTCGCCGAAGCGCGGGCGCTTGTCGACGGCGGTGCGCGCGAGCTCGTGATCATCTCGCAAGATTCTTCGGACTACGGGCGCGACATCGGCCTCAAGAACGGTCTCGCACAGTTGATCGAGGCGCTCGAAGCCATCGATGATCTCAAGTGGGTGCGGCTGCTCTACCTCTATCCCACTTCGGTCAGCGACACATTGATCGCGGCGATGCGCGCCTCGACCAAGGTTCTTCCCTATGTGGACATGCCGCTGCAGCACGCGCATCCGGATGTTCTGCGCGCCATGCGCAGGCCGCCGCAGCCGGAACGGTACCTCGAACTGTTCGCCAAACTCCGCACCGCGTTGCCAGATGCGACCATCCGCAGCACGTTCATCGTCGGATTTCCTGGCGAGAGCGAGGAACACGTGGACTTCCTCGTTTCGTTCATCGAACGGGCCCGCCTCGACCGGGTCGGCTTTTTCACCTACTCGCGAGAGGAAGGGACGGCGGCGTACGCATTGCCCGACCAGATTCCGGTCAAAGTGAAGAACGCACGCGCAGCGCGCTGCCGTGATGCGCAGCGGCGGATCTCCAATCAAAACGACGCCGCGCGTATCGGCGAGGTGCTCGACGTGCTGATCGAGGGGACGCGCGCATTGCCCGTCGGGTCGCCGGTGCGAACCGCCCTCGGCGAGCGGATCGTCACCTTCGGGCGCTCTCGGCGCGAGGCACCGCAGGTCGACGGCGCCGTCTACCTGGCCGGCCGGCATGAGGTCGGCGATTTCGTTCTCGCCCGCGTCGAGGGGCACACCGAATTCGACCGCTTTGCGCGGCCCGCCGCAGCGGCGCGAGGAGAGATGCTTGCCCGAATCGTTTGACCAAGACCCCGCAGCACCGCTGGTCGACGGCACGCAAGCCGAGCCGGGCGAGCCAACGCCTGAGATCGCGGTCGACGAACAAGTTCAACCTGCGCAGCCGGGCCGAAAGCGCACGGTCGTGCTCTCGGTGCTGCTCGTACTCCTCGTTCTCATCGGCGCCGGCCTGGCCGGTCTCGTGCAGACGAAAGGCGGATGGGGCAGGTTGCTCGAGGGCACGCCGCTTGCGCCAAACCTCACCGACGTCTTCGGCAAGCAGAAGCTGCGCGTGCTTGTTTTGGGCGTTGACGACAGTTGGACCGACAGCGATGAAGTCTACACGTCGCTGTCTCGATCCGACACGAACATCGGCGTCAATATCGACCTCGCCACGAAGAACGTCAGCGTGCTTTCGATTCCGCGCGATCTGTGGGTGGAGATCCCGAAGGTCGGTCACGGAAAATTGAACGAGGCCATCGCCGATGGCGGACCCGAACGCACCGAAGCGGCGCTCATGCAGAATTTCGGCATGCCGGCGTTCGACTACTATCTCGTGCTCAAGATCGACGCGACGAAGAACATCGTCGATGCCATCGGCGGCCTGGACGTGGACGTCGAGAAGGCGATGGACTACGACGACAATTGGGGGCATCTGCACATCCATCTGAAGAAGGGGTACCAGCACCTCAACGGCGAGCAAACGGTCGGCTACATCCGCTTCCGGCACGATGAAGAAGGCGACTTCGGCCGGATGCGCCGCCAGCGACAGGTGATGCAAGTGCTCGTCGCGCGTCTGAAAGATCCGTCGATCGCGTTGCACGTACCTGAACTGCTCTCCATCGTCCAAAAAAACGTGCGGACGAATATGCCGTATGACAAGATGTTGTCGCTCGCGTTCGCGATGCGCGACGTCACCCCGCAGATGGTGCACTCCGGCGAAGTGCCGACCGACATCGGATTCACCGACGGGCAATCCGTGCTCTACTTCCAACCGCAAGCCGGAGCTCAGATCATCCGCAAATATTTGGTAGTGGGATTCAACGGCGCGTTCGATCCTTCGACCGTTAGGCTCAAGGTGGAAAACGGTTCGGGCAAGCCGGGCGCGGCCACCGCGATGGCCGACTACATGCGTCAAAAGGGATTCACGGTCATCGAGACGCGCAACGCGAAGAAATTCGGCGCCGCCAAGACGTTCATCACCGGGCCGAACGAGACGATCGTCTCGGCCGTCGCGAAGCAGATGCCCATCACGAACGTGCTCACCGCGATAGGGCCGGTCGAGGGTGGCGACATCGACATCGTCGTCGGCAGCGATTATCGCGTTCAGTAAGGCGCTACGGTGGGCGATCGCGCTGGCGCTGCTCGCGGCGGTCGTCATCTTCGTGCGGCGCTGGGCGCACCATGCGCAACTGGAGCTCGTGCCGGTGATCGTGCCGGATGTCGCGGACGCGAACGACACTGTCCGGCCTCCGCCGTATGTCGTATTCGTGCGGATGATTCAAGACGTTCGCGATCTCGCCGCGGCCCCACAGCGCCCGCGCCTCGCGGTGCTGACGTTCGACGACGGACCATATCCGGTGACCACGCCCGTCCTCGTCGCGCAGCTTCGCGCGCTGCACGTGCCGGCAGAGTTCTTCCTCATCGGCAACGACGCCGCGCGCCAGCCTGCGATTTCAGCGGCGGTCGCGGCCGCCGGAATCGATATCGGCAATCACACATTGACGCATCCGGAATTGACCACGCTCACCGCCGCGGCACAGCAGGATGAGGTGAGGAACGGCGCTGCGGCGATCTTCGCGGTGACCGGGAGATCGGCCACGTACTTTCGACCGCCGCACGGCAATTACAACGCCGATACGATCCGAGCCGCCCGGACGGCGCGCGAAACGATGGTCTTATGGGATGTCGATCCGGGCGATTGGCGCACGCTGACGCCGGAGCAGATCGCCGCTCTCGTCGGCGCACAGGCGAAGGCGCCCGCGCTGATCCTTTTGCACAACGGCAAGGACGCGACGATCGAGGCGCTGCCGCAAATCGTCAAGGCATATCGTGATGCCGGGTTCACCTTTGTGTCCCTCGCCGAACTGCAACGTCGCGTACCTCTCGACGACATCAACACGCCCATCGCGGTCCACCTGTAATGTAGTGCCGACCTTTATGGTCGGCCGTTCTTACGTGTAGTGCCGACCTTTACGGTCGGCCGGCCGATGATAAACATCGGCACTTGGATAGAAGGGAAAGGCGCGCATGCCACGTCAGATCATAAAAACGAGATCGCAAACGCCGTACTTCGTGGCGCGCGTGGTGATCCTCATCATCGTGATCGCGCTCGGCGCGGCCCTTGCTTGGTTCGAAACGCATCGCACCGCGCACGCGGGATTGTCAGGGCAGGAACCCATTTTCGCGAGCCTGAACTCGTCAAGCCCCGTCACCGGCAGGCAGCGTGAATGCAGATATTCGTCAGAGGCAAAAATCTCCACATCACCGATCCTTTGCGAGAATACGCCGAAGAGAAGATCGGCCATCTCGACCACTACGTCGATCACGGCATCCTCGATGCGCATGTGACCATGCGTACGGAGCGCAACGACCAGATCGTCGACGTCGTGCTCAATCTCCGCCACTATCTCATCAAGGCCGAAGAGCGGTCGACGACCATGTACGCATCGATCGACCTCGTGCGTGACCGCCTCGAACAGCAGATCCGAAAATACAAGACGCGCCGGCGCGAGCGTCATCACCGGCAAAACGGCAAAGCGCTCTCCGCGAACGGCGGCGCGCTGCCCGAAGACGTCGAGGTCGAGCGGTTCGACGACGTCGGCGAAGCGCCGCGCATCGTACGCACGAAGCAGTTCGCCGTCAAGCCGATGGACGCCGAAGAGGCAGTGCACCAAATGGAACTGCTCGGCCACGATTTCTTCGTCTTCGTCAATGCTGAGACGGAGCAAGTCAACGTGCTCTACAAGCGCAGGAGCGGCGATTTAGGCCTCATCGAGCCCACGAGGTAGGCAGGGCCGACGGGGCTTTGGGCCTCGGGTGCCGAATCACAGTCCGCCCTATGATCGCAACCCTTTTGCTCGCCGCGGCGCTTCTCGCCCCCGGCGCAACCGGCTTACCGGCATCTCATCCCGCGACGACCGTCGCGCGAGTGATCGCCGCCTGCGCCGCGCTGCCCGAATCCCGCACGGTGACGCGTCGCTCGCTTGCAGTAGACCGCCGCCGGACCATCGCGCTCGTCAACGTCCAGACTCCGGCGATCGTTCCCGTCGTCCTGACCACGCAGCTCCGGCGCTAGCGCTGCGGCCTCATTCGCCGCTTCAGCACCGCACCCGGAGGTCTGCTCACCTGTGTCCGTATTCACCACCATCAAATCGTGGGTCGATGGCAACGACCGCGAAGTCGCGCGCTTGCGCAAGAAGTCGCTGCGCATCAACGAGCTCGAACCGCAGATCGAGCGATTGAGCGATGAGGATCTCGCGCGCAAGACGATTGAATTCCGCGAGCGCTTGAGCCAAGGCGCCACACTCGACGATCTGCTCATCGAAGCCTTTGCGGTCTGTCGCGAAGCCGCTCGCCGCTCTCTTTCCATGCGCCATTTCGACGTCCAGCTCATTGGCGGCATGGTGCTGCACGAAGGCAAGGTCGCCGAGATGCGCACCGGCGAAGGCAAGACGCTTGTGGCGACGTTGCCGATCTACTTGAACGCGCTCGAAGGCAAAGGCGTCCATCTCGTCACGTCCAACGACTACCTTGCGAAGCGCGACGCCGAATGGATGGGGCCGGTCTACAAATCGCTCGGCCTTTCGGTCGGCATCATCCAACATTTCTTGCCGCCCCCCGAACGGCGCACCGCCTACCTCAGCGACATCACGTACGTCACCAACAACGAAGCCGGCTTCGACTACCTGCGCGACAACATGGCGCCGCGCATCGACTATTGCGTGCAGCGCGAATTGCACTACGGCATCGTGGACGAGGTGGACTCGATCCTCATCGACGAGGCGCGCACGCCGCTCATCATCAGCGGCCCGCCCGAAGCCGTGCTCGGTCCGAACTTCAAAGATCCTTCGCATCTGTACGATCAGTTCGCGCGCAACATCATGCCGCAACTCGTGAAGGACGAAGATTACACGGTCGACGAGAAGATGCACGCGGTGCCGATCACCGAGAAAGGCGTTGCGAAAGTCGAGCGCCTCTTGGGCGTGCAAAACCTATACGACACGACGAACCTCGAGCTGACGCATCAGTTGCAGGCCGCGCTCAAAGGCAAAGAACTGTTCCGTAAAGACGAGCAGTACGTGGTTCAAGAAGGTCAGATCATCATCGTCGACGAGTTCACCGGCCGGTTGATGCATGGACGCCGCTACTCGGACGGCATCCATCAGGCGATTGAAGCAAAAGAAGGCATCAAGGTCAAGAGCGAAGACCAGACGCTCGCGACGATCACGTTCCAGAACTATTTCCGCCTTTACGGCAAGCTCGCGGGCATGACCGGAACCGCAAAGACTGAAGAACGCGAGTTTCGCGAGATCTACGGCCTTGACGTGTTGATGATCCCCACCAATGTTGCGGTTGCGCGCAAAGATCATGACGACGTCGTCTACAAGAATGAAGAGCAGAAATTCAAAGCCGTGATCAACGAGATCGTCGAGCGCCATGCCGCCGGTCAGCCGGTGCTGGTCGGTACGCGGTCGATCGAGAAATCCGAACGGCTTGCGGCGATGCTCGGCAAACGCGGCATTCCGCACAACGTTCTCAACGCGAAGTATCACGAGAAGGAAGCCGAGATCATCAAGGATGCCGGTCTGCCCGGCAAGGTCACGATCGCCACGAATATGGCGGGCCGCGGTGTGGACATCAAGCTCGGCGAGGGCATCACCGATGTCGGCGGCCTGCACATCATCGGCACCGAACGCCACGAATCGCGCCGCATCGACAATCAGCTGCGCGGCCGTTCGGGCCGTCAAGGCGATCCCGGCTCGTCGCGTTTCTACGTCGGACTCGACGACGAACTCATGCGGATCTTCGGCGGCGACCGCATCAAGGGCATCATGGAGTCGCCGCTGTTCAAACTCGAAGACGACACGCCCATCGAGGCGGGCATCCTGACGAAGAGCATCGAGAACGCGCAGAAAAAAGTCGAAGCGCATCACTACGAGAGCCGCAAGCACGTCCTCGAATACGACGACGTCATGAACAAGCAGCGCACCGTGATCTACGCCGAGCGGCGGCGCGTGCTCGAGGGCTTTGACCTACGCCCGTCCATCGCCGAGATCGTCGAACTCAAAGCGCAGCTTGCCGTGGACAGCAACTGCGCCGATAACGTCCATCCGCACGAATGGGACCGCGCGCGCATCATCACCGAACTCGATCAATCGGTGCGCGGCATCGCAAAGCGGGTGACCGCGGAGCAGCTCCAGCCGCTCGCAAAAGAAGAGATGGTCGAATTGCTCGCGCGCGAAGGCGACCTCATCTACACCGAAAAGGAAGAGCGGATGGTCAAGAACTAT
Organism: Candidatus Eremiobacteraceae bacterium; assembly: GCA_036561585.1. Classification (GTDB taxonomy): domain Bacteria; phylum Vulcanimicrobiota; class Vulcanimicrobiia; order Eremiobacterales; family Eremiobacteraceae; genus JABCYQ01. Next base: position 1,298 of record DATBOZ010000002.1, on the reverse strand, counting down.
CCGCAGTTGGACGAACAGGGCTTGCGCGAAGGCCTGCGCATGCTCGAGCGCGGCACGATGCTGCAGATCGTCGACCGCCTTTGGATCGACCACCTCTATACGATGGACAGCCTCAAGCAGGGCATCGGCTTGCGCGGCTGGGGTCAAAAAGACCCGCGCGTCGAATACGAAAAGGAAGCGTTCGAACTCTTCGAAGATCTCAAAGTCACCATTCAAGACGATTTTCTGCAGGCGATGTTCCAGGGCGACGATTTCCACATCGTCGTGCAGCCGCCACCTCAGCCGCCGCCGCTGGACGCCACGGCCGATCTCGTCGGCGCAGCAGCCGGCACTGCCGGTGGGCAACATGGGAATGGGGCGCCGTTCGAACCAGCCGGTGTGAACCGGACATTGCCGCTCGATGCCGGCGCCGCGAAACGCTTCGAACAGCTGCGGTCTAATCGCGATGATTCAGCGCCGCGCCAACCGGTGCGGAAAGCAGAGTCCGATCGGGTCGGTCGCAACGATCCGTGTCCGTGCGGCTCGGGCAAAAAATTCAAGAAATGCCACGGCGCGTAGGTCTATTAAAAGAACTCCTTCCATTCCGTCGGAGATCCTTTTGGAATAGCTGAGATGATTCTCTCGCTGCTGGAACCCACACGCACGGGATCTCACTTGTGAGGTGTTTCTGGAAAGTCACGCGTATCGCGAGCCCTTCGCATTGTTCAGAGATAGTCATACGATCGCAAGCATCTCCAACTGTCCTCCGGTATGCGCAGGGTATCTGGGACGTCAAATCCAAACCGCCAGCCCTGAAGAAACTTAGAGAGGAAACGCCCGATGGAACTGCAACCGTACCTGTTTTTCTACGGCCGGTGCGAGGAAGCGCTCGATTTCTACAAAGGCATCTTCGGTGGCACAATTGATCGACTGATGCGCATGAAAGAGGCGCCCGCAGATATGCCGGCGCCCCCGAACTGGGGTGACAAGATCATGTATGCGCAGTTCGCATCGGGAGCGGTGAAATTCGGTGCCTCAGACGGCCGACCCGACACACCGAACGTCGACGGAAATGTTTCGCTCTCGATCATGACGCGCGACGAGGCTGAGGCCAATCGCGTGTTCAACGCGCTCGCCAACGGCGGCGAAGTTGAGATGCCGCTATCCGACACGTTTTGGGCCGCAAAGTTCGGTGTGCTCAAGGACAAGTTCGGTCTCGAATGGTTCGTCAACTGCGATAAATAACGCTGACGTTTGCGCGGCGGACTTTGTTTTGCGCGTAAGTCAGAGACTGAATTAGTATGTCAACTGAACCAAGA
>DATBOZ010000001.1:0-15032 GCA_036561585.1 Candidatus Eremiobacteraceae bacterium | reverse complement strand
CTGACGGTGTTGCGCGGCGCGGTGGATTCTTTGTAGTGGGGCGAGCATCGCTTGCCCATTTTTTGGGGTGCGCGATGCTCACCCTACTACATCAGGTAGGAGCGGCCGTCCATAAAGGTCGGCACTACAAGGGCCGTGCTCCAGCGTCGTCTTCCGGCCAAGGATCGGCCAATTTCGCGCGCTGCATCCGGCCGGGAAACAATCCGGCGGGATGTTCGGCCATCCACGCGCGCGCGTAGACGGCGAGGTACTCGAAGTTATGGTATTGCGATGCCCCGCGTTTGCGCCGCATCACCGCGACGACCGGCGCGAGGAGGTCCCAGTAGTGGATGACCAGGCGCGCGAACATGTCCATGAAGGCGTCCGCGCTCACGATCTTGTTCTTGAGCAGCGTCCCCAATTCGTTGAACCAATTGAGCACGTTCAATTCGAGATGCGTGCGCGCATCGGCGAATCCGATCGCTTCGAGCTCGGCGCGATACGCCGCATCGCGCATCCGAAATGGCAGGTCGCTTTGCACGTAGCGCAGCGCCTCTTGCAGCTCGCCGGTCCGGAAGTCTTTTTCGACCGAGAGCACTGCCTGCAGTTCGGTGGCGGCGCGCATGTGGCGCAACTGCACGACTGCCGCCACCGCCGATGCGCCGATCACGAGAAATGTTCCGACGAGCGCAATCGTATTGATCAGTTCGTAGGACAACGCGGCACCCCCGGAGACAAAGGCGATCTGCGGCTAGTACCGTCGTTTTGCGTCGAGCGTCAGGTCCCTTTCTCCGCCCCGATATAGCGGATGAATTTGACGATAAAGCTCGGCGACGTCCGCAGCAACGACGCGTCGCCGTAGACGACGTACACTTCGCCGCCCGGGACCTTTTGATGAAATGCTGCAGAAAGGTTCCATGCGCCGCCGAGAGTCGAGACGTTGAGCGGTTGCGAATTCAAGAGTATGGGCGGCGTGCCGATGATGCGTCGAATGCCGAGCGCCAACGCCTGATTCGGACCCGATTGATAGGAGTAGCTCAGCCGCTCGAGCCATTGTGTCAACCGGCTGCCGCTGTCGGCGAACTGATCGGTGTCGTCGAACTCCAGCGTGACCGCGCCGCGGGTCCCCTCGCGCAACGTGGCGTTGCGGGTCCACGCATCCAGCCGGCCCGGCCCGAAATGGCCGGTGTTGAAGGCGACAAACGTGGGCATCGAACTATTCAGATTGTAGCCGATCTGGGCGCCTTGCTGCGTGATGGGTGTGAAGACGCTGGTCGGAGTTTTTGCCGCTGGATCGGGAACGAGCAGATACGACGAGCCGGTCGACAACTGCAGATTGAAGAGCGTTCGCGATGTGAGCGACATGAACGTCGAGTTGTCGGTTTGGTCGAGCGCGCCGGTGTGATCGTGATAGCGGTCGAGGGCGCCGTTGAAGTCGAGTTCGGTGAACCGGGCAGTAGTCGAAAATTTGAACGGTTTGAAGTAGGTGAAATTGTAGCCCGCGATGTCGGGATGCTGCACGAGCCCGTCGACCGGGTCGAAATATGCCCCGACCTTGCGCAGGACGCCATAGAGATTCGAGCCGTCCGCTCGGTAGATGCCGGCACCGGCCTCGTAGCGTTGCGCTTGGCCGCCATCGAGAACGTTTGAACCTGCGTCCGTCCCAAAGCGGGCGAATTGCACGAAATTCTTCAAATTGTTGTGCGTGATCGTCATGCCGTCTGCGGCGTCGTGCAGCGCAGACGAATTGACGAGGCTGCCCTGGAAGTTGAGCGCGGTCTGCTGGTTCGGCGAGACATAATTCACGGCTTCGGCGGTATCCGTGCGATCTGCACTGATCACGTGGAGCATGCCGTAGCTGAACAACCCGCGCTGCCCCTCGACCGCGTAGCCGTCGCGCGGTGTGGGGATCTTCGGCGTATAGAACTCGATGATCCCCGGACATCCCGAACAGATGCCGTTGGGATAACTGTAGAAATTTGCGCCCTGCGTGAAGAAAGGCCGGACGTCGTTCACGATGCGCGGAAAGGCGGTCGGCGCGATCGTCTGTTGGTCGATCTCCACGTTTGAATAGTCGGGATAGATCGTGCCGACAAAAGACGTCCCGGACATGATCGGAATGGATATATCCGCACCCTCCCGGATTCTGTCGCCGCCTACTGCGTGCGATGCGACCTCCCCGAGACCGTAGACGCCGATCCGCGGCTTTGCGCGCAGCGCGGAGAGACGCGGCAACCCCGCGAGTGAACCCGAGTAGTTGACATCGTTGAAGTCTTGCTGCACCGGGCCGTAACTCCAGACCAAGACGTCGTTGGTCACGGGCATGTAGCGGATGAATTGGATACGCCAGTCGCCGGCGCCGGTGCCGTGCATCACGGCGAGCGGAATCCGCATGGTGATCGCGTAGCCGCCCGCGACGATCCGCCCGGCGCTCGACCACGCCGGCTCGAACGCGTTGTTCTCGGTGGAGTATTGGTAGTGCGTGCCGATCGCGGTCGAGGTGAACTTATAGCGGAAGCCGCGCGTGCCGTTTGGCCAAAGGTCCACCTGCACTTCATCATCCGTATCCAGGCCTACGCCGTTGGTGTGCTCCGTCGCGCGCACTGGGATGCTTTGCTTTGCGTCCACGCCGACGTAGAGATACACGCCGTCGCTCATCGTATAGATGACGGTCGCTTCGGTGGCCGGGGCGTGATTGCGAAGATCGTAGCTGAGATGTGCGGCGGCGGCGTTCTTCCACGCCGGATCATCGAGCGTGCCGTCGATCGCTGGCGCAGTCGTCGTGTGCGGTACCGACAGACTGCCGAGGCTGATACCATCGGCTGCCGAAGCGGCGGCGGGTTTCGACGACGACAGCAGCGCGAACACAGCGCAAGCAAGCACCGCACGACGTGACATGTGGCACCTCCCATGAACTACTAATTGATTAGTTATAGTCCCCGGACGCCGTTTCCTTGTCCGTACCTATCGCAACGCGCTGAATATTCCATGTGTCTTGTGAATCCTTGATGAAGCGCTGCCAATGATGTGCCGTCCGCGACGGACGGCCTAGGTCCAGGAGCTTCTAAGGTTCGTACGGTAGAGTGGGCGCATGTCTATCGCGCGATTCGCCGTCACGCGCCGCGTCGCCGTGGCGATGCTTTCGGCCGCGATTGTGATTTTGGGCCTTTTCGCAGCGCCGCGCTTGGCGGTTGCGCTGCTCCCCACGTTTGCACCCCCGGTCATCTCCGTCAACGTCACCTATCCCAACGCGTCGCCCGAGACGATCGAAACGACAGTGACGCGCCCGATCGAGAACGCCGTGAGCCGGGTGTCCGGCATCGATATCCTCGAGTCGACATCCTCGCAAGGACAATCATCGGTCCGCGTTCAGTTCGTCTTCGGCACCGACATCAACGCGGCGGCCGTCGACGTCCAGCAGCAGGTCGCGCGCATACGATCCTCGTTGCCGAACGATCCCGCGCTCCAAGAGCCGCAGATCGCCAAGGCCGACCCGAATGCGACGTCCGTCCTCTCGCTGGAAGTCACCGATCCGACGCGTTCGCAGCGCGACCTTTCGGATCTCATCGTCAATCAGCTCTCCGATGAGCTTGCGTCGGTCCAGGGCGTCGGCAGCATCGGCGTATCCGGCGTCACGCAGCGTGCCATCATGGTCGAACCGGACGTGCATCGCCTTGCCGCGCTCGGCATGACGCTCAACACGCTGATGACGCGAATCGCCGACGAAAACGTCGACCTCCCTGCCGGCGTGATCCAAATCGGCTCGCAAGAGTTCGGCATCCGCACGAATGCGCTCTACAAAGCGCCGGACCAAGTGGCCGACACGATCGTCACCGTCGACAACGGCGTTCCCATTCGCCTGCGCGACATCGCGCAAGTCCACGACTCCATCCAAGAACAGCGCGTCTTCTCGCGCGTGAACGGTGCGCCGTCCGTGCTCCTCACCGTGACCGCGCAGCCCGATGCGAACGTCGTCGCCGTGGCCGATGGGCTCACCGCCAAGATCAACGACATCAACCAGCACTACCCGAGCATCAAATTCAACACCATGCTCGACCAGCGCGAATTCATCCTCATGGCGCTGGCCTCGCTCGAGCATACGGCCATGTACGGCGCGATCTTGGCGGTCGTCATCATCCTGCTCTTCCTCCACTCGTGGCGCGCGACCATCATCGTCGGCGTGTCGCTGCCCATCGCCGTACTCGGCGCGACGTTTGTCGCTTACGTCTTCCACGAAACGATCAACGTGATGACGCTCGGCGGCGTCGCCCTTGCGGTCGGGTTGATCGTCGACGACGCCGTCGTCGTCATCGAGAATATTTCACGATTCTTGCGGACGGGGATGTCGCCGTCCGATGCCGCCGAAGGCGCGACGACGCAGATCCTCGGGGCGGTGGTCGCGTCGTCGGTCACGGTCGTCACCGTCTTCTTCCCGCTCTTGTTGATCCCCGGACTGCAGGGACTCATCTTCGGGCCCTTCGCGATCGTGGTGATGAGCGCGGTCGCAATCTCGCTGCTCGTCGCCGTGACCGCCGTGCCGATGCTTTCCAGCGAATTGCTGCGCCGGCATATGGTCAACGACGGTGAAGCGTTGACGGTGCCGCCGCACTCGTTCGCCGAGCGGTTCGATCGATCGTACAAACGCTTTGAGAACATGTATCGGCGCCTACTTTCGTTCTGTCTCGATCGCCCGGTGCAGGTGATCGGCGTGGCGGCCGGCCTCTTCGTGATCGCCGTCGTCGCACTTGAACTCGGCGTCGTGCCGAGCGAGATCTTCCCGGCATCGGATTCGCGCTTTGTGCAATTCGATCTTCAGGCGCCCAACGGCACGGCGCTGAACGTCATGAACGAAATATCGCGGACCATCGAGAACGCGTTCCGGCGGGATCCGCGCGTCGTCGCCGTCGGCGCGACGATCGGACAGAGCGGCTTCAGCTCGAGAGCAATCACGAATCGCGCGACCCTTCAACTCACGCTGCAGCCGGGCACGAGCGGTCCGGCGGCGGCGGCGTTTGTCAACGAGTGGCGCAGGCGCCTGAACGGCTCCGGCCTGAGCCACGACCATTCGCCGCAAGGCAACGCGCTGCGCAAGGCCATGCTCGGCACGATCGCGCGCGGTCAGACCATCGACATCGTCCAACGCCAGATCTCGCAGGGCCAGACGGCGCTCGAGCTTGAGATCTTCGGACCCGACATCAACAAGCTCTTGACCATCTCCGACGGCGTGATGGCCGCGATCGCGAAGATCCCCGGCGTCGGCGATCCCGATAAGAATGTGACGAATTCTCAGCCCGAGATCGACGTCACGATCGATCGCACGCGCCTGCTCGAATCCGGCCTCGGCACGAGCGACCTCGCGCAGTTTCTGAGCACGGCGACCAACGGCACGATCGCCTCGTACTATCAGGTCAACGGCATTCAGTATCCGATCATCGTGGAGCTCCCGCCCGCGCAGCGACGGACATTCGCGGCATTGCAGGCCCTTGAATTTCCGTCGCCGGGTGCCACGCCGAATCCGGGCGTTCCCGGCCAAGTCCGCGTTGGGACCAACCTCAGCAGCGTCGCGGCACTCACACCGGGCTTTGGGCCGTCCGCGATCAGCCGCGAAGACCGTCAGCGCCGCGTCGAGATCAGCGCACCCATCAGCGGCCGCCCGCTCGGGCCGATCGTCGCTGATGCGGGCGTGCTGATGAACCGCTACCCGCTCCCGGCCGGCTACCGATGGGAATACGGCCCCGAGATCCAGCGCGGCGAAACGAGTTTCAATTCACTCTGGCTCGCGGTGGCATTGGCGGTACTGCTCATCTACATGCTGCTGGCCGCACAGTTCGAGTCGTACGTCGATCCGCTCGTCGTCATGACGGCGATTCCGCTGTCGCTCATCGGCATCGTCGGCTCGCTCGTGATCACGAACCGCGCGTTTGGGCTCACGGCGTTTATCGGATCGCTGATGCTCGTCGGCATTGCGGTGAAGAACGCTATTTTGGTCATCGAATTCACGAAACAATTGCGCGAAGAGGGAGCCTCGCCGCGCGACGCGCTGCTGCATGCCGGTCCGATGCGCCTGCGCCCAATCCTGATGACCACGTTCGCGACGGTCGGCGGTATGCTGCCGCTCGCGATCGGCATCGAGATCGGCAGCTCGACCCAAGCGCCGCTCGCCACCGTCGTCATCGGCGGCCTGATCACCTCGACGTTCCTCTCGCTGCTCGTGGTGCCGACGCTGTACCTTTGGATCGCGCGCAATGCGAAAGGTCAGTTCAAGTCACGCCGGACGATTCCGTCCACGGCGCCCATCCGAACCCCGGAGAGCGCCGCCCCGGTCTAACCAGTGTAGTGCCGACCTTCTTCTGTAGTAGTGTGAGCAACGCTCACCCTCGTTTTATTTGGGCGAGCGATGCTCGCCCTACTACAAATGGCCGACCATAAAGGTCGGCACTACACGACCCGATGGGCAAGCGTTGCTTGCCCTACTACAATTCAGATGGGTGAGCGTAGCTCACCCTACGACAGAGCACCTACAACCCCAGTGGATACGCTTCTTCGCCGTGGAGTTCGACGTCGAGTCCACGTTCTTCGGTGGCGGGATCGACTTTGGTCCGCGTGACTTTGCTGATCAGCCACAAGAAGACGTAGGTGAAGATGAACGCCCATGCGCTGCAAGCGATTCCTGCCGTCAATTGCTTGAAGAAGAAATCGGGGCTCCCGGCTATCCAGCCGTTGGCACCGTTCGGATTCCACGCCGTCGACGCGAAGAGTCCGAGCAAGACGATGCCCAAGAGTCCACCGACGCCGTGCACGCCCCAGACGTCTAGGGCATCATCCCAGCCTAACCGGTTCTTCAACGCCACCGCGTAGTAGCAGATCGCGCCGGAGAGAATGCCGTAAACAGCCGCCGTGGTGGGCGAGACGTACCCCGCTGCCGGCGTGATGGTGGCAAGGCCTGCCACCGCGCCGGTGAGCAGTCCGACGAACTTCGGTTGCCGGCCGTATGCCCACTCAATGAGCAGCCACGTGATCGCGGCGATCGACGCGGCGATATCGGTGTTCAAGAATGCCGACGCGGTGACCGGGTCGACGCGCAATTCCGAACCGGCGTTGAATCCGTACCAGCCGAACCACAGCAATCCGGTGCCGAGCGCGATCAACGGCACGTTGTGCGGCTTGTTCTCAATGACATGACGCCGTCCGATGTAGAGCACCGACGCAAGCGCGGCAAAACCGGCCGACGCGTGGACGACGATACCGCCGGCGAAATCGAGGACGCCCCACTTCGCGAGCAATCCGTCCGGGCTCCATAACATATGCACGAACGGGAAGTACACGAAGATCAGCCAGCCGGTGAGAAATATGAAGTACGCCTTGAACGTCACGCGGTTCGCGAACGCGCCGGTGATGAGCGCCGGAGTGATGATGGCGAACATCATCTGATAGGCCACGTGCACGATCAGCGGGATGCCGGCATCGTTGCCGGTGAACATGGTCGACAGCGTGATCCCGTGGAGGAATGCATAGTAGGTGGGATCGCCGATGATGCCGTGCCAATCGGGGCCGAAGCACATCGAGTAGCCGAAGATGTACCACAAAACGGTCGTCCATCCGAGCGACATGAAGCTCTGGATCATGATGGTCAAGACGTTTTTCCGCGTGACCAGTCCGCCGTAAAAAAACGCGAGTCCGGGCGTCATGAGCATGACGAGACTCGCGCAGATGAGCATGAATGCGGTATTGCCGATGTTGAACGGGATGGCCGGAGGAGTCACAGTCTTTTCTCCTATGGCAGCGCGCATGGCATGACGAAATTCCAGGCTCTTCAGCGTGGAAGCGTCAAATCGCAGGACGCCACGTTAGGCGCGAGCGCCTCGATTCCCGCCCGAGCCCTTGCGCTTACGAAGCTCGGCGGTAAAGGCCCGCCGTGCGATCGGCCTCGCGCAGTTCGCGCGGGCCGACCGGGCTATCGTCACGCTCGTTTACGCCAAGCGCGAGATATCCGAGGGGCACGAGACTTTCAAATGCGATGCGATGCACCCGAGACCGTAGCATCGGATTGAATTGGGCGCCGACGTTTCGCATCACGACGAACTGAAAACTGTTGAACACCGCGTCGGAGACGATGTTGTGCTGCGCGAAGATCACGCTGCGCCGGATCTCTTCATTGAACGCCCCGGACGGGGTGAGATAGGCGTTCAGTGTGGCACGCCCGCCCGACGCAAGATAGTCCTTCATGTACGGTCCGCGCATCTCGATCATCGCCGTTCGCGCCTGATCGACGAGGTCGGCAGCCGCGTCGGTGGCGTACATCCGGCAGCGATGGAGAATGCCTTCCTCAAAGAGCACGATCGCGAGCGAAAACGCCTCGGCACCGTCGGCGCAACCCGGCAGCCAGATCCGGGCGAACGGATACGTCCGGAGCATGGGCACGACGGTGGCGCGCACGCGGCGATAGTATGCCGGATCGTCGAACAATTGCAACTTCCGTTCGACCAGCATGCGAACGACGCGCGCCATGACGTCTTCGTCGTGCAAGACGCGGTCCTGCAGGCTCGAGATCGTCGTGACCCGTTCGCTGTGCATCGCCCGTTGGACGCGGCGTTTGATGACCGCCGGCGCATATTCGCGGAAGTCAAAGCCGGTCTCCGCGGCGATGCCCTCCAGGAGCAGCCGCAGTTCAACGTCCTCGACCGAGGTCCGATGCGACGCCTTCTCGCGCGGCTTCAGCGTGACAGCCATATGCGCATCAATGCCGCGAGCTGGTCGATGTTCACCGGCTTGCTGATGTAGTCCGACGCACCTGCCTGGATGCAGCTTTCACGGTCCGACTGCATGGCTTTGGCGGTCAGGGCGATGATGGGCAGGGTCGTATGCCGAACGTCGGCACGGATCCGGCGGATCGTCTCGTAGCCATCCATCTCCGGCATCATGATGTCCATGAGCACCAGATCGATGGATGGATCCGCGGCGAGTGCCGCGATGGCCGCATGGCCGCTGGCGGCGCTTCTGCAGCGTAGGCCGAACGGTTCGAGCCCGGTCGTGACTGCGAGGACGTTGCGCGCATCGTCGTCGACGACGAGCACGTTCTTGTCCAGCAGCGCCGCATTCGCCCGCTGCATGCCGTCGGAATCCGACCGTTTCTCCGGCGGCAGCACGGTCTCGACTTTTTGGAAGAACAGCGCCATCTCATCGAGCAACCGTTCCGGCGCGCTGCCGTCCTTCACGATGATCGCCGACGCGAGTGTCGATAGACGAGTCTCGTCGTCGGAATCCAACTCGCGTCCGGTATAGATGATGACCGGCGTGTCGCGATGGCGGGCATCGGCTTTGATGCTGCGGAGCAGCGCGTCGCCTTCCACATCGGGCAGTTGCAAGTCGAGGATGATGCAGTGGTAGTGCGCTTCGCGCAGCGCGACGAGCGCCTCGCGGCCCGACTGTACCGCGGTGACTTCGAGCTCGCCTTGTTTGATGAGCTCGGTGATGGCGGTGAGCTGGCCCAGATCATCTTCGACGATGAGCACGCGTTTGGTCTTCCGGTCGACGAAGCCGAACAGCTTGTCGAGCACGCCCGCCAATGCTTCCTCGGTGATCGGTTTGCGCAGCCTCGTGACCGCGGGCGACGCGCCGGCCGCATTGCGCTCATCTGCCGAGATGATGTGGACCGGGATCGCGCTGCACTGCGGGTCCGACCGCAAGCGCTCGAGGAGCGACCAGCCGTCCATGTCGGGCAACCGGATGTCCAGCGTGATGGCGTCGGGCCCGATCCTCTTCGCAAGGTCGAGACCTTCGGCACCGGAGAGCGCTACCACGCCTTTGAAGCCGCGATCGCGCACCAGCGCCAGCATCACCTGCGCAAATGAGGGATCGTCTTCGATGATGAGGATGGACCGGTCGCGCGGGGTGATATGCGCCCGGTCATCGCTGATCGGCGAATGCATTCCCGCTGCGACGGCAGCCGGGGATGAAAGCGACAGCTCGTTGGACAGCTCGTCTGCCTGCCGGTCGGACTCGGCATTGATCGAGCCCGAGTCGGTCGGCGCGGTGTGCACGCGGACGTTCACCGGGCAATAGAACACGAATCGGCTCCCGACGCCCGGCGTGCTGTCGACCGTGATCGTGCCGCCGAGCCGGAACGCGATTTCGCGGCTGATCGAAAGGCCCAAGCCCGTGCCGCCATATTTGCGTGCGGTGGTCATATCGGCTTGTTGGAACGCTTCGAAGATCACGCGCTGTTTTTCGGCCGGTATGCCGATGCCGGTGTCGGTCACTTCAAAGGCGACGACGGGGTCCTTGACTTCTTCCAGCGGATGCGAATCGGCCATGCGGACGTTCAGCGCGACGCGGCCTTCGGCCGTGAACTTGAATGCGTTTGAAAGCAGGTTCTTCAGGATCTGATGCAGGCGGGTGACATCCGTCTCGATCGACGGCGGGCACTGCGGATCGACGGCGATGTTGAATTCCACGCCTTTGTGGTCTGCGAGCTGCCGGAACGTGCGTTCGGTCTGTTCGCGGATCTCGCTGAGCGTTGCCGGAGCGACCGCGATGCTGATCGTTCCCGACTCGATCTTCGAGAGGTCAAGGATGTCGTTGATGAGGGTGAGCAAGTCGTTGGCCGCCGCGTAGATGATCGACGCGAACTCCAGCTGCTTGGGACTCAAGTTCCCTTCGGCGTTGGTCGCGAATTGTTTGGACAAGATCAGCAGGCTGTTGAGCGGCGTCCGAAGTTCGTGCGACATGTTCGCGAGGAACTGCGACTTGTATTTCGAGGTCAACGAAAGCTGTTCGGCCTTCTGCTCGAGCGCCATGCGCGCGTCTTCGATCTCCTTGGTCCGATGCTCCACTTCTTCGTTGCGTTCGAAGAGCAAGCGAGCCTTCTCTTCGAGTTCCTCGTTCGTCTTGCGCAGCTCTTCTTGTTGCGACTGCAGCTCGACGGTGAGCGTCTGCGACTGCTCGAGCAGTTCTTCCGTTCGGATGTTCGCCGCAAGTGTGTTCAACACCACGCCGATGCGTTCGCGGAGCTGGTCGAGCAGCAATAAGTGGATGTCGCTGAAGCGCTCGAACGATGCGAGTTCGATGACCGCTTTGGTCTCGCCCTCGAAGACGACCGGAAGAACGGCGATGCACGTCGGCGGCGCTCCGCCGAGCCCGGTCGAGATGTGCATGTAGTTCGGCGGCAGTTTGTCGACGATTAGCGGTTTTTTATCGAGCGCGCATTGACCGATCAACCCCTCGCCCATGTCGTAGATCCGGCACACCGACTCGAGGTCGGGAACGGCGAAGCCAGCGAGGAGCCGCAGGATCCGCCGGCCGGCCGGTGTCATCTCGGTGAGGTAGAACAGACCGCAATGCGCGTCGACGAGGGGCGCGAGCTCGGTCATGATGAGGTTGGCGACCGTGTCCAGGTTGCGCTGGCCTTGCAGCATGCCGGTGAAGCGCGCAAGGTTGGTCTTCAACCAATCCTGCTCGACATTTTTCGTCGTCGTGTCGCGGAGATTGTGGATCATCTTGTTGACGTTGTCCGTCAACGCCGCGACTTCGCCGCGCGCCTCGACCTCGACGGTCCGCGAAAGGTCGCCCTTCGTGACGGCGGTCGCGACTTCGCCGATGGCACGCACCTGCGTGGTGAGGTTGGCGGCGAGCTGGTTCACGTTGTCGGTCAGGTCGCGCCAAAGACCGGCGGCGCCGGGAACGCTCGCCTGGCCGCCGAGCCGGCCTTCGAAGCCGACCTCACGCGCGACCGTCGTCACTTGGTCGGCAAACGTCGCCAACGTGTCGATCATGCCGTTGATCGTATCGGCCAGCGCCGCGATCTCGCCCTTTGCCTCGAGCGTCAGCTTGCGCTTCAAATCGCCGTTGGCGACGCCCGTGACGACCGTCGCGATACCGCGCACCTGTTCTGTGAGGTTGCCGCCCATGAGATTGACGCTGTCGGTCAGATCTTTCCAGATGCCGGCCACGCCCTGCACGCGGGCCTGCCCGCCGAGCTTGCCTTCCGACCCGACCTCGCGCGCGACGCGCGTCACTTCCGATGCGAACGCGTTCAGTTGATCGACCATCGTGTTGATGGTGTCCTTGAGGTCGAGCATCTCGCCGCGCACATCGACGGTGATCTTGCGCGAAAGATCGCCGTTCGCCACCGCGGTGGTCACTTGCGCGATGTTGCGCACTTGGCTTGTGAGATTGCCGGCCATCGAATTGACGCTATCGGTGAGATCTTTCCACGTGCCGCCGACGCCGCGCACGTATGCCTGGCCGCCGAGCTTTCCGTCGGAACCGACCTCCTTCGCGACGCGCGTCACTTCAGACGCGAATGAATTGAGTTGATCGACCATCGTGTTGATCGTGTCGCGCAATTCGAGCATCTCGCCGCGCACGTCGACAGTGATGGTGCGCGAGAGATCGCCCTTGGCGACGGCGGTCGTCACTTCGGCGATATTGCGCACCTGGCTTGTGAGATTGCCGGCCATGGAGTTGACGCTGTCCGTCAAATCCTTCCAAATGCCGGCGACGCCTTTCACGATCGCCTGGCCGCCGAGTTTGCCCTCGGATCCAACTTCGCGCGCGACGCGCGTCACCTCGGATGCGAAGCCGCTCAGCTGGTCCACCATGGTGTTGATCGTGTCTTTGAGCGCGAGCATTTCGCCCCGGACGTCGACGGTGATCTTCTTGGATAGGTCGCCGCGCGCGACGGCCGTCGTCACCTCGGCGATGTTCCGCACTTGACTAGTGAGATTACCGGCCATCGAGTTGACGCTGTCGGTGAGATCCTTCCAGGTGCCTCCGGCGCCCTGGACCTGCGCTTGACCGCCGAGCTTGCCCTCGGAGCCGACTTCGCGCGCCACGCGCGTCACTTCGGATGAGAATGCATTCAGCTGGTCGACCATCGTGTTGATCGTGTCTTTGAGCTCGAGGATCTCGCCGCGCACGTCCACCGTGATCTTCTTCGATAGATCGCCGTTCGCGACGGCCGTCGTCACGGTCGCGATGTTGCGGACCTGGCCCGTGAGATTTCTCGCCATGGAATTGACGCTGTCCGTCAAGTCTTTCCAGGTCCCGCCGACGCCTTCGACCTCGGCCTGGCCGCCGAGCTGACCTTCTGAGCCGACCTCGCGGGCGACACGCGTCACCTCGGACGCAAAAGCGTTGAGTTGATCGACCATCGTGTTGATCGTGCGTTTCAGCTCGAACAGCTCGCCTTTGACGTCGACGGTGATCTTCTTGGAAAGATCTCCTCGCGCGACGGCCGTCGTCACCTCGGCGATGTTGCGCACCTGGCTCGTCAGGTTGAGCGCCATGGAATTGACGCTGTCGGTGAGGTCTTTCCACGTGCCCGCCACGCCTTCGACCTGCGCCTGTCCGCCCAATTTACCTTCGCTGCCGACTTCACGCGCGACGCGCGTCACCTCCGAGGCGAACGCGTTCAACTGGACGACCATCGTATTGACGGTGTTCTTGAGTTCGAGAATTTCGCCGCTGGCGTGGACCGTGATCTTCTTCGAGAGATCGCCGTTGGCCACCGCCGTCGTCACTTCAGCGATATTCCGGACTTGGTTGGTGAGATTGCGGGCCATGGAATTAACGCTGTCAGTGAGATCGCGCCACGTGCCGGCCAGGCCGCTCACGCCGGCTTGGCCGCCAAGCTTGCCCTCGGAACCCACCTCTCGCGCGACGCGCGTCACCTCCGACGCAAAGCCGTTCAGCTGGGCGACCATCCGATTCACGAGTTCACCCGAGCGCAAGAACTCGCCGCGCAGCACGCGTCCTTCAGAGTTGCAGTTGACGCTGAGTGAAAGATCGCCCCGCGCGACCGCGCCGAGGACGCGGTCGATTTCGTTCAGCGGATACGTGACGCTATCGACGAGGCCATTCACCGAATTGATGTAGTCGGCCCACGCGCCGCTCACCGGGCCGATCGAAGCGCGCGCGCCGATCCGGCCCTCGTGCCCGACCACCTTGTTGACGCGCTTGATCTCGGAGACCGTGGTCCTGTTCAACTCCATGAGTTCGTTGAACGCCTCGGCGATCTCGCCGGACAAGCCCGTCGCGTCCGCGGCGAGGCGCATGGAGAAATTGCCTTTGCACGCGGCGCGCAGCGCCAGCAGCAGCTTGCGCTGCTGCGTCGTGCCGTCGTTCGCGCGTCCGTTTGAACGGATCATTGGTTCGCCGATAAGAGATTTTGCCACGGCTCAACCTCGCTGGTCAGCGCGAAATTTGTCCAGGAGTTCTCTAGAACGAAGTAGCACGTATTATGCGGCGAGCTGTTGTGCTACCTCCCGATTGGCGGTATGCTTGCTTGGTCTACTAGCGCCGAGATGATGAAGCGACATCCGAACAAACTGACCGAGTTGGACGATGTTGCGCGTGCTGCTTCGTCGATCTCTTCCGGCAGCCCGGGGGACGTGCTTCGCCGGCTCGCCCGCGCTGCGGTCGGCTCGGGGTTCGATTGCTGCATCGTCGAGCTGGCCGGACCTGGCGATGAAGCCGAAATTGCGGTCGTCGCCCATCGGGACCCCGCGGCCGAGGCTCGGCTGCGCATGGCGGCACCAGTGGGCGCCGGCGATGGTCCGCACAAGCGGCGCGGATGCCGGTGCGCGTGGCACACAGCGCTGCGCGACGCCGGCGTCGCAGAGATCACCGTCCATCCACTTCAAGTCCAAGGCCGGACGATCGGCTCGGTGTCACTCGCGGCCGCAGGCGACGGCGACGGGGCGGACGTCGTGGCATTGGCCGTCAGGATCATCGCCGCAGTCTCGGCGGTCGCGGAGAATTACCGGCTCGCCCGGCAAACGCTGCGCATCGGCGAGGTCTTACAGCAGGCGCTTTTGCCGACTTCGATGCCGGCTGAGGACGGCTACACATTCAAGGCGTTCTATATGCCGGCCGGCGAGGAACAGCTCGTCGGCGGCGACTGGTACGACGCGTTTCGACTCCCGGACGGACGCGTCGCGCTTTCGGTCGGCGATGTCGCCGGGCACGGACTCCCGGCGGCCGTGACGATGGGTGAGGTGCGCCAGGCGTTTCGCATCGCCGCCCTCGCCGAACGCGAACCCGATGCGGTGTTA